>CALDKD010000009.1 GCA_937898885.1 uncultured Bacteroidales bacterium | reverse complement strand
AAAAATGAACGGAACCTGTCCCCTGTTCAAAAAATTCGTTTTATCTTTGCACCCGGTTATTGGTTCCTCGAGGGGTTGGCACCCCAAGGGATAATTTGGAATACGGTGTGAATCCGTAACAGTACCTGCTGCTGTAAGTCCCAAATTCGTTTCTTACGCCACCATGCCACTGGGAATTCTCCTGGGAAGGCGCGTAAGAAGGGACAAGTCAGAAGACCAGCCAGTAACACTTAGCGTTTCTTTACCTGCAGGTGTACGGGTTGGGATGAACAGTAGAACAGCATTCATATTGCCCCTATTGGTATGTGCCTTCGTGCCGTTGTGTCATGCCAGCGATCAGGACTCCATTTCAAGAGCCCTTGACGAGGTTGTGATAATGGCAGAGTACCGGGAACGCCAGCTTGTAACACAGCAGACGCTTGAGGGAAAACAGCTGCAGGCACTTGCATCAACTTCCATAGCCGATGCCCTCAAATACTTTGCCGGTGTACAGATAAAGGATTATGGCGGACTGGGCGGACTGAAGACCATCAATGTGCGTTCGCTTGGGGCACAGCACACCGGAGTGTTCATAGACGGAGTCAGAATCACAAATGCACAGAACGGGACGGTCGATCTGGGCAAATATTCGCTGAGTACGCTGGAATCGGTATCGCTGTACAATGCAAACCGTCTGAACCAGTGCCAGAGTGCATCGGAATATGCATCGGGGGCGACGGTCTATATGCAGACACGCCGGCCGGTCAGCGATTCATTGTCCGTCCAGCTGAAAGCTGCATCGTTTCACACCTGGGGCGGCAAGGCCAACTGGCAGCTGGCAAAAGATCATATTCAGGGTTTTGTCGATGTCGAGTATCTTAATTCCAAGGGCGATTATCCGTTCCGCTACCATTCCCGCTACGAGGATACAGTCGGAGTGCGTGCCAATTCTGACATAGAGTATCTGCGTGTCGAGTCAGCCCTGTTCGGGGGAGATTTCCAAAGTCACCTTTATTATTACACTTCAGAGCGCGGCTGTCCGGGCGGCATAGTCAGACGTCTCAGTGACAAATACGATAATGTGGGCCGTGAATGGGACCGCGATTTCTTTGTCCAAGGCACCTGGGACCATGCCTTTGGTGAGCGTCACCGTCTGAAGGCTACCGCAAAGTATGCCTGGGAATACCTGCGTTACTGTACAGATTATCCCGAGAACCAGAACACAGCGCGTGTTGACAACCATTACCGACAGAACGATGCATATGCGGCCCTTTCATATTGTCTAACACCGGTTTCATGGCTCACGATCAATACCGGAGCCGATGCGCGCCTGACCGGTCTCAACTCTGACTTGAAATTCTTTGACCGGGTAACCAGACTGGATACCAAGACGGTCATTGCGGTGATGGCCAATATGCAAGGTATAAACGTGGCGGCATCGTATCTGGGACAGTATTACAAGGACTGGACGAAAGTGAATGTGGGCGCGGCGGACCCGCTTTTCAAGGCAACTCCAAGTCTGTCACTCTCATACACCCGCTGGGGGCTCACAGCCAGAGTCTGGTACAAGCAGATATTCCGTGCCCCTACACTGAATGACCTTTATTATACCCAGGCCGGCAACCGCAATCTGAAACCCGAGTTCACCCGCCAATGGAACATCGGTCTTGAATATCACGCCACACCCGGCCTGTGGAACTTCTCTATTCAGGCCGATGCATACCGCAACGATATAACTGACCGTATCGTGTGTCTTCCGATGAAGGGCACATATACCTGGTCCATGCTCAATTATGGAAAAACACTCTGTCACGGACTTAATGGCAGTATGACCATTCAGCGTCAGGCAAGGGATTGGAGCGCGGGAGTGACGGCATCGTGTACCCTTCAGGATGACCGCAACCGCACCGGCTCGGAGGATGACGAAAACTGGAATATGGTCATCTGCTATTCACCCCGTTTTTCAAGCGGAGTGACTGTTATGGGAGCCTGGAAAATGCTGACGCTGTCAGTATCAGAGCTGCACGTATCGGAACGTATGTGGTCGTATGCCGACCCCGAGGATATGCTCAGCCCATACGACAACATTGATCTGAAACTGTCGGCGAATTTCCCGCACTGGGGTCTCAGCATTGAGGTGAATGACCTTTTTGATGTGCAGTACGAGATGATTCAGCGCTATCCGATGCCGGGGCGCAATTTCAAAATATCATTGACATATAAGCTATGAGACGATTCACAATATCCATTCTGTTTGCAGCCTGTCTGTTCCAATTGAATGCGCAGGAACGGCTGATTATCCTGAACGAGGGCAACTGGCAGTCCAACAATGCCCGCATCAGCTATTTCGAAGACGGACGCATCGTGTCCAACAAATGGTTCGAGGAGGCCAACGGCTACGGGATAGGTGACACGCCGAATGACATCATCCAGGTCGGGCCTGACCTGATTGCAATTGCTGTGAACTGGTCCAACATTATCCAGTATATAAGGACTGACGGAACTGCCGTTACCGCCACCGAGGATGTGCCCAACAACCGCAAGATGGCAACTGACGGAGAGTATCTGTACATAACATCGTACGGGCACGAATGTTCTACCATAGGTGGCCTGTGGGAATGCACAAAAGGCTTTGTTGCCAAGGTCGATCTGAAAACCTTCAAGGTAGTGAAGTGCTGTGAAGTGGGCTACGAGCCGGAAGGGATAGCTTATTACAATGGATGCCTGTTCATTGCGAATACCGGCGGCTACGCATTTCAGGAAGACCACGAGTATGAGACCACGGTTTCAATTGTCGATGCCGCTACCATGACGAAAGTCCGTGATGTGGATACCGGAGTCATTAACCTTTACGGCAAGATGTCGCAGACGGGCAGGTACCTGTGCATCAACTCCCCTGGAGACTACTATGACACACCGGCCTGCTCCATAATCTTTGACTGTCAGAAGGCGCTTGACGGTGAAAAAAGGTGTTTTATGGTGCTTGATGACATTCCGGCCACGTACAACTGCGCCACACTTGACGGCAAGTTCTTTGCCATAGGCTCGTCATTCAGTTACTACACTTACGAATACCGTTTCAATACGGCCCTGATAGACCCGGAGCTGATGTTCAGGACAGATGGCGCAGATGGACTTGAGGACAGCCTGCCGGGAACAGTATCGGAAGACATAAGCACAAAACTTTCATCACCATACGGCCTGTATGTCAATCCATACACCGGCTACATTTATGCGACCGATGCGAACGGCGATTTCAATTCTCCCGGCAAACTCCACCAGTGGGCACCGGAAGGTTCGTACATAGGCAGTTACAAGCTCTACATCAACCCCGGACATTTCCTGGCTTTGGGTGACTGGAAACCGGCTGCGGTTGATAATATACGGTATGATGGAAATGACCTGCAAAGCGAAACAATCTATAACCTTAACGGATTCAAGGTATTGCCTGGCTCAAGGGGAATCCTGATAAAGGACGGAAAGAAATACATTTCAAACGATAAATAACCCAATAAAAATGAAAAAGAATCTGTTTCTTGCGCTGATAGCAGGCGCTACAGTTCAGGCCGCAATGGCCACACCGGTCACTGTCACTATGAACACATCGACCAAAACAATGGTCCTGACAGAGAAGGAAAGCGGCGATACCATCCGTCAGGACAGTATCGCTGTGGTCGGAGGAAAGAATATGTACATCTTCAACAGCATTCAGCCCCAGACGTATGTAATAAGCGGTTTCGATGCAAAAGACAATCTGAACGGTACTATTGAACTGGAAGTTGGGACTGACAGTATCGGACTGCAACTTTGGACCGTGACTTCAATCAAGGCCAGCAACAAGGATTGGGTGATGGATCAGGACTACACGGTCACCGGCCTGTCCTGCCGCACACGCGAGGGAAAATACATACCCGTGACACTGGGTGTCAGCTCTACTGCCGGGGCAAAGGCCTGCCTTATTGTCAATGGCGGATCATACAACTGCACACTGCATCCCTGCGATTCGCTTGTCGAAGCCGGATATATGGACGCATACGCCAGTGCCACTCTTACCGCAAACACTACGTCCAACATAGCCATTCCGATGGGAGGCAGTTTTTCTGTTTCGTTCCCTGCTGCAGCCAGTTTCGGCATTTTCAGGAAGGAGGGCGGTTCTAACGGTTCGGGTTCGGTCCATTATGTCCCGTTCACGCCGATTCAGCCGACTGACACCATAGCCGGTGGCGAGACAGTCACTTACAATTACCGGCTTGCTGACGGCAACACGTACAACTTCCGTCTATGGCAGGAAGGAAAGCGTACCGTAGCCGGCAAGTTCGTCTATTACATTGAGCAGACCCAGTGCCCCGAATTTGCGTTCACAGCAGCAGACCTTGATGCCGATCCGCGATATATGGACACTGATCCGACTGACAACAACAAGTACAATGTTGCCAACATTCTGCTCAACATCAATGAGCGCGGGCACCTGAAACTCAGCAGCGGCCAGACATACAACCTTCTTGCACAGCGCGACTGGCAGCTCACAGACAATTCCACCAACAACTATTTCATTGAGCCGGACTACCATTATACGGTATTTGACATAGATGGAAAATCACTTTCAACGGCCGTCAGCATAGACAATGCCAATACCACGACCGACCCTTGGGCAATGTTGAAGGCCGATGCCCGGGGTGAAGCCATTGTGCTTGTCACATACGATGCCATCAACCTGAACCAGTGGGCCAAGCAGGTAAAATCCACTTATCTTGGCGGCGAAGAATGGAGCGCCCTGTGGCCCGAAAACACAGGTGTCTTTGTCGTGAGTGTCGATGGCGACCCCACCGGTCTTGAAACGGGGATGGTCATCAACGAGAAATATAATACCGAGACACTAAAGAATGCAGGCAAGTATGTGGATGCCGAGCACGACTGCTTCTATTATCTGGAAGAGGACAGTTGTTACGAATATACTTTCCAGCCTGACGGTGTGGCAAAAGTTGAAATCTGCTACCCTATCATCAGTGAGAATGGCGTTTCATACGAAAACGGTTTCCAGGAAGTTGCCGGACAGGATTCAACATATACCCTGAAGCTGCGCCGCGGCCGTCAGATTGTACGCCTGACGGGAACTGACGGAGGTCACGTGTATCAGGTGTTCACGGCAAAGCCTGTCAAACGGACAATCAGCAATGTCTCAAATCCCGGCAGCGACGTGTTCTGTCCGGGCGATCAGGTCAAGGTGCAGTACAGCGGACTGTATCATCCGGCAAACAAGATGGCGGGCATATACAACATGTCGGCATACATCACTTACAATGGCGTTCCTACCGGAACAGCATTGATTCTGGGCAGCAACCAGTACAATTTTGCAGGTACTCCATCGGCGCAGGCTGTGACTGTTTCCATACCGGACGATGCAAGCGACACTATCCGCCTGAGCGAAGGCGTGCTGCAGGTGAACGGTTTCGGCGACCCGATAGGCAATCACCGTCTGTTGGACAAGATTGGAGGCCGCAGTCCCAACTTCACTGCCATATCACACAAGACATATTTCGGCGCAGTGCCCGATGTCAATATTCCAGTAACGGTCATCCAACTTCTGGCTAAGGTCAATGTGACAAACGCCGACAATCCTGAAGTAGTTGTGACAGACCGCAATGGCAATGTCATCACTGCCGATTCATTGGGCCGCTATCCTCTGAAATATTACGGCAAATTCAACTATGAAGTTACCGCCCCGGGCTTCGGATACACCCGTGGTAGCATTATGACAGATATGACATCCGAACCAATAATAACTGTCAATGTTGAATTGCCCCAGGTTACGGCCTTCAACTGGAACGGAGACAGCATCAGCGAGCCTGCATTGATTGACAACGTCTATCAGATTGGCACAGGCTATGAACTGGCCTGGTTCGCACAGCATATCAATTCCGGAAACAACGGCAATGCGGTTCTTACCGACGATATTGACCTGATCGGTTTCCCTTGGACACCGATAGGAAACAACTCAACGACTTTCAAGAGCAGTTTTGACGGTCAGGGTCACAGAATTGACGGACTGTACATCAATTCGACCAAGACATACCAGGCTCTGTTCGGATACGCCGAAGGCGCATCTGTCAGCAATCTCAGTGTCGGCGGAACAGTAATATCTACCGCCAACTACGCAGCCGGAATTGCAGCATACGCAAAGGCATCGTCCATTACCGGATGTATCAACTATGCTCAGGTCAGCGGCAAACAGTATGCGGCAGGAATCGTTGCATACATGAATGGTGCCACAACTGTTGACCGCTGTGCCAACTATGGCGGAATCAGTGCATCTAGCACCTGTGCAGCCGGAATCAGCGCATACGTGCAGGCTGCAGCCGGCAGTATATCGAATTCATATAACCGCGCTGACATTGCGGGTACTGGAAATGTGGCCGGTATCGCTTACCTGTATTCTGCCGCTGCCGCAGCCAAGGTTGCCAATGTCTATAACACAGGTGAAATAGTTTCTGATGCTGCTACCAAGGGTTCCATCATTACAGGAACGGCCGCTGCAGGAAGCGGAGTGGAAAACGCTTTCTCGACAGTTCTTTATGACAAGGTGGCCGATGGTGAGACGCTTGTGACCGAGCAGCAGATGTCAGATGGTGAGATTGCCTGGAAACTGAACGGTGACCAGAGCGTAATTGTTTTCTGTCAGACGCTTGGCGAGGAACTGTATCCATCGTTCTTTGGCAAGCAGGTCTATTATGACAACGGCTGTTACACGAATGATAATCCTACGACTTCAGTCTCCCTCCCCGAAAAGAGAGCTGACGATACAATAATCTATGATATGTACGGCCGCGCGGTAACTACACCACAGCATGGCCTTTACATCATCAACGGCAAAAAATACTGGTTCGAATAATTATTTTCTTTGTTGTTTGGACGGCCTCTACTGTGACAGTAGGGGCTGTCATATTCTTCAAGATTACTCAAGTTTCGCAAGTGAATTCAGCCGCTGTTCCGGCTAGGTTGGGCCGATCGAAGGCTTGCTTCATGTCTTTGATTGTTTATTACATTTGTATCACGCAAAGTGGCAGTCTTGCAATCTACCATGTAAAGATGATGCACTGGCATTTCC
>CALDKD010000008.1 GCA_937898885.1 uncultured Bacteroidales bacterium | reverse complement strand
ACCTCCTCGTAATCGGCATCCTGAACATTATCGGATGACTGGTTACCGCCGTTGTCCTGAGGACCCTGCTGGCCGGCACCACCGTTGAAGCCGCCATTGAAACCGGCGCCTGCACCTGGCTGGCCCTGTGCGCCACTCTGAGCGTACATCTCTGCGCTGGCAGTCTGGAATGCGGTCTGAAGCTCAGCCATTGCCTTGTCAATGGCATCGATATCCTGATTCTTGTGAGCATCCTTCAGCTTGTTCAGAGCCTCTTCTATCGGAGCCTTCTTGTCTGCCGGAATCTTATCGCCAAGCTCTGAGAGCTGCTGCTCGGTAGTGAAGATGAGAGAGTCGGCCTGATTGAGCTTGTCAATGCGCTCACGCTCTTTCTTATCGGCCTCGGCGTTTGCCTCTGCCTCTGCCTTCATACGGTCAATCTCCTCCTTGCTGAGACCAGATGATGCCTCAATACGGATGGCCTGCTCCTTACCCGTAGCCTTATCCTTGGCACTAACCTTAAGAATACCGTTGGCATCGATATCGAATGTCACCTCAATCTGTGGAATGCCACGGCGGGCAGGTGCGATACCCTCAAGGTTGAACTGACCGATGGACTTGTTCTGGGCAGCCATAGGACGCTCGCCCTGAAGAACGTGGATGGTTACTGCAGTCTGGTTATCGGCTGCGGTAGAGAATGTCTCGCTCTTCTTGCAAGGGATTGTGGTATTGGCATCAATGAGCTTTGTCATCACACCGCCAAGGGTCTCGATACCCATTGTAAGAGGTGTTACATCAAGTAGGACGATATCGCCTACTCCACCCTCCTTGTTCAGGATGGCACCCTGAATGCAAGCGCCGACAGCTACAACCTCATCTGGGTTTACGCCCTTTGACGGAACCTTGCCGAAGAAGTCCTCAACAAGTTTCTGAACGGCAGGGATACGGCTTGAGCCACCAACCAGGATAACCTCGTCGATATCTGAGTTGCTCAGACCGGCATCGCTCATAGCCTTGCGGCACGGCTCAAGACAAGCCTGGATGAGACCGTGTGCCAGAGACTCAAACTTAGCGCGTGTCAGAGTCTTTACAAGATGACGTGGAACACCGGCTACCGGCATAATGTACGGCAGGTTAATCTCTGTTGAGGTTGATGATGAGAGCTCAATCTTTGCCTTCTCAGCAGCCTCTTTCAAACGCTGAAGTGCCATTGGATCGGCAGTAAGGTCAGCACCCTCATCCTTTCTGAACTCCTCAACCAGCCAGTTGATGATTACCTGATCAAAGTCATCACCGCCAAGGTGGGTATCACCATTTGTGGCAAGAACCTCAAATACACCACCACCGAACTCAAGGATTGAGATATCGAATGTACCGCCACCAAGGTCGAAGACTGCAATCTTCATATCTTTGTTAGCCTTGTCAACACCATATGCCAGAGCAGCTGCAGTAGGCTCGTTCACGATACGCTTGACATCGAGACCTGCAATCTGACCAGCCTCCTTGGTGGCCTGACGCTGAGAGTCGCTGAAGTATGCCGGAACTGTGATGACAGCCTCGGTAACCTCCTGGCCAAGATAATCCTCGGCAGTCTTCTTCATCTTCTGAAGCACCATTGCAGATATCTCCTGAGCGGTATAGAGACGGCCGTCGATGTCAACGCGTGGCATATTGTTGTCGCCCTTCACTACCTTATAAGGAACGCGCGACACTTCTTTCTGAACCTGGTCCCAGTTCTCACCCATAAATCTCTTGATAGAGAAAATAGTGCGCTGTGGGTTGGTAATGGCCTGACGCTTGGCAGGATCACCCACCTTACGCTCGCCACCGTCAACAAATGCCACAACAGACGGAGTTGTACGCTTTCCCTCTGAATTGGCGATTACGGTTGGTTCGTTACCCTCATAAACTGCTACACACGAATTGGTTGTACCAAGATCGATTCCAATGATTTTTCCCATAATTATATCTTTTTTAGTTTATACTCATTTTTCATCACATCATTACATCGATGTGCACCAGATTAATGACAAACCCCGTGCCACAGAATAAGGCAGGAGTAAAAAATGTCACTATATGACACGTTATGACTTTTTGGCAGAAAAAACCGCCTGATATAGGTTATCACCCATACCAGGCAGTTATGTTTATATTGTCTTTCAACTACACACGAACAATCAATCCTCCATCTCGCCCTCAGGTGCCGGAGTTCCGGTAATAGCCTTCATTATCTTCTCCTCCAGCTCCTCTGCAAGCTCAGGATTGTCGTCAATCAACTGCTTTGTGGCATCGCGGCCCTGCGCAAGCCTTGTATCGCCATAGCTGAACCAGGAGCCGCTCTTCTTGATAATACCGTACTCAACGCCAAGGTCAACAATCTCTCCACTCTTGGATATTCCAGTTCCGAACATAATGTCAAACTCAGCCTTGCGGAATGGAGGCGCCACCTTATTCTTTACAACCTTCACGCGCACCTGATTACCAATGGTACTGTCACCATCCTTCAACTGTGTCACCCTGCGTATGTCCAGACGGACAGATGCATAGAACTTGAGCGCATTGCCACCGGTTGTTGTCTCAGGATTGCCAAACATCACTCCAATCTTCTCGCGCAACTGGTTAATGAATATACAGGTTGTGTTGGTCTTATTAATGGTTGATGTGAGTTTGCGTAGAGCCTGTGACATAAGGCGCGCCTGAAGACCCACCTTGTTGTCACCCATATCGCCCTCTATCTCAGCCTTAGGTGTAAGAGCGGCTACGGAGTCAATCACTATTATGTCAATTGCGGAGGAGCGGATAAGCTGCTCTGCAATCTCAAGAGCCTGCTCACCGTTATCCGGCTGCGATATCCACAGGTTGTCAATATCGACACCAAGCTTGGCGGCATAGAAACGGTCAAACGCGTGCTCCGCGTCAATGAATGCGGCTATTCCGCCATTCTTCTGAGCCTCTGCAATGGCGTGAATGGCTAATGTGGTCTTGCCTGATGATTCCGGACCATAAATCTCAATTATCCTTCCGCGTGGATATCCGCCTACACCGAGAGCTGCGTTCAGACCGATTGATCCGGTTGAGATTACATCAACTGCCTCAATGTTGTCATCTCCTAATTTCATAATAGAGCCTTTTCCAAAGCTCTTCTCAATCTTGTCTGTGGCAGCCTGTAGAGCCTTGAGTTTCTCACTCAGGGCAGCCTGCTTTGGGGAGACATCCCCCTCTGTCTCTTTTTTTGCCATATTTTATTGATTTTATTGTTACAAAAGGTTGTTCCACGGTATCAGCGGTAAAACACCCTTCAAAGGCAAAGTTATACAAAAACCAATAAGCAGATGAATGCCTATAACATCAATTTTTCAACAATTCCGTCTTTTGTGACGAACGTGTCTTTTTTTGCGACTAATGACGCGAATGTTGATATCTTTTGGGATGGAATATACAAATGCCAGACACATATTTCTTCGAAAAACAGTATCTTCGCGGTACAAATAAAGGTTACTTATGAGAATCGGATTTGACAATGACAAATATCTGAGTATTCAGTCTGAGCACATCAAGCAGAGAATAGCACAGTTCGGTGACAAACTGTATCTGGAATTCGGAGGAAAGTTGTTCGATGACTACCACGCAAGCCGTGTATTGCCAGGATTCCAGCCCGACAGCAAGCTAAGAATGCTAATGCAGCTCAGCGACTGTGCAGAGATTGTAATTGCCATCAGTGCGGTGGATATAGAGAAGAACAAGGTACGTAGTGATTTAGGAATAACATACGATGCCGACGTGCTTCGACTTCGGGATGAGTTCATCAGCCGCGGGCTTATGGTAAGCTCAGTGGTAATCACCCATTTCAACGGCCAGCAGAGTGCAATCGCGTTCAGCAAGCGGCTGGAGCGTCTTCATATAAAGACATATTTCCATTATACCATTGAAGGGTATCCCACAAACGTAGCATTGATTGATTCTGACGACGGATTCGGGCGCAACGATTATGTGGAGACTACCCGTCCGCTGGTTGTGGTGACCGCTCCTGGTCCTGGAAGCGGCAAGATGGCAGTATGCCTGAGCCAACTCTATCAGGAGAACAGACGAGGCATACGCGCCGGATATGCCAAATTCGAGACGTTCCCTATTTGGAACCTTCCACTCAAGCACCCTGTGAACGTAGCGTACGAGGCGGCCACAGCAGACCTCAACGATGTGAATATGATTGACCCATTCCATCTGGAGGCATACGGAAAGACAGCTGTCAACTATAACCGCGACATTGAGATTTTCCCAGTCCTGAATGCCATATTCGAGGGCATCTACGGAGAGAACCCGTACAAATCGCCTACCGATATGGGTGTCAATATGGCAGGCAACTGCATCATAGATGATAATATCTGCTGCGATGCCTCAAAACAGGAGATTATACGAAGATACTACTCAGCCTTAGGCAATCTGGCAAATGGCAAGGCCGATGAGACCGAGACCAACAAGATTGCATTGCTGATGAAGCAGATGAAGATTTCCACCGATGACCGCAAGGTGACAATCGCCGCCAAAGAGCGTTTCGAGAAATCAGGAGTGGCATCGGCAGCTATTGAGCTTGAGGACGGCACAATCATTACGGCAGAGGCAAGTCCGTTGTTGGGAGCCAGCGCTGCCCTCATTCTGAATGCCACAAAATATCTTGCAGGAATCAATCACGATGTCAAGCTCATTCCTGAGCGCACCATCGTACCTATTCAATATATGAAGATTTCCTATCTTCACGGGAAGAACCCTCGCCTTCACAGCGATGAGGTGCTGGTAGCGCTTTCACTGCTGAGTCTGGAAGATGACAACTGCCGCAGGGCACTGGAGCAGCTTCCACGGCTGAACGGATGTCAGGTCCACTCAACCGTTATGCTAAGCGAGGTTGACAGAAAGATTTTCAGCAAGCTTGGCATTGGGCTGACTACAGAGCCAATCAGGAAGAAAAGTTGAAAGGCTTTCCGCTCAATGCGGAAAGCCTTTCTAACAACTTATTATTAGATTCGTCCTTATTTTGCGATAAACTCGTTTCCTACCTTACGTGCACGGTTAGGATGGTCAAGGTCCATACCTGTATTGATTCCTATCTCAACAAGCAGGTTCCATCCGGCACAAAGGAATACATACGGATTGAAATCGCCTGCAGACGGCACCTTGATTGTTGGGAATGGGGTGTCGTGATCCGCAATGGCAACGATGCGTACGCCAGCGCCATCAACCAGATACTCCTGGAACTTCTCGTATTCGCCCTCAATAGGATCAACCATGAAGATGATGTCGTTCTTGTGCATCACCTCCTCTATGCCGTGAAGGACGTACGTTCCCTCAAGGAAATCGGACTTACGACGGGTAATCTCATTTGTCTTCAGGGTAAGTTCCTCTGCTACTCCGTCATTATAACCTGCAAAATAGATAGTGTTGGCTTCCTTCACCCAATCAACAATCTCTGAAGGGATGTCAATGGTAAGTGCCTGCTCCAGTTTTGCAGGAAGAGCCGCGAGCTCAGCCTTCTTGTCCATGCCAGCGATGTTCCACAACACTGACTCGTAATAGAGAGCCTGCTCAACAACGCTCTTGGTAGCGGCAACAGCCTTTTCCCAGCCACAGTTGAGCACGTGTGTAGAGCTGCAGAATGTAGAAAGCACAGTATCCTGGTTTGCAGTAAGGCCGAAACGCAACTCATTGCCTTCCTCCTTCAGTTTTTTCGCAAGAAGCGTAACCTCCTTTGTACGTCCTGAGTTTGATGCGAGAAAAACAGCATAGTTTCTCAAATCATACTCTCTGGACTGCCAGGAGCCATCAGTCTGCGCATTGATGTCAAGCCCCCAGCGTTTGAATTTGCGCAGGGCATTCTTAGCCGGGAAGATACGGCTTGAGCCCTCTCCTGTGAAATAGAGCTTACCAGCCTTGCCTGCAAGTCCGGAAACCTCCTTAGAGCAATCTGGATTGAACTTGGCTACTGTGTTGACAGTATCCATCATCTCCTGAACCAATGCGAAATCCGCATACTTACGATCTTTCAGATTCATAACTATCTTGTGTTAATAGTGAATATCATACATTAAACAATCTCTTTTTGAGGCTCTGGATGCGCTCCACCATCTCCTTAGACTCATTGCGTTCCTTTACAATAAAGTCATTCTCCTCAAGCTTGCCCCAAGCGGCCAGTCTCTCATCCTCATTGCGGAAAGTAGCCTGTCTGAAAATGTTCTCATAATCCTTCTTACGCGACTCATACACCTGGTCGGCGATGAAGAACTGTATCTCTATGCCCTTGTCGAGCAACGCAATCCAGTCATCATCAGTCAAAAGAACAGTCTGGAACGCCTCGCAGTATGTCTGAAGCGCGTGACGAAGCTTGTCCTCCGGATATTTTTTCCAAATATCATTATAGCGGCGATGTATCTCCTTCCAGGAATTAAGCTCTCCGTTACGGATATCCTCACGCAAGGCATCGCAATCTGACGCAGGCATAATCTGTCCTCCCAGATTTACCCAATCCGATACTCTCCGGCCATTCATCAGCCTTGATATTGACTTAAATGTCTCCTGAGGATTCATCTCAAGATAGCTGAGAAGATTCTTGACCAGATAATACGTTATCATATCGCCGTATGCGTGATATGCCTTATATGTTTTTAAAATACGGACACGACGCTTGCTTTTCTCCATATTCTCGCCGAAGATGTCAAGGTTATACACCACGTGTCTGTCACCATTCATAAGGCTGATGCCTTTCTCCAGCAACACATCATCCGAGACTCCCTCTACGGATTCTCCGTTGGCAAGCATCCAGGACTTTGCAGTCCATTTGGCCAGCAGGCGGCGTGCAGTCAGAGCCTCTTCCATACTGTCAGGAGCGTAGCAGTCAAACTCAATATTCTGAACCTTGAATATACGGTTGTCGCGGTTGGCATATTTCCAATTGTTTCGAGCCATCGCGAACATATTGTACATCCACATAAACGCGGGCATGACCTGAAGTTCATCATTACCAGCATCGTTGCTAAGTAATGCGAACGGGAACGGATTGATAATCTCCGAAGGATAATCTGCTTTTGAAAGCATAGAATAACAAGCGAACTTGCTGGAATGCTTCACACTGGAGCAAAGGCCCGGCCAGAATCCACGGCCAGCCTCAATCTCATTGTCGTTCGTACGACTGTTGTGGTTCGAGCCTACGGTAGCTCCCGCAGCCATATTCGACTGTCCCTTAACCACACTGGCAATCAGAAACGAGTTGTTGTGATGCTGCTCGTGTGCCGGGAACAAAAGATTGTTCAGAACCTCACAGCAGGATATTGTGGAATTGTCGCCAAGGAAGGAGTTAATCAGACGGGCACCGTATTTAAGATTGGAATGACTTCCCAAAATGAATTTAACGGCAATACAGGAATAAAAGATACGGCAGCCATATCCCACGATACCATTTACCATCACCACATTCTCGCCTATCTGCGTCGGCTCCTTATCAGATGAGTTTATCGTTATATTCTTAAGTTTGCTGGCTCCCTTGATATAGCAGCAGTTGCCAATCTTGACATCCTTGAGAATCATCGAGTTCTTTATGACAGTACCATACCCTACCGTACCATAGAAGCCCCTGCGGTTATCAAAGGAGTTCTGTGTGATAGTTGTGAGTCTGTCCTGAAGCAGAGAGTCGTCAATATACTTGGCCCACATATATGCATCAGCCGCAATCATTCCATCAAACGGCAGAATCTTCCGGCATCCGGTCTCGTTCATCACCTCCAGGTGAACGCGGACGCTCTCCTCCTCTCCTTCCTTGATTATTCCGTTGCCGAACTTTGCGTGGTCGGTACAGGACATCTCCTGTATATTGAAGAACATACATCTGTCACCTATTATATAATGTGACAGATAATGCACATTGTGTATGGCGCAATCATCGCCTATGTCACAAGAATGAATCGAGCTGTTGGTTATTCCACAAGAGAGCCTGAGGTCGTGATACTGAAGGCCATCGCTTGACACTCTTCCGATACGTACGAAACCATAGAACTTGGAATTCTTGATCATCATCGGATCAAACTCATCGGTCACATAGATGGTATCCCAGCTGGCGGCAGTATTGGCATTCTTCACCAACGTCTCTATCTCGTAGCTTGTAAGATGACGCCAGCCACCCTTTGGAGCCGTCACCTGAGTGTTGCGCAAATAGTACTTATCCTTTCCGGCAGGGATGTATTTCTCTTCCAGGAAGCTGTTGTACAATCTGTAAGAAGACAATAGAGTTACTCTTTCCATAACATATATAATTTGTGCGATGCAAAGATAATGTCTGCCAGCCAAATCTGCAATAATTCCGCATATAAAAATATTATTTTTATATGATTCATAATGGTATTAAAAAAAATGTCCGGACTCACACAAATGAATCCGGACATAATCATTGACAGACGAATTACTCGCCCTTTGGAGCATCCTCCTGGGCATTCTCCTCCGGCTGCTGCTCCTTCTCATCTGAGAAATCGTTCAGCTCATTTGCCACAAGGATATTGTACCAGCCAATCATCTTCTTGATATGGCTTGGATACACTCTGTCACGGTCATAATCCGGAACCACATCGGCCAGGAACGAATTGAGCTCGGCATTTGAAGCCTTGCGGATATCAATGTCCACAGCCTTTCCGCCACACTTTTCATCGAACTTCTGGAAAACCTCACGAAGACGCATCTCGCCGTCGTCTGTAAAAATGGATATATCGCCTAATGACACCACTTTGTCAGTACCCTGGATAGGATATCTTTTATGGTCAGCATCCACGGTCTCTACAATAATGCAATTATTTCCCCTTGCCACAAGCTTGGAAAGTCCCGGGCGACCGGAAACTGTTAAAATCTCTCTCAACATAATCTTTCGTTTTTAATCGTTTAAGTGTTTATTCTTTTCTGAAAATATAAAATCAAGCAACCTTTCCGTCTCAGCTAGAAGATGCACCTCATCGCCACTGTTATCTATGACGAAGTCCGCCTGAGCAAGCTTACTCTCCTGCGATGCCTGAGCGCGCACACGCTCCAGTATCTTCTCCCTGGAAGCGGAATCGCGCATAGAGGCCCGCTCCACACGCAACGCCTCCGGCGCATCCACCACTACCACCATATCAACATACGGAAGCAGCCCCGACTCAAAAAGTATGGCAGACTCCACGGCACAGACCTTGCAGCCGGAGTTTTCAAGCTCATCGCACCAGCCTCTGAACCTCAGCACGACACGCGGATGAATCACACCATTTACAAGAGCGGCATTCTCTTCCGATTTGAACAGAAAATCAGCCAGCCTTCTCTTGTCAGGCACGCCATCCACAAAGAAGTCAACTCCACAGGCCGCAGTGAGCGCGTCTCTTACGGAGACATCGCCGGACATCATCTTCTTCGCCTCAGAATCGCAGTCAAAGACAGGAATGGAGTATCCCCTCAAGATAGCGGCCACACGGCTCTTTCCGCTGCCTATTCCGCCGGTAATACCTATTCTGTTCATCGCCAGAATCCGGTTTTCTCCACAAGATACTCCACCAGCATAGGAGACACACGCACGTTCTCCACATCAGCAGGCTGATTTATCACAATCACCTCGGCTTTGGCATCAGACGTATTGAGTGTGGAGTAATCAACAGCCACACGGAAATCCTCAGGTCCGGCAGAATCAAAATCAGCCAACCTCACCCTGAATGACACCCTCACCTTGGATGGGAAAGTCTTAAGCAAGAGTCCGTCAGGAAAATTAACGCCCTCCACCGGTACATCAAGACTCTTTTCCGTGACACGCGACGAATACGATACGACGCGTACAAAGTCATTGTCAAGCAGCCTGACGTCAGCAGGAAGCACAAGACCAGCCTCCACCTCATTGACCTCCGATGTAGCCTGAATGTCCACGCTCTCTGTAAATATCTGCCTGTACAGAGTGTCCTTACCGGCAGGAACCCCTAAGGTAACGCTGTCAGGAATACATTCCAGCCGGTCTATTATATATCTGTCGCCACCAGACGCCTCGCCTGTAAACCGTACCGGAAGCTTGACGCGCACCTCCTCAATGCATCCGAACCTCAACGAGTCCGGATAGATACTCTTGATTGTCAGAGATGCCGGCAACAGCGAAGCCATCGAATCCACAAGCTCTGACGAGGCCTTTGCGTACATATTGGGAGTCGAGGAAGCGAATCCGGCGGCATTCAGCATTATGGTTTTCCTCTTTCTCGACGCGCTCCAGATAGCAGTACCAGGACCGCTTACGGTAATACGCAGAGGAGAGCTGACATCGTGCGTCAGGCGCATATTCTCATCAAGGCCGGTAAGCTCAACAGGATAAGAGATGCTCCGCTCGTACATCTCGCCCATATTCTGAGACATCCAGAAAAAGAAAGAGATTACCAGAAAGAGCAAAAAAACAGGAAGGTCGCCGTTCCTTGTACCAAGGACCAGCAATCTTCCAAGCTTCCTGAAGAATCCCGCAATGCGGGAAAGCACCGACCGGCCTAATGCCATCCGTCCGAGTAGAAATTAAGCCTTCTCGTCCTTTGAGGGATCTTTGGACTTTTTCTTCTTTTCCTTTACTGGCTTTACAGGCTGAGGAACAGGCACAGGATTAACATATCTCTTGTCAACCTTGATGCGCATATTCTGAGATATCTCCAGAATTACGGAGATGTCGTCTATTGCCTTAATCTTGCCAAAGATACCTGAGCTTGTAACCACGTCCTGCTCAAGCTGAAGCGCATTACGGAACTTCTCGCCCTCCTTGTCCTGACGTTTCGGAAGGAACATCATCATAACAAGGAACAGCATAAGCAGGATCCAGATCATACCCATACCGCCGGCAGGTTTGCCCGCGCTACCCGCGCTGGTGTCAATATCAGACAGGGTTGCCGGCTCTGATGCCTGCAAGAAAGTAAGTACACTCTGCTGCTGGGCAACCTCTACAAGCTGACCCGCAGGATTCAAATAAAGCATAGTAGCCATAAAAATCAATTATATTATCAGTTATTACTCTTTCGTCAGTCTTCCGTTCGCACGAAGCTCGCGTACCAATGTGTCAAGCACACCGTTCACGAATCCACCGCTGCCAGGTGTCCCGAACGATTTAGCCAGCTCCACATACTCGTTGATGGACACCTTGACAGGCACGCCAGGCATACACAGGATCTCAGCCAGAGCCACCTGCATGACTATCACATCCATCAGAGCAAGTCTGCTCGCATCCCATCCGCGGGTATGGATGGATATCATCGCACGATACTCGGACTCATTCTCCAGACTGTGTCTCAGAAGCTCTGATGCGAACTTCTCATCCTCCGGATCGCCGAACTGTCCCAGAAGCTCCTGTTCCGGCCCGTTCTCCATATGGAAACTCTTCAAGGTCTTCAGTATGAAAGAATCGGTCAGCTCCCGGTCGCTGTCCCAATAAATGTTCTGGTTCTCAAGAGCCTCGTCCAATTGGGCGTTGTCAATGAAGATATTCTTGTAAATCTTGCGTACCAGTTCCTTGTCGGCATCGTAGTCAAACTTATCCTCTGTCACATAGTCAGACAGAATCTCACTCTCTATGATAGAATTGTAAAGGCTCTTGACCAAGCCGCTGTCGGTAATCCAGTCAATATTCTCGCCCTCCATATAAGATGCCAGCCTGTCATTTGACGCCAGCTGCTCCAGCAATCTGTTCTCTGAGAAAAGCCTCTCACTTGCGTGAAGCGTCTCCGGACTGAAACGAGACTTTCTTGATACTGTTGACTTGGCATACCTGCCAGTCTCCGCCAACAGGAAAAGAAGCACGTGATACAACTCATATGAGCTGGACAGACTCATAGAAAGTTCCCTTGCGGCGAGCCTCACATCATCAGCCCCACACTGGCAATAAGCATATACTGCCTGAACAACCTTCAATCTGATAAGAACTCTGTTTACCATAGTTTTACAATAGAAATACTCTATCAGACCGCGAAGATACTAAAAAAGCCGCATCACTAAAGCATATTTTGCCCCAAACTGTTTAAAAAATCCACATTTGTTTGGTAATTAAGCAAATAATAACTTTATTTGGCGAAAATTCTACTAATATGGAAACTTCAAGCAGAAGGAATCGCGACGATATGGAGCGTGATGTGGTTTTCTCATATGCCATAAAGGCCGGAAAGCGTATCTACTATATGGACGTACGCAAGACACGTAAAGAGGACTTGTACCTTTCTATAACAGAAAGCAAGAAAATCGTACCCGCCGACGGTGACATCTCCCAGGCCAGTTTCGAGAAGCATAAGATTTTCCTGTACAAAGAGGATTTCAGTAAATTCATCGACGGCCTCTCAAAAGCTATCGGCTACATACACGAGAACCAGCCGGCAACGGACATTGAGAGCGGTGACAGTCCTGACATAGCATCCGGAGAGTCATCACCCGAGGCGGCTTCCGCATCAGATGAGCCTCAGGAGATTGACGACATCAAGATTGATTTTTAAAAAAAGGCAGATTCCCCGCCGTTTCTATTGTTTTTCAGCAAAATAAAGCGTACCTTTGCGCGCTTTTACATAAGCAGCCCAGTTGAGATACGGGCTACCCTGTGTGATGGTGAATTGATTATTAACAATTTAGAGTAACACTTACAACTATGAAGTCTATCGACATCAAGGGCCAGAGCCGTGAGGGTCTCGGCAAGAAAGCCACAAGAGAGTTAAGGAAGGCTAACGGTATTCCTTGCGTTCTTTACGGAGTAGAGAAAGATGCAAACGGTCTGCCAACAGCAAAGTCATTCTTCGTAACCAACGAGGAGGTTCGTAACCTTGTCTATACCCCAGACATCTACGTAGTCAACCTGACCATCGACGGTACAACCGTAAAGGCCATTATGAAGGACATCCAGTTCCATTCTGTAAAGGACAACATCCTTCACATTGATTTCTATCAGGTTACCGAGAACAAGCCTATCGTTATGAACGTTCCTGTCAAGCTTACAGGTCTGGCAGCTGGTGTAAAGGCCGGTGGCCGTCTGGAGCAGATTCTCCGTCGCGTCAAGGTAAGAGCCCTTTATACAAACATGCCTGAGAAGGTTGAGCTTGATGTAACTCCGCTCACCATCGGCAAGACCATCAAGATTGGTGATGTCAACATCGAGGGTCTGGAGCTTGTCAACCCGAAGGAGGCCGTCATCTGCGGTGTTATGGTAACACGTTCCGCTAAGACAGCTGAGGATGGCGAGGAGGCCGCCGAGGCTTAATAAGGCATAATGAAGTATCTGATTGTTGGTTTGGGAAATCCGGGCGATGAGTACCGGAACACCCGCCACAACATAGGATTTATGGTGTTGGATGCCCTCGCAAAGGCATCCAATGCTGTTTTTCAGGACAAGCGTTACGGCTACATCGCCGAGATGTCAGTCAAGAACTGCCAGCTTGTACTGCTCAAGCCCACCACCTATATGAATCTTAGCGGCAATGCCGTACGTTACTGGATGGGCAAGGAGAAAATCCAGCCAGAGCAATTACTGGTGGTAGCCGATGACCTCTCGCTGCCCGTAGGCAAGATACGTCTTCGTGGGAAAGGCAGCAACGGAGGGCACAACGGGCTTGGCAACATCATCGACACCATTGGCACGCAGCAATTCGCACGCCTCCGATTCGGCATAGGCAACGATTTTCCTGTCGGAGCGCAAATCAAGTTCGTGCTGGACCCGTTCTTCCCCGAGGAGCAGACCATCATTGACCAGAGAATTCCCATTGCAGTGGAGTGCGTCAAGAGCTTCTGTCTGGCAGGTCTGGAGAACACAATGACCCAGTTCAATAACAAGTGATGGAGGCACGCATAGACAAATGGCTCTGGGCCGTGCGCATCTTCAAGACACGCACCATTGCGGCTGAGGCCTGCAAGAAAGGCCGCATCAGCATCAACGGTGTAAGCGTCAAGCCATCGAAAAGCGTGAAGGACGGTGACACCGTACAGGTACGCAAAGCGCCTGTAACCTACACGTTCAAGGTCCTGCAGGCCATTGAGAACCGTGTGGGAGCAAAGTTAGTGCCCCAGATGATGGAGAACCTCACCACACCAGACCAGTACGAGCTGCTTGAGATGAACCGCATAGGCGGATTCGTGAAGCGTGCCGCAGGTCTGGGCCGCCCCACCAAGAAAGACCGTCGCGATATGGTGGATTTCCTTGAGACCGACAGCGCTGAGTCTGAGTTTGAGGAGTTTGACTTTGACGATTAAAAAAGAGGCCCGGATGAGCCTCTTTTTTGTTTTCATCATCTATGATGCATTTTTACCAGTCACGCCTTGCACACAATTCAATAATCTTTACAACCGTCATCATAGCCTTCTCCATACTCTGGATTGGCACCCACTCATAACGGCCGTGGAAGTTCATACCGCCGGCAAAGAGGTTCGGGCAAGGCAGGCCCTTGAATGAGAGCTGCGCGCCATCGGTACCGCCGCGGATAGGAACCTTCACCGGATTTACGCCAGCCTCACGCATTGCCTCGCAGGCCAGATCCACAACGTACGGAACCTTGTCTATCTGCTCCTTCATATTATAATACTGGTCTGATATGGTGGCCACCACTGTGCCATCGCCATACTTAGCATTCATCCTGGCAGCCACTCCTGCAGCGAAGGCCTTGCGTGCCTCAAACTTCTGACGGTCGTGATCACGGATTATGAATGTAGCCGTGGCATTGTCAACCTCGCCAGACAGACCTACAAGATGATAGAATCCCTCATAGCCGCAGGTGGTGGCGGGAGTCTCGTCAGCCGGGAACATACCAATCAGCTCGGCGGCCAGCAATGACGCATTCACCATCTTTCCCTTGGCATAGCCCGGGTGTACCTCAAGCCCCTGAATCTTGAACGATGCCTTGGCGGCATTGAAGTTCTCGAACTCCATCTCACCAACCTCACCGCCATCAACAGTATAGCCAAACTCACAGCCGAAGCGCTCCACATCGAAGTGTGCGGCTCCCATTCCAATCTCCTCGTCGGGGTTGAACCCAACCCTGACCTTTCCGTGCTTGATTTCCGGATGTGACTGCAGATACTCTATCGCGCTTATAATCTCTGCTATGCCAGCCTTGTCGTCGGCTCCAAGAAGCGTAGTGCCATCCGTAACTATAAGGTCCTCGCCCTTGTGATTCAGCAGCTCAGGGAACAGTTCCGGAGACAGCACTATGTTCTGCTCCTTATTCAATACTATGTCTTTGCCGTCATATTTCTCAACAATACGCGGCCTCACATCCTTACCGCTCATTGAAGGGCTGGTATCCATATGCGATATGAAGCCTATTACAGGAATCTTCTTGTCTGTGTTGGCAGGAAGAGAAGCATATACATAGCCCATATCGTCCATATATACCTCCTCAAGCCCCATCTGCTCCAGCTCTTTTTTAAGCAGTACAGCCAGATTCTTCTGTTTCTCTGTACTTGGCACTGACTCTGAATTCTCATCAGACTGCGTATCAACCGCGGTGTATCCTATAAATCTCTTTACTAAATCCATATCATTACTTTTTAGAAATTACTATTATCCCAGTTTGTCAACATCGGGAGTGAAATCCAGCTGCATCTGCTGAGCCATCATCACAGCACACTCTTTCTTGCTGTAGCCAAACGCATTCTCACCCATCTCGAACACGAACTCCATCTCCTCCTTGGAAAGGCTGTTGTCGGCCATCACAATGCTTATCACATAGCGGAGCAACGCCTCGCGCATCATAGGCTCAATCTCCATTATTTTCTGGACGGATGTGTTGAACAGCTCCATTACGTCGCCCTGGCTCACGGTCTGCAGGTAATCCTTGGCAAACATCTGCTGTGCCGAAAGATTCTCCAGAATCTCCTCCATCTCGTGCTCGGAGATGGCGCCATCAATGCTGGCGGCTACAATGCCTGCCGTAGCAATGAAATCGGACAACGGCTTGTCCAGCTGCGAGCAGCCTACCTTCATCAATATGCCAAGCAGCTGTTCCATCCCCTCCTTCAATGCCTTCTCGGACTTGCTTGTGGCATACAGGTTCAGGCCCTCCACACGGATAGGATTCACCGGATGCGTGTCAACGCTTATTCCCTTGTCGGACAGGAAATAATCCAAGTGACTCCGGTTCTCCTCAAGCAGCACATCAAGCGGCACATTCATTCTGGCTATGTCAAGCCCCGAGGACATCTTGTAGAACGCGCTGACGCAAGCCTCCAGGCTGCCGCAAGCCAGATAGCCGTACCTGTCGGCCTCCAGTTCCGCCAGCTGACTCCACAGACGTACCTTATGCTGCAGCCCGATAGGCATCAGCGTGGCATCGGGATACACAAAAGATATCAGGCTGTTCATTTTGGAATCGTGGTCTATCAGATGCCCCAGCTCGTGCCCGAGCACGAACCTGACCTCCTGATCCGTCATAAGCGTAAGCAGTGCAGAGTTCACATTGACAATGCAAGGCCCTTTGTCGTTCTCTATGGATACCGAGAAGGCATTCACGGTGCTGTCGCCCGTAACGTAGAAGTCAACAGGCTGCTCAAAGCCAAGCGTAGCCTTAACATCATCGAACAAGTCTGACAGATGCTCAAGCAGGCGTTTGCTCACCTTAAGGCTGTGGCCCTCCATCACACTGCGGAAGTAGGCATCGCTGTCGCCGGAGTCCGCCAACTGCATAAGAGTCTCAACCACCTCTCCCTGCAGCGCCTCACGTATATTTGTGCGCAGTTGCCTTTCCAGTTCTATGGTGGGTGCAAACCGCGCGTCTTTTGTCTGTATTGTACTTTCTGACCTCATTTTTCCTTAATTTTCTCAAATGTACGAACTTTAATGTAGAATCACAAAAACCGCAATGTTAAATTAATCACAAATGGCGAGCCGCAGTCAGAGACTATTGCGGCAAAGGCCGCAGTCAGAG
>CALDKD010000007.1 GCA_937898885.1 uncultured Bacteroidales bacterium | reverse complement strand
CGGGAAGGGACTGGATGTATCTGAGTTCCGCTATCCCCGCGATGCAGGATGCCTCGTAGTTGGAGTTCTGGAAAGGGGTGGCGGGGACCGTTCCGGCATACACCGTTCCGTCGAGCTTGTACGCCAGGTTGTTATAGACGGTCTTTATGAATCTGGGAGGAATCATACTGTAGCGGATATACTGCCTGGCACCGATCTCCTCGGCATCGGGATTGCCGACTATGGAATCGTCTGGACGCACGTCCTTCTGCTCGACTGTCATCTCGTAGTGCATGTTGCGCTTGGCTCCGTTGTTGCCGCGGGCTTTTCGCTTTCTTCCGCTCGTCAAGAGCCTGCTGACGAAGTTGGGTGATGTTGTGCTTGGTCCGTCTGGCCCACTTCATGAATGGATCCACGCATCCCATATCCTTAATGCAGAACTCCTTCGCCGTGAGATAGGGGTTCTCGCGCACCGCCTCCTCGAAGCGGGTCCAGGCATCCTCGCACCTGATGTCCCAGTACTTGAGCGCGTCTTCTCTGAATCTGTTCCTTCCCATCCGGAATTTTTTCTGCGAAGATCGCCAGAAATCAAAAACGCGTCAATACGTCCCCGCGGAGGCGCTTACGGTGAGCCTACCCAATGTGTTTTTTTACAGCGTAACAAAGTTACGTTACGCTGGGGTACTTTGTATATATTATATATAAGGTGAAAAACGCCCCTACAGGTTATTTTGAATTATTTAATTTAAATAATATCAATAACCTTTTTTGCCTCACTCCAAGAGAGTTCCTTTGCGTCGTAAATGATTTGTTCAACTAAAAAAAACAAGTTTGTTATTATGACGAAAGACGAAATCCTTGAGAGTAGAGAGGGGGACATAGAGCCCCAGCTCCCGACAAACCTGCACCCGGCAATCCGGGCGATTGTAGAGCCGTATCCGGCCGACCGCAGGAGCGCTATGGCCATCGTGTCGCTGCCGTTCCTCGGTATGCTGGGCGGTGACGCCCGCTTCCTGTACCGCAATCAGGAGGTTCACCACCTGGGCTTCGAGAGCTGCCTTGTAGGGGAGCAGGGCATTGGCAAGAGCGTGCTGACCCGCCTGCAGAGAGTGCTGATATCGCAGGTGGAGGAGCAGGACAGCATCACCCGCCGTAAGATGGACGAGTATGCCGACACCTGCATAGCCTGCGGAGAGAGCGGCCGCAAGCCCGTTGATCCGCACTATGGCGTTCGCATAATGATGCCCGACACCACCAAGGCGCAGTTCTACCAGAACATCAAGAATCTGAGAGGCAAGCGCGCCATCATCGTCGCGTCCGAGATAGACTCCCTTGGCCACTACGGCAACTGGTGCAACGACCGTGGCGCCTGCGAGCGACTGATGTTCGACACCGAGACCGGCGGCCAGGACACCAAGAGCCACGGAGGCACAAGCGCCAGCGTGCCGCTTGCTGTCAATATGGTTACCAGCTGCACCCCCGTGGCTATGTACAACCACTACCGCAACACCGAGGACGGACTGGTTACCCGCGTGGCCTTCTGCTCCTTCCCGGCAGACGTTGACGAGGAGGCGGAGGAGTCGGCCCGTACCCCCGGGAACATCGCCATACTGAACGACATCCAGCAGCGGCTGCTTGCCGAGACAGGCAATGAGCTGATAGACATTCCGGCCCTGAGAGACAGGATGCTGGAGTGGTGCAAACGTCAGAGAGTGGTGAGCGACGCCTCCGGCAACCGTAGCGTGGGCACCTTCCGCAAGCGTGCCGCCGTGATGGGCTTCCGCGCGGGCTGCATACTCTATCTGCTGGACTGCCACACTGTTACCGAAAAGGCTCTTGAGTTTGCGGAGTGGGTGAGTGAGTACGTACTGTACTATCAGATGAAGTACTTCGGCAACAGAATGAACGAGAGCATCGAGACCAATGCCGAGATACTTCAGGCTCCGGTATTTTGCAGGAACAGCAGTACGTGGGTATTCAACGAGCTGCCGGAAAACTTCAGCTACCTGCTTGTGGGCGAGTCGCTTGGCAGACTCGGAATGAAGGCCACAGGCTATCGCACGGTAGTGAGCCGCTGGATAAGGAACGGATGGGTGGAGGCTGTAGGCAAGGGGCAGTTCCGTAAGACAGGAAAAGGCAACGCATACCCTGTCTTTTGTAGCGTAACGTAACATTGTTACGTTACGCTACAAAAAGCACCCCACATTATTTCAAAACGGATTCATATTATGACTATTTTTACAGATTCAAAGTAAATTACAAGCATTATGTACTATAAATCACGCAAACTCACATCAGCGCGCAAGCGCATCAGGGAACAGCTTGTGGAGCTAGGCTGGCAGGAGCAGAGATGCCTCTATCCTGCTACAGACCAGACGGGCCTGTACCGCGCGTACGAGACGCCCACCGTGGAGCTGACCACATCCGGTATGGAGAGCAGCCTTAAGAGGATAAACAGCCGCGAGGAGTATATGGCTTTGCTCAGGCGCGTCCTGCGGAACTGCTTCAGCGATGGCCAGTTCCGTCTGCCCGACGGCTCCACAGTACCCGCGCACAAGTTCCTTGCCTGCCTGTACGACATCGGCATATCGCAGGGCATAGCCACAGCCTCCAGGCAGGTCAAGGCGTTCTGTGCCCTTGTCCACGAGGCCGCCAGAGGCGTTCCCGATATCTCCGGGTTCAAGACTGCCTACAATACGGTGATTGAGGACATTCGCGGGTGGAAGAATCTCTTACACGCCGATAAGAACCGCAAGGGCGAGGTCCTGCTGCACACCATAGAGGGTTTCGAGGTGCGCGAGGATAACCGTGCCGACTACAATCAGTGGATGCGGCTTCGCGAGAAGGTGCTGCAGACAATAGCCTGACGGCCGCATACTCTGTTCTCAATCATTTCAAAGTTTGGCACAATCATTTTAAACTTTGGCACAATCATTTCAAACTTTGGTTTAATACAAGACTATGTCATTAAAGTATCACATTCAAGAGTTACCCGACTTGCACGGAGGCGAGCGCAAGCTCTATCCCAAGATAGAGAGATATTCATCGTTCGGAAACGACAAGATTGTGGAGCGCATATCATTGGAGTCTGGCATCAGGGAATCTTCCGTGGCGGCTGTGCTTGATTCTCTGCCTGATGCCCTGACGGCTTTCCTTCTTGAGGGCCACACCGTGAAGATTGACGGCTTCGGCACGTTCTCGTTGTCGCTCACGTCCAACAGGCAGGGCGAGCCGGTAATCAGCCGCCTTAATCTGAGGTCAGACCCTGAGTTCATTGACAGACTCCGCGGTGAGGCATCGTTTGAGAAGAGCAAGCCCGAGGTGGTGGCGGTATCCTGCGCGAAGGACCACTTTGAGGAGCATCTGGCTCTGTTGCGAGGGTGGATGCAGACGCATCGGAGCATCACCCTGCAGGAGTACGCCAACCTGGCGGGCATCTCAGCCTCATCCGCCTCGCGTGAGCTAAGGCGCATCTGCAAGGATCCGTCCAACCACATCGCCCCCAGCGGCCCCACCGTCAACCGCTGCTGGCATATTATAGAAAAAGACGTGAAATGATTAAGAACCTGTTTTGAAATGTTCCAATTAATCTTTTATAAAATCTTTCCGGCTGAAAATCCGTTTCTTTTCAGTCACAATGGAGCCCCATTGCTCCTTCAAATAACCGAATTTTCATCTCGAAAACCTTTCATAAAATTTTTAATCGAACATTTCAAAACAGCTTCTAAATGTAAATTTCATAGGAGTGCGCAGATACAGGCTCTGACCTGCCTGCCGATGCTATTGCTCCTCTTGTGTCCTGCAAGAGCAATAGCTCAGGATTATTTCAGGGTGATAGGCAGGGTTGTCAGTATGGCAGACAACTCTCACATTGAGACTTTGTGGGCTGATACGCTGAATAATATTGAAGGACAGCAGCTTATTTATAGCAGCTGTGCGGAGGTGATTGTACTGAGAGCGACAGCAAATCTCAATGCCGGTGACACGATAACTGTCCGTGATACATATTTCAATAAGGAGGGAGCTGCCTACGGAATGCTGCTGCGGCGGAATGGCAATGAATTTTTTACTCCCAACCCGGGATGCACATTCAAGGTGTTCCCGTCATCCGTTGACGGAAAATGGCTTGCTCATGCTTCCGCATTTTTAAGGAATTACGATTATGAGATGTTCAAGCGGAACAGGGAGCGTATCAGATTCCGCTGGAAAGATACTGTAGAGGATATAGACCTTTTGACTTTTCAGCTGGAAACAGATTCGATATCAGAGAAAGAAGCCTACAGATTTTTGGGAAACCGTTATATGCCATGGAAAATATGGCCCAAATATGGCGCTGATGCTGAAATGGTTTTTGATGCGTTGGAGCATAAACTGCTGGCTCCGGCAGAAGTCGTGAGCTTCGATGAGGACTGGAGGTTCATTCCGCGGGATGTGACACTCGCGCAGACCGTCCCGCCCAGAAAATATGAGTTCATTGAGATTGACTCACACGGTAATGTGACATCCAGTCCGCTCGTAAATGAAGATACTGTAGAATACCGCAGGGTCAGTCTGCCGCACGACTGGAGCATTGAAGGCGAGTTCAGCAGGGATAATCCCACAGGACAGGGCGGCTGGCTGCCGGCCGGTATCGGCTGGTATGCCAAGGAGTTCTGGTATGACCGGGGCGATTTCAGGCATCGCGTCTTTCTGGAATTCGACGGAGTGATGTCGCACAGCACCGTTTTCGTCAACGGCAGGGAGGTTGGCACCCGCGCAAACGGATATGCCAGCTTCAGCTATGACATATCGGACTTCGTAGGAGAGGGATGGAACCGTGTGGCTGTGAGGGTGGATAACAGCGTACAGCCGGCATCGCGCTGGTACACGGGCAGCGGAATAAACCGCCACGTGCGTATGGCCTTCAAGCCTGATGTCTATATACCCTACAACGGCATATTCTGTTTCTGTGATGATGAATATGTGAACTTCGAGGTTACGGTCTGCAATGCCTCGCCCGTCAGGCAGGAGATAACTGTCCGGACCAGTGTGGCCGGCAGTGAGAAGGTATCGCTGGATGCCGGAGAGAGCAGAGTGGTTAGTTTCCGCACTGAAGGACGCAACCTGGGGCTCTGGGATATTGACGGCCGGACTGCCGATATGCGCAAAGTGAGCATTGACCTGGTGGGGGAGAAATATGTAATAGAAAGCGAGAGTGTCAACGTAGGCTTCAGAACCATACGCTATGACAATGAGACCGGATTCTGGCTGAACGGCAGGAACGTCAAGATGAAGGGCGTATGCCTGCATTCCGATGCGGGTGCGTTAGGTACCGTATCGGCGGAGAGAGTCTGGCTCTCACGCCTGCTCACTCTCAAGGAACTGGGTGTCAATGCCATCAGGTGGGCGCACAATGCTCCGGACCCGGTGCTGCTCAATTTGTGTGACAGTCTGGGATTCCTGGTAATGGTGGAGTCGTTCGATACGTGGGAGGCCGCGAAGCCTCATGCGGAGAAGGGCTACAATCTGGATTTCAACGAGAACTGGCGTCAGGATACGGAAGATTTGGTGAAAATGGCACGCAATCATCCTTGTGTGGTGATATACAGCGTAGGCAATGAGATCCGTGACAATCTGAACAGCGAGGACGGTTTCCGCAAATATCGCCAGCAGCAGGACCTGATTCATGAGCTGGACCCCACACGCCCTGTGACAATGGCACTGTTCAGGCCGAACTCATCGGGAGTATATCGGAACGGTTTCGCCGGGATGATGGACGTGGTGGGGCAGAACTACCGCATTGAAGAGCTCAAGGCATATCACGAGGCGCATCCGGAGAAGGTCATCATCGGTACTGAGAACACCCCTGACATAGAGTCTTGGCTGATGTTGCGCGATGACCCTTCACTGTGCGGACAGTTCCTGTGGACCGGCATTGAGTATCTTGGCGAGGCGGAGTGGCCTCAGGTGTCGTGGACGACTTCGCTTGTAGATATCACCGGTATGGTCAAGCCGCTGGGTATGCAGCGCAAGAGCTGGTGGACTACTGAGCCGATGGTGGCGTTTGCCCGCCGTGATGGCAGGGAACTGGTGTCGGACTGGACACCTGTTGATACAGGCGGCGTTCAGGAAATAGAGGTCTATTCCAACTGCAGTGAGGTTGAGCTGATATTGAACGGACGCTCACTAGGACGCAAGGCAATGACAGCCGATGCAAGGCCGGCACGATACCGTGTCCTGTTCGAACCCGGTGAGCTGCTCATTGCAGGCTACGATGACAAAGGCGGAAAAGTGGCATCTGAGAGAATCTGCACGGCGGGTCAGCCTTATGCCCTGAAGGTGGTAAGCGACTCATCCAACGATGCCGTGTTCAGGGCATACGTGGTTGACAAAGATGGCAATGTCTGCCCGAATGATATTGTTACGGTAACATTCCAGACAACCGGTCCTGCCGGAATCTTAGCAACGGACAACGGCAATCCTATGGACCACCTCAATCATCAGCAGCCTGTGCGTGATACCTGGCGTGGCTCTTGTGTGGCGTATGTCACAGGATTTGACGGGAATTCCACAATCACAGTCTCGGCACCGGGGCTCAAGTCTGGTAGCACAGCGAGTCATAGAGTATCTGTAATTGCGTCAAATCCGTAAAATATGTGTATGTTTGCAGAAATAAGAAAACTTTATGAAGAAATTAATATCCATTCTTGCTATGGCTGTTCTTGCCTCATGTGGTCCGAAGTATGACAAAATCATTGCACTGAGTTTCGATGACGGTCCTTCAAATGTGACCGCCGACATCCTGGACATCCTGAAAAAGGAAAAAATCAAGGCTACCTTCTTTGTAGTAGGCTCATGGGGTGAGGAGAACGCTCAGGACATGGTGCGGGCATTCCACGAAGGCCATGCCATTGAGAACCATTCTTGGGATCATCCGTATATGGCCGGTATGACCGCTGAACAGATGACCGATGAGATTGAGCGCAATGCCGATTGGATAGAATCATTCATCGGCCGGCGTCCTGAGTTCTTCCGCCCGCCATACATCAATGTGAGTCCGCTGCTGCACGAGACCATCGGCCTGACATTCATCAACGGAATCAATTGCGAGGATTGGGAACCTAGTGTTGATGCCGCCACCCGCACGCAGCGTATTCTGGACCAGGCCAAGGACGGCGATGTCATTCTGATGCACGACATGGCCGGCAATGTTCAGACCGTCGAGGCCGTCAGGACGCTTATCCCGGCCCTGAAGGAACGCGGCTTCGAGTTTGTCACCGTTCCCGAACTGTTTGAGCGCAAGGGCGTGACCCCGCAGCCGCATAACGGAATTGTCTATTCCAATGCCCTTCAGGCCGAATAGCATTTAACATTTGCCACACAGTCAATTAGGAATGATTTACTATTATTCAGGATGCGGCAACAGTCGGTGGGTGGCTGAGGAGCTGGCTGGCAGGCTGGGGGAGGGCCTGACGTTTATTCCGCAAGCGTTGCGGGAAGGAGAGTATGACGTGCCCGATGCGGAGCGTACGCTTGGCCTTGTGTTCCCGGTGTATGCCTGGGGCGTGCCTGCCATCGTGAGGGAGTTCGTTCGGAAGATGCGTATCGCGCATCCTTTAGAATATGTGTATATGGTGTGTACCTGTGGCGATGAGGCCGGATATGTGTATAATCACACAAGGCGGTTGCTTGGCAGGAAGGGCTTGAGTCTGGATTATGCCAGAAGTCTGATTATGCCGAACACTTTCCTGAACATGCCTGGGTTCCATCTGGACGGCAGGCAGCTGGAGCTGGAGAAACAGGATAGAGCCAAGGCCGATATTGCCGGTGTTGCCAGTGAGGTAGCGTCGCATACCCACAAGAAGGATATCCTGATTGGCTCAATGCCGTTCCTTAAAAGCTATCTGATAAAGCCTCTGTTCGATGCCTGCATCTCAGACAAGAGGTTTTACGCTACTGATGCCTGCGTCTCCTGCGGCACTTGCGCCAAAGTCTGTCCTGTGGAGAATGTATCGCTGGCCGATGGCCGTCCTGAGTGGCATCACCAGTGCCTTAACTGTATGGCCTGCTACCACCATTGCCCTAAGAACGCCATTCAGATAGGCAAGTACACCCAGGGAAAAGGACAGTATTATTATAAGAACCTGTTTTGAAATGTTCCAATTAATATTTAATCAATACAATCAAATGAGAAAGTTGTTTTCAATGACCGCCGGGGCTTTGTGCCTTGTGATGGCGATGTCATCTTGCGGAGGCGGTGACGGCAGCCGGCAGGCTCCGGCACAGAGACAGAAGAGTGATTATCGGGTTGACAAGAAGCTTCCTAACCCACCGGAAGGCATCTCTTCGGAGTATTGCATCCCTGGTGCTGTCTATCCTTGCATTGATGAGCACAGCAGGGCGACATTCGTGCTTGAGGCACCAGACGCGAGGCAGGTTGATGCCGATATCTGCAGCAAGATTTACCCGATGACCAAGGACGAGAACGGCCTTTGGAAGGTCACGACAGACTCACTGCCTGTAGGACATCACTATTACAGGCTGGTGGTTGACGGTGTCCGTGTGAACGATCCTAATGTATATACCATTTATGGCGCGGGCAGCTGCTACAGCCAGATAGACATTCCAGAGAGCAAGGAGGATGCCGCATATTACAATTTTGACCCGAAAATCCAGCACGGACAGGTGCGCGAGTGCCACTACTGGTCTGACATTCACCAGCGTATGCGTCGCTGCTTTGTCTATACTCCGGCTGAGTACGAGACATCGGGCAGCAAGAAATATCCGTACTTCATCCTGCAGCACGGAATGGCCGAGAATGAGACCGGATGGCACGAGCAGGGCAAGATGGCGAACATTATGGATAATGCCATTGCGGCAGGCGAGGCCGTTCCTATGATTGTCGTTATGGACAATGGCGATTGCGACTATGGTATGGGCGCATACCCGGGAGAGACGATGGAGAGCTTTGGCGCATCGTTCGAGTATGTGGTTCTTGATGAGCTGATTCCGTACGTTGAGAGCACTTTCCGTGTATATACCGACCGTGAGCATCGCGCTATCTCCGGCCTCTCCTGGGGCGGCAAGCAGTCGTTCGACATCGGTCTGAGGCATACCGATATGTTCTCAGGCATAGGTGCCTTCAGCGGTGCGATATTCGTGATGCCGGGAATGGACATCACCACTCTGTACGATGGCGTGTTTGCCGATGCAGCCAAGTTCAATCAGGATGTTCCCGTTTTGTTTATGTCGAACGGAACAGAGGAGGGGCTTGGCGGTATGGCTCTTGACAAGATGCTTACCGATGCCGGCATCAACTACACAAGGTTCGTATCTCCGGGCACAGCCCACGAGTGGCTCACCTGGCGTCGTTCACTCAACCAGTTCATCAGACTGCTTTTCAAGTAGTCTGATGAGCTGGTTGGCTGTTGGCCTTTGGCTGTTGGCTGTTGGCGGCCATACGGATGGATAAAAAAACTGCGAGAATTTCTCTCGCAGTTTTTTTTGCCAATGGCCAATGGCTAATAGCCAACAGCCAACCGCTTACCTATCGCGGAAGTTCCACTTGCAGTTGACGTCGTTGAAGTCGTACTTGCCGAGGGTGAGCGAGCAGTCACCTGTGCAGACAAGCGCGAACTGCTCACCTACATGTCCGGGAACTTTCTCGTTGATGATGCGGTATGTGCCGTCAATGAGCTGCTCTATTCTCCAGAGCTGCTCAGGAGCGCCTGTGTACTGCGGAACTGCAGTCAGCTCGCCGTCGGCGGTCGCTGCAAGGGCGCGGTTGGTACCCTCAATGGTGATTTTGTAATAAGGTGCGCCCAGATAGCCGCCCTTATCGCCCACTGCTGTCACAGTCCATCTCTGATGAGGACGGAACATATAGTCGTTCAGACGGATATCGATGTTGCCCTTTGGCCAGTCACCGATTACATCGGCCAGAATCTGGTTCGGAACGGGAATGTCAGGTGTGGATGCATTGCCGAAACCGCGGCCTGCGCCCTGCATTCTGACGAAATCGACTGCAAGCTCCAGAGCGTAGCCTCTGCGCTCTGACTCAATCTCGAATGTGCCCTCTTTGAACGGGTCTGCGGCCACTGGCCAGTCATTCTTCCAGAGAAGTGAGCGGATGCCGAGCACGCTCTTGCCGCTACGCTCCAAGTCTGCCTCGAAGTGGCAGGACATCTTCTCGCAGCCTTCCTCCTCAATGTAACGTCCGAAGTGTCCGGGACCTGTCACTCTGTTGCCGGCGGAAAGAACCATCTTGCCACCGCCCTGCAGCATGTCGCGGCCTACATTGTCCACGTATGGACCGGTAATCTCGCGTGAGCGGCCACAGACAATGTTGTATGTTGAGTTGACACCGTCGCAGCAGGTTCCATGAGTGCCGAGCAGATAGTACCAGCCGTTGTGGTACATCAAAGCCGTAGCCTCACAGTCAATTGCCACGTCAACCGGCGTGCTCTTCTCAAGTCGCTTGGCGGTCTTCGGGTCAAGTTCCACAATGCGGATTGCTCCGAAGTAGGTTCCGTATGACATCCACAGTCTGCCGGTTGTCGGGTCGAGCAGCAGGGCAGGGTCTATGCAGTAGCAGTCGTCGTCCGCTCCGGCCCATGCCACGAGCTCCTCCTTGGAGTATTCCACTGAATCGGGATTGAGGGTTGTGGCCCACATTGTGGTGGCTATGCCGTGGGTCTTGCCCTGAGTGCCGGGATAGTTTCCGCTGTATGTGATAAGGTATCTGTCACCAATTTTCATAGCGTCGGGAGCCACACCGCCGCCAGGTCTTACAGCGCCGGAACGCCATGTCCAACCGTCATCCGACATAAGGCCGCCGCCTCCGGTGCCGAATGTATAGTATATGCCATTGCATTTGACAATGGTTGAAGGGTCGTGAATGAAAATATCACCTGTCTGAGCGTATGCGCCCATTACCAATGCTGACAGTGCAGCTGCTGCAAATATCTTTTTCATAATTTCCGATATTATTTGTTGGTGATTGTGAGGTTAGTTACAGGTTTGCCGTCAAGGCCGATGAAGCGGACGCAGAAGTCGCTCATACCCGGGCCGTTGATGATTGAGCAACGTACTATATTGCTGCCCTTTTTGAGAGTGAACTCCTTGGATACACCGTCATCCACTACCATTCTGCGGTCACCCGACAGAAGGAGAACCTCCTGACCGTTAACCCACCACATTGATGCCGAGTTGGAACCGGCAGCCAGACGTACAGTCATATCCTCAGGTGCGTTGACTACGGTGACACCCAGGAACAGACCCTCTGTAGGGCGCATGCCCAGGCTCTTTGCAAAGCGGTAGAGCTTCACGTTGTAGCGCTTGCTGTCCACGCAGTGCCATTTCAGACTTACTTCGTTGAACTCCTGCTGTGCTGCCGGCTGCTGTGCGGGAGCCTGCTGAGGTGCCGCACCAGGGCCGCCCATTCCGCCCATACGCATCATTCCGCCTCTTGCGGCGCGTTTAGGAATCTTTACGGTAACAGAATCGCCGTTCTGCGGAAGAACCGTATTCTGTCCTTCAAAATACTCCTTGGCAAATTCCGTTCTCAGCCATGAGTCGGTGAAGAGAGTGTTGGAACTGATCTCTTGCTTGGAGATTGGGTCAAGCAGTGTCCAGCGGCGGATGAAACCGTTCTCGTCGGGAGTGGCCGGCTTGGACTTGGATTCCGAGAAATATACGCCGAATGAGACGTCCGGCTGTACGTACTTGTCAAATACAGGATTGACAGGTCCTGATGCCTGTGCCTGGGCTGGAGCTCCGGCGCGGTTCTGAGCCATCAGCGTACCGGATGCCAGAACAGCAATAATCAATGCTAATTTTCTCATGTCAAAAATATGTGAAATCAATATAATCAAATTTCGTTCAGGTACCTCTCAGCCTCGATTGCGGCCTTGCAGCCCGATGCCGCGGCTGTGATGGCCTGACGGTAGTGCGGGTCGGCCACATCGCCGGCGGCGAACACTCCGGGGATGCCGGTCTTCGGCGTGCCGTCAATGGTCTTGATATAGCCGGCCTCGTCAAGTTCCAGCCATTTGGCGAAGACTTCTGAGTTCGGCTTGTGGCCGATGGCAAGGAAGAAACCGTCTATCTCCTTGTCGAATCGCTCCTCGTCCGGAGCGCCTGCATTGCGTACTACTCTCATTCCCTGAACCTTGCCGTCGCCGGTCAGACCATAGACGTTGCAGCCGGACAGCACCTCTATCTTCGGGTTGCTCAGCACTCGGTCCTGCATGATCTGGCTTGCCCTGAGCCAGGTCTTGCGCACTACAAGATAGACTTTCGATGCCAGTCCGGACAGGTACATCGCCTCCTCGCAGGCGGTATCGCCACCGCCTACAACTGCCACAACCTTCTTCCTGTAGAAGAAACCGTCGCAGGTGGCGCAGGCGCTCACGCCCCGGCCCGCATACTTCTTCTCGTCATCAAGACCGAGATACCTGGCTGATGCGCCTGTTGATATGATTACCGTATCGGCCTCTACCTCTGAGCCGTCATCAATTGTAACCTTGTAAGGCGCCTTGGAGAAATCGACAGCTGTGATGGTGCCGTACCGGATGTCCGTGCCGAAGCGCTCTGCCTGTGTGCGTAGGTCGTTCATCAGGTCATCGCCTGATACTCCATCCGGATAGCCGGGGAAGTTCTCTACGGTAGATGTGGTGGTAAGCTGGCCGCCAGGCTGAAGTCCCTCATAGACAACTGGTGAGAGGGTGGCTCTGGCAGCATAGATGGCTGCGGTGAAACCCGAAGGACCCGAGCCGATTATAAGACATTTGATTCTTTCCATATACCTATACTATTATATTCTTAAGTCGATGATCTCAGCATCGGGCCATTTTGATTTCGGGAACACGAAATCACTCTCTTTCGTGCCGCCTGTCTCAAACTTGTCAATCCTGATCTTGATGTCGGCGGTTGTTCCCTCTGATATGAGCATCTGGACGGAGAGTAGGGCAGGCTTGCCGTTGTCGCCGTACTTGACGTCCATACTGAGTATCCCGTTGGCACCGTGCTCCTGGTCCTCTGCCGTAAGCCTCAGCAGTCTGGCATCGGGAGCGGAGAGCTTGAAACCCTCGTGTCTCCTGATAAGGACAAAAGGATTGGTGCCCGCAATCTCATCCAGGTCCGGCTCGGTCATATAGACCTCAACAATGTTGCCGTCAATGTCCAGACCGTTCCAGAGGGTCTTGCCATCGTACCAGTACGATGACTCAGGGGTAACCATACAGTACTTCTCGCCCTTCATCTCAAGGGTGGCGCTCATATCAACATCACCTGGCGTTGAGCCCAATATCGTGGCAGAGCATCTGATGCCTTGCTCGCTGATGGTCTTTACCAAGGCGTTTACCATACTCTCCGCATCCTGTGCGGAGAGTATTCCGCACATTAGCACGGCGATTACTAACGATGTGATTCTTCTTGAGATCATAGCAGTCCCTGTAGTTTCTGTTCTAGTTCAATATCGTCCATACACAGCACCTGACGAGGCTTGCTTCCCTCCTGGGCGCTTACAATTCCGGCTCTCTCCATCTGGTCCATTATGCGGCCTGCACGGTTGTAGCCAATCTTGAACTTACGCTGGATAAGTGATGTGGAGCCTTGCTGGCTGCCCACAATCAGTCGGGCGGCATCCTCAAAAATGGGGTCAAGGTCATTCTTGCTGAGAGCCTCTCCGTCGTTGCCGCCGCCCTCGTTCTCATCTACATACTCCGGCAACTCGTAGGCTGTGACATAGCCTTGCTGATGGCTGATGTAAGAACAGATGTTCTGAACCTCGGGGGTATCTACGAATGCGCACTGAACACGCTCCGGATCGCCTCCCTGCGAGAAGAGCATATCTCCACGGCCTATCAGCTGGTTGGCTCCCGGACGGTCCAGAATGGTGCGTGAGTCCACCATCGATGTCACTCGGAACGCTATTCGGGCCGGGAAGTTGGCCTTGATGGTACCGGTGATGATGTTGGTGGTAGGACGCTGTGTGGCGATGATCATATGCATACCCACGGCACGCGCCTTCTGTGCGATACGGCATATAGGAGTCTCAATCTCCTTGCCTGCGGTCATGATAAGGTCTCCGAACTCATCTATCACAACAACAATGTACGGCAGGTAGCGGTGTCCCTTCTCCGGGTTGAGCCTCCTGGCTATGAACAGGTTGTTGTACTCTATGATGGAGCGTACGTTGGCGTCCTTCAGCAGCTCATAGCGGCTGTCCATCTCGGTACAGAGCGACTTGAGCGTGTGCACAACCTTTGTGGGGTCTGTGATGATGGCCTCGTTGGCATCTGGCAGCTTGGCAAGGAAGTGCTTCTCGATAGAAGAGTAGATGCTGAACTCAACCATCTTGGGATCCACCATGACCAGCTTCATCTCTGCCGGATGCTTTTTGTAGAGCAGTGAGGTTACTATGGCATTAAGACCGACGGACTTACCCATACCGGTGGCGCCGGCTACCAGCAGGTGAGGCATCTTGGCCAAATCGAACATGAACAGCTCGTTGGTGATGGTCTTGCCCAGTGCCACAGGCAACTCGTATTTGCTCTCCACAAATTTCTTGCTCTTGATGATGGACTGCATAGGCACCATAACCGGCTTGGCGTTCGGGACCTCAATTCCTATGGTTCCCTTTCCGGGAATAGGCGCGATGATACGGATGCCAAGCGCAGCCAGACTCAGTGCGATGTCGTCCTCAAGGTTACGTATCTTGCTGATGCGGATACCCTCGGCCGGAGTAATCTCGTAAAGAGTGATGGTAGGACCCTGTGTGGCGCTGATGGAAGTGATCTCTATTCCGAATGAGCGAAGCACCGCTATGATGCGGTTCTTGTTGGCCTGCTGCTCGTCCTTGTTGTCCTGCGGCGTGGAGTCATCGTACTCCTTGAGAAGGTCAATGGTGGGGAACTTGTAGTGCGACAGGTCCAGACGCGGGTTGTACGGCTCCGGCAGCTTGCCGCTGTACTGCTCCTCTTCCTTGGCCTCAATAATCTCAAGCTCAATATCCTTTCCGTCATTACCCTCCGGAGCGGGATTCTGTGACTCATCGTCCTCGCAGGATGGCTCAAGGACGGGTCCGGCATCGGTATCGCTCTCACCGTCAATATCTGAATCATTGCAGATGTCATCGTCTGCCGTGATGTCATCGTCAGGGAGATTCTCCTTGTCGTCTTCTGTGGCGTAGGGGCTGTCATTCAATGGCTCAGGCTGAGACTTCCGCAGGTAATCGTGGCCGTGACGGTTCTCGTCCTTGTCGTATGTCTGGGCGTCGGTCTCTTTCTCCTTCTGGGTGCGCTCTCTCCTGAAAGTGAGACGCTCGCGAATCCACTCGATTGTGCGTCGGGTAAGCCAGATGCAGAAAAGCAGGAGCGTAAGCAACAGCAGCAGGACAGTGCCTGGCAGACCTACGTGTGTAGTGAGCCAATCTGTGACGTTGATGCCGTGATTTCCTCCCGGTATGATGAATGAGCTCTTCAAAAGTGGCGTGAGTATAAGCGAGAACAGTACAGAGAGCCATACAGTCAGAAAGACACTGCTCACGAACCATCGGCCTAGACGTATCTTTGTGATCTTCATCAGATTTGTTCCCGTTACAAACAGGAATGCTATAAGCAGGAAAGACGGAATGCCGAACCAACGGTTTATTATCATCTCAGAGAGTGACGCGCCTGACGAGCCTGCGCTGTTGGCCACATCGGCCGCGGCATTGCCTGCTACGCTCTGGTCCGTACCTCCGGTGAACAGGAACGACAGGCACGCGATAGCCACGAACACCGAGAATACTACAAGTACGGCTCCTGTTATGAACCATACAGTATCATTGTGCGCTGCCTGCGATATGCGCTCGAATAATCCTGGACCAGATGACTCTTTCTTTTTCTTTACGGTTTTATCTTTTTTCATAATTACAGCCTTTCCGGTTGTAAAGATATAAAAAAGGATGCAAGCAACCGCTCGTATGCCGTGGAATTATCTTAACTTCGCAGTCTGATGGGCAGAACTGGATTCTGCCGGTCCTGATTGCAATGGTTACAATAGACAGCTCGATAGACAAGACACTGATTCCTGCCATGCCGCAGGTTACGTTCCCCGGCACGATTACGGTTGTGGATACGCCTGAGGGTGTGGCCGATGCGCTGAGGTACCTGTCAAGATGCCGTATAGTAGGGCTTGATACCGAGACTCGTCCCTCGTTCAAGAAAGGGGTGGTCTATAAGACGGCGCTGCTTCAGCTCTCGTCGTCCGGCAAGGCATTCCTCTTCCGTCTGAACATTCTTGGCCTGCCTGCGGCTCTTTGTGATTTTCTGGCCAATCCGAGAATACTGAAAGTGGGTCTCTCCCTGAAAGACGATTTCGGCTCATTGCGCAGGCACGCCAGCGTGAGTCCGGACAGATACGTGGAGCTTCAGGAGATGGCCGGCCAGATGGGAATCCGCGAGAAGGGACTTCAGCGTATGTACGCGCTGTTGTTTGGCAAACGCATATCCAAGAGCCAGCAGTTGAGCAACTGGGAGGCCGAGACATTGAGCGATGCCCAGTGCCAGTATGCCGCCATTGACGCGTGGGCCTGTGTTAGAATATATAAGTATCTGAACGGACTGCTCAGGTCCGGCGATTATCAGGTTATTGACAGAGATGCAGAAGAAAGTATTATTGAAGAGGGGTAAGGAGGAGTCGTTGCTTCGTTTCCATCCCTGGATTTTCTCGGGAGCCATAGCCTCGATAGAGGGAAATCCCAATGAGGGTGATGTGGTTGACGTTTATACATCGCAGGGGGATTGGATAGCTACGGGACATATACAAGTGGGAAGCATAGCCGTAAGGGTGCTAAGCTTCAAGCCTGTCGCCATTGACGGGAATTTCTGGCGTGATGGCCTGCGGAGGGCGCTTGCGGTACGCCACACGCTCGGACTGACCGGACGCGATGACCATAATATCTATCGTCTCGTTCACGGTGAGGGCGACGGCCTGCCAGGTCTTATCATAGACATCTACGGACACACTGCTGTGATTCAGGCGCATTCCGTTGGCATGCACGAGTCGCGTAAGGAGATTGCCGGCGCGTTGATGGAGGTTATGAACGGAGCCGTTGAGTCGGTTTATTACAAATCTGAGACGACATTGCCGTACAAGGCCGATGTAGAGCGCGCAGGCACATATCTTATAGGCGGCCCCATAGCAGGAGATGAGCTTCTGGAATATGGAATGAGGATGCCTGTGGATTGGATAAACGGACAGAAAACCGGACTGTTCATAGATCAGCGTGAGAACCGTGCGCTGTTGGAGCGTATGGCGTGCGGACGAACGGTGCTGAATATGTTCTGCTACACAGGAGGATTCTCGCTTGCGGCATTGCGCGGCGGTGCCTTACAGGTGCATTCTGTTGACAGCTCCGCACGTGCCATTGAGCTTACACGTCAGGGTGTGGAGAATAATTTCCCCGGCGATACACGGCATCAGGCATTCGCTGAGGATGCGTTTAAGTTTCTTGACGATATGGAGCCTGTGTATGATTTGATAGTCCTTGACCCGCCGGCATTCGCCAAGCATAAGGATGCCCTGAAACGCGCGCTCCTCGGCTACCGTCGTCTGAATGAGAAGGCGTTCCAGAAAATCAAGCCGGGAGGACTTCTGTTCACGTTCAGCTGCTCACAGGTCGTTACCAAGGAGCAGTTCCGCACGGCAGTGTTTACGGCGGCGGCTCTTGCCGGAAGAAGTGTGAGGATTCTGCACCAGCTGCATCAGCCCGCAGACCATCCGGTAAACATTTTTCATCCGGAAGGAGAGTATCTGAAGGGTCTTGTCCTTTATGTAGAGTAGGCAAAAGGCCGTTTTTATATTAAAAAAGGTTAAACGGTTGCATTTTTCCGGTGCCTTACTATTGAGATTAAAAAATGATTGTATCTTTGCAGACGTGTTTTTCATGGTATTAGATTTTAATTCGAGCAGGAGTTGTCGTGATGACAACTCCTGCTTACTTTTTGTATATTTGACGCGAAATGGCAGAGAGACGGATTTTTTATGTGCCTGACGTGTGTCAGGAGATGGAGCTTCCCGAAGAGGAGGCTGGCCATTGCATCCGCGTGCTTCGTCTCAAGGAGGGCGATGGAATAGTCTTGTCTGATGGCAAAGGCACATTCTATGATGCCGTAATCAGCAGTATTGACCGCAAACGCTGTATTGTAGCTGTGCGCGGAAGCGAGTGTCAGGCTCCATTGTGGCGAGGCCGCATCACTCTTGCCTTTGCTCCCACAAAACTGATGGAGCGCAATGAGTGGTTCATAGAGAAAGCCGTTGAGATAGGCGTTGACAGGATAGTGTTCCTAAAGACAGACCATTCCGAGCGCGATGTGGTCAAGATGGACAGGGTGGAGCGCATAGCCATAGCGGCGATGAAGCAGTCGCAGAAAGCCTTCCTGCCCGAGCTTGTACCAATGATGCCGTTCCGCGATTTCGTATCGTCCTGTCAGTGCGCGGACAGGTTCATAGCGCATTGTGAGGAGGGCGAGAAACGCCATCTGGCAGATATGGTGGTCCCTGGTAATGATGTGGTTACGCTGATTGGGCCTGAGGGAGATTTCTCACCGAAAGAGATTGATGCCTCATTGCAGAACGGATTCCGTCCGGTCTCCCTGGGCTTGTCGCGTCTCAGAACCGAGACTGCCGCACTTGTGGCGGTAAACATAATGAATCTTGCCAACAGATTATAGGAATTATGCGTTACTTCATCTATCTGAGCTTTGATGGCACACGCTACTGCGGCTGGCAGATACAGCCCGACTCGCCTTCGGTACAGGAGACGCTTGAGAAGGCCCTGTCGCTGTTCTTGCGTCAGGATATACACGTAACAGGTGCCGGACGTACCGACACTGGCGTTCACGCAAGGATGATGGTGGCTCATTTTGATATTCCTGAGCCTGCCGATGCAGGTTGGATGACTTCAAAGCTGAACGGCATCCTGCCTGACGATATTGCTGTACAGCGCATAGTTCCGGTAGCGGCCGATGCACACGCCAGATTCGATGCCGTTTCCCGCACATATCGCTATTATGTGTCTTTGCGAAAGACTCCATTCTTGCGTGATTATTCGTGGCGGCTGCTGAACAGGCCGGATTTCGATATGATGAACAAGGCGGCGGGACTGTTGCTCTCTACTACAGATTTCACCAGTTTCAGCAAACTGCACACTGATACAAAAACCAATGATTGCCGTGTGACCGAGGCTCATTGGAGTGATGCCGGAGATGGTACGTGGGTGTTTTGCATAACTGCCGACAGATTCCTGAGAAATATGGTCCGTGCCATTGTGGGTACGCTTATGGAGGTTGGCCGTGGAAAAATCACTTTAGACGAGTTCGCTTGCATCATTAACGCCAAAGACCGATGCAGAGCCGGCGACTCGGCTCCCGCGCAAGGCCTGTTTCTGGAGAATGTGGAGTATCCCGATCGTGTCTTTTCGTTGAACGAGTAATTCCCTGTAATATGAATAAGGTGTTTACTGCTTTTCTGCTCCTGGCAAGCCTCTGCTCTGTTAAGGCTGCCGATATCCGTACTGTTTTCAAAGAGATGCCGGATTCCGTTCTTCCGCTACTCTCTCAGGTGAACCGTCTGGATATGCTGGACTTTCTTGATGGGGGAATGCGTGCGGCGGTGCGTAATCGTCTGGACGGCATAAGTGAGCTGGTGAGCATTGACAAGGATATGGTCTCGATACGATATACGGATAAGTCTGATGTGAGCATCCGCCTGTTCTATTACAAAGACTCAATTCCATTGATATGTGTTGTGCATACTGTTGAGAGTGTTGTCCGTGACAGCCGTGTGCTGTTCTATGACTCTCACTGGAAACCTGTTGATGGCGCAAGGCTGCTGTCCGCTCCAACCCTTAAGGATTTTATAGCGGGTGGGGCAGACCGTGACTCTATTGCCAGCCTGGAGAAAGTCTCTATGGTCAGAAGCGTTCAGGCATCAGTCTCCGACAATCTTGACGGAATAGCATTCCATTATACCGGCCTTGGCTGCCTTGACGCGGATTCTGCGCGTTTTGCAGGATACCTGCGCCGTGAGCCTGTAGTATATCTGTGGAATGGCAAACGCTTTGTGCGCGAGAAACAGAAATAAGTCAGGAAACAGGATATAAGAAAACCGGCAACTTCCGAAAGGAGATTGCCGGTTATTGTTCTAAGATATTCGCTGCGGATTACTGCTTGCGGCTTCTTGCGTAGCGGCTCATGAAACGATCCACACGTCCTGCGGTATCGACCAGCTTTGACTTACCGGTATAGAACGGGTGTGATGTGTTTGAAATCTCAAGCTTGATAAGCGGATAGGTCTGTCCCTCAAACTCAATGGTCTCTTTTGTGGCACAGGTTGAGCGTGACAGGAAGCAGTCGCCGTTTGACATGTCCTTGAATACTACAGGACGGTAATTGTCAGGATGAATACCTTGTTTCATAATTGTTTCTTTTTTAATACTCCACCACTATGGTGGGGGTTTCGGACCGCAAAGTTAATGCTTTAATTCTCATCTGCAAAATATTTCCCTCTTTAATTGCACCCGTGTTCAGCGGAAGCTGAACTAAAATGAGGTCCGCGCAGCCGTATGTTCTTGAGAACGGTTAGAAACCGCTCTCCAAAATTAATTGGTCCGAAGGACGCTGCCAGAGCAGCCAAGGGTGCTTGCACCCGTGTTCAGCGGAAGCTGAACTAAAATGAGGTCCGCGCAGCCGTATGTTCTTGAGAGTGGTCAAAAACCACTCTCCAAAATTAATTGGTCCGAAGGACGCTGCCAGAGCAGCCAAGGGTGCTTGCACCCGTGTTCAGCGAAAGCTGAACTAAAAAGAGGTCGGCGCAGCCGTATGTTCTTGAGAACGGTTAGAAACCGCTCTCAAGAACATACGGCTGTCCGCCAGCTGTGATGCCGGCTCCGCTGATGCTGAACTCCGATGTGATGGAGTTGTTGTAGAATGTCACTGAGGCGTGTCCGTCCGCGTCGGTCACTACGTTCGGCTCCCAGTATAGGGTGCGGCGATAGTCCACATCGCCTACAATAGGACCGTCCGGATAGCTTGGACTGTAGAACTGGTATGGCGATGAGAATCCATAAAAGTTGGATACTCTCTTGCCTAACTCGTTGAGCTCTCTCTTTGAGCTCAGGAAATAATCATCTTTTACCTGAAGGTCTATCAGATAGTAGTTGCGCGAAGGCCTGTCCGGGCTGGCGCTCTCAACGGTATTGGCCATGCTGGTCACATCAACGTGCTTGCCCAGTCCCTGAAGAATAAGCGGCGTGAGCGACATTATTGATGTGAGAGGCATGACACGGTCATATACCATAAGGCTTCTGATGTCTTGCGTGTCTATGGCCCAAGGCGGGCAGAAGATGCCCTGATAGAGGCACCGCTCTGTGTTGTGTACGTACCAGAATGCCGGAATGCCGTTCAGCATACAGGTATCGGCCAGCTGGAATGCGACCTCCTCGTCAGAGCCGCTGAGCTCAAGCAGGGGATTCTCCTGACCTGAGCTGTCAGGACGCATATTGAAGACGTATCCTTTATCCAATAAGTATCCAAGAACATCTCCTGTGAATTCGGCACGGTCCAGCTCTGCCTCAATGTCCTGCTGCACGTTGAATGCCTTGAACGTAAAGTAATCTACATACTTGCGCTTGTCCTGGATATCCACGTCGGGCAACAGGTAACCGATATTGTCCCATATTACTTCAGGCAGATTGTCGTCTTCAGGCTGTTCTTCGGCAACAATGACTCTCTTTTTGGGTGCTATGTTGCGCAGGGTGGTCTCTGCAGGGTAGTATGCGCGTATGTCCGGAGTCATTGAGCGCTCAAACAGTATTCGCGAGCTGGTGCCTACCATACGCTTTTTCTCGGTGGTATGGATGGTAAAGCGCGCTACATCGTAGAAATCAGACACATCAAGGCCGAAGTAGCCTGTGCTGTCGGTGATGCAGTCAAACTGCTCTGTCTGTGTCTTGTCTGGCGGGACCAGCGCCACCATCACCTTGGTGTTCGCAATGGGCTTGTTTCCAGAAGGAGACAGTATCCAACCGTTCAGTGTGAGACCTTGCTCGGTGCGGTGCCTCTCTTGGAATTTGCTCAGTCCGGTCATATAGTTCCATTCGTAACGCTCCCAACCCTGCACCATTGTAAGCAGGTCAAGGGCCTCATCGCGGAGCGGGCTCTCTTCCTCGAAATACCATTCCGGCTGATGCACATATCCCTTCAGGTCTGATGACAGAAGCAGGGTGGTGCGCAGGTCTCCTGATGTCAGGTTGCCTGACGCGCGGGCATCGCGTACCGACAGGCAGAAACGGTCCCTGAATGGCGCTCCAGAGCCGTCGGTGAGATTGAAGTCCAGTGTGACCGGCTGGAAAGGACCATATTTCTTCTGGTCAGTCTGAAATGTGAGCTGTGGTGCCAGACTTGATGACTTCGCATAGAAAGCCCTGCTGGCCAGTATGTTTCCGCTGCGGTCGAACAATACTGTGCGGCATACACCCTCGCCGGACTCAAGCGGTATGACAATCTCTGCCTCGTGGTTGCTGTCCTGCTGTAATGTGTTGAAGAATACCAGACCATCACGGCACAAAACTGCGAGTCCGAGCGTGTCGGTTGTCATTCCGGCTGTTCCGGATATCCTGACCCTCAGCTTGCTGCCTTGATTATCGGCGGAAAGAGCGTATCCCTCGGTCTCGGCCTCCGGCATGTTGAAATGAAATGTCTTGTCTCCTGTTTGAACAGTGACACTGTTGGCTCGCCTCAGGGGTGTGAATGTGAAGGAGCCCATTCCGTCGTGTATGGTCTTGAAACCTGTTCCGGACTCATCGACGGTCCCGGTGGCCTCAATGCCTAAGCCGTCTGCTCCTGTTATCTTGAAAGCAACCTTGCACTCTTTTCCAAGAATGATACGGCCTCCTTCGGGGTAGAATGCCATCTCTGTCTTTCTCTGGGTGTCGGTCTCCGGCCTGTACTGCTCCACAAAGGAATTGTGCAGCTTTATTGATGGAGCCTCATCATAATACGCTCCCTCTTTTGACGGCTTCTCGTATATTGGAAACACACGGGAGAAAATAGCCTCCTGATTGAAGTTGAGCATATTCATTGTGTAGGCGCGGACCTCATAGAAACCGCTCGGGTAGGGAAGTACGCCACGCAGCTCGCGCGCGCTGCTGGTACTTGCGTCCAGAAGCGGGAATGAGCCGTCGCACTGGCCTGCCACAATCTTCAGCTTCTGCTGCTTCAGCACGACGCCTCCGGGAGAGATGAGGTCCACATACAGGACCTTGCTTGCCGCACGGTGGTTATCGGCGGCATTTACCACATATGCCTTGAACCATATAGTCTCGCCTGTATAATAAGAGGTGTTGTCGAACTGGATATACACCTTTTCCTGTGGAAAGATCTGACTGAACTGATGAATGTTCCCTGCAAATCTCCTGAGAGCCTCGTTAGCGCTCTCAGCACATACGGACAACGGAGCTACAACCGTGAGCAGCAATGGAACATATAGAAAAAGCTTTCTTAGCCTCATATCATAAAAAAAGTTTCAATTCGCGAATTTACAAATGTTTTGGTTAAATTTGCGGACGAAAACCTGAAAAGGCGGATAGTATTCTTTAAAAAATATAAGCAAAATGGTTAATTACAAAGAATTGGGTCTGGTAAACACCCGCGCGATGTTCGCAGCTGCCGTAAAGGGCGGTTATTCTATCCCGGCATTCAACTTCAACACAATGGAGCAGATGCAGGCCATCGTAATGGCTGCAGTAGAGACTAAGTCTCCGGTTATCATGCAGGTATCAAAGGGTGCCCGCAACTATGCGAACGCCACTATTCTGCGCTATATGGCTCAGGGTGCCGTTGAGTATGCCAAGGAGCTTGGATGCGCACATCCGGAAATCGTCCTTCACCTTGATCACGGTGACAGCTTTGAGCTTTGCAAGGATTGTATTGATATGGGCTTCAGCTCAGTTATGATTGACGGCTCTGCTCTTCCATACGAGGAGAATATCGCCCTCACAAAGAAGGTTGTAGAGTACGCTCACAAGTACGATGTAACCGTAGAGGCCGAGCTCGGCGTTCTGGCAGGTGTTGAGGATGAGGTTGCCTCTGAGGTCTCACACTACACCAAGCCAGAGGAGGTGATTGATTTCGCTACCCGCTCAGGCTGCGACTCACTGGCCATCTCAATAGGTACATCACACGGTGCATACAAGTTCAAGCCGGAGCAGTGCACACGCGACCCGAAGACTGGCAAGCTGGTTCCTCCTCCATTGGCATTTGACGTGCTGCACGAGGTAGAGAAGAAGCTTCCTGGCTTCCCAATCGTACTCCACGGCTCATCTTCAGTTCCACAGGAAGAGGTTGATACCATCAATGCCTTCGGTGGCAAGCTGCCAGATGCAGTAGGTATCCCGGAGGAGCAGCTCCGCGAGGCTTCAAAGAGCGCTGTCTGCAAGATCAACATTGACTCTGACTCACGTCTGGCCATGACCGCCGCAGTCCGCAAGTACCTTGCCGAGAATCCAAGCCACTTCGATCCGCGCCAGTATCTCAAGCCGGCCCGCGAGAATATGAAGAAGATGTACATCCACAAGATTGTGGAGGTGCTGGGCTCAAATGACAAGCTCCTGCAGAAGTAATCTCAAGGTGCTCTCATACCGGTTTTGTTTAGAAACCGGACACAAAAATCACACAGTCATTCCGATTGTGTGATTTTTTTTTCACATATTTGCATATTAATAAAATTATGACTGCTTATGAGGCATTTTACTTCGCTTATTCTTGCTTTACTACTGATTTTTCCTGCAAAGGCTCAAGAGACAAGGGAGACAATAAAGGTTGACGGCGCCACACGCGAGATGCTGGTCTATGTGCCGCGTGATTTACCGGATTATGCGCCTCTGGTCATTTCCATGCACGGAATGAACCAGGATGCGGCTTATCAGAAAGGTATGGCGAACTGGGCCGCCGTGGCTGATACCGCCAAATTCGTGGTGGTATATCCAGAGGGCGAGGGCAAGTCCTGGGATATAGGCGGAGACAAGGATACACATTTTATTGAGGCGATAATAGAGGATATGTTTCAGAAGCACGCCATAGACAAGCGTCGTGTATATCTGTCAGGTTTCTCTATGGGTGGCATGATGACGTACCACGCGGCATCGCGCATAGCAGACAAGATTGCGGCTATGGCGCCTATCAGCGGTTATGCGATGGGCGGTGACGCATATAGTCCAAGGCCTATTCCGGTAATCCACACCCACGGTACTGACGATGATGTTGTGGCATATAGCGGTGCAAGACCGTACATTGAGAAGTGGGTGACCATAGATGGCTGTGACCGCAATTCGGTTTACACCAAGCCATATCATGGCAAATCCAATGCCTCGCTTGAGGTCTGGACAAACCATGAGACCGGAGTAGAGGTGGCGCTTCTTACTCTTGACGGAAAAGGACACTGGGTATCTATGGATGCCTCTTGTGTTCTCACCAGCTGCGAGATATGGAATTTCTGCAAGCGTTATACGCTTGACGGACCCATTGAGGCTATTCCTCCAAAGCTTTTGAGCGCTTCTCCCGCCGACAACTCTTTTGATCTGCCGGTTGAGGGCGTCTCTTTCCAGTATTCGTTTAATCAGCCGATTCTTTGCGACACTGTATATGCGTTGCTGAAAGGAGGCTATGCGGAGCGTATTATCCGTCCGGACGAGACCGGCGCGAGCAATGTCATCACGTTCACTATCAAGCCGGGTGATGCCGTTCCTGCAGGAGACTATCACCTCTCGCTTGTCAATGTGGTTGACACTTGCGGCGGAGACAATGAGAAGTGCTCCTTCACTTATTATCTTGGAGTAGAGGAGGTGACAGGTGAGTTCGTTTATGAGACAATTCTCAAACCGGACTGGATGTCTCAGAAAGACCAGATAGGCGAGGGCATCCCCGAGGGTTGGATGCGCGTTACTTATTCCAAGGGAAAGAGAATTGAGAAGGGTCAGAATGAGGCTAATGTGGCCGGTGCGCGAATGCAGTATTTCAACAAAGGCGGAGATATGGATGCGGCCTTTTATCTGGCGGCACGTGACGCCGGACCCTGCTCTCTCATTTATGGTACATATCAGGAGCATCCCCTGCATCTGAAGCCTGGCAAGTATGCCGTGTCGTTCAACTCCGCTTACTGGAACTCATCGGCCCAGAGCAACTCAATGACATATTCACTGACAGTAAGAGGGTCATCAGACAATACTGTTCTGGAAGTTCCGGAAGTGCCATCGTCCGGAATGATGAATGAGATAGTATATCAGAAAGTCACCGGCTCCAAGGCGAACCGTTACGAGTTCTATGTCTATTTTGAGGATGACTATGTGCTTGAGTTCACGACAGATTCCGGATGGGATGGAGTCGTGATAGGCAATATACTTATTGAGACGGCGCCTTCTTATGCGTATCAGTATAAGGTGAGATTCCTGGAGGCGATGAACCGTATTCGAAAGGCATACACCCAACTTGTGGATTATGGTCCGGCGTTCTCGCAGGCTATGATAAGCGAGATGTCTGCAGCAATGGATCGCTACAATGCGTTTCGTGGCAATACCGGACAGGAGTACGAGGCTGCTGTCAAGGAGATTAATGATATTTCGGAGCAGGCAGAGATCCGGGTGGTTAATCTCTCAGCATATCTGAAGGCTTTCAATGAGGGAAAAGCGCTGCTTGATATGTATGCGGATAACGAGGAAATAAGGCTGGGAAGACCGTATATGCTCCTGGAGAGGGTTATGAGTCAGTATGGTGAGGAGTTTGCCGGTACCGCCTCTACATTCCAGCTGTGGGAGGCGTCGGACAAGATCAACTCTCAGATTGAGTCATTCAAGAAAAAGACTGATGTGGATGAGGTTGCTGCAGAGGTCACTCTGGTGTCTGAGATATTCTACGGACTGGACGGCAAGGTGGAGGAGAACCCTGTAAAAGGTGTATATCTTTCCAAACGTCTCTACTCTGACGGGCGTACTATAGTGACCAAACGTTTGTTCTGATAATATTTCCTGTTTGCTATGAGAAGATTCGGTTATTTGCTTGCATTGTCTTTTGCATTGGTCTGCTGCTCCAAAGAGTATCGGATAACAAGTGACGGAGTGGTTGTCAATGTCTCCAGCCCGGAGTTGAATGGTCCGGCAAAGGTGCGTGTCCAAATACTTGAGGGCGGCATTGTCCGTATCTCTGAGACTCCGGAGACAAAATTTAAAGACAGACAGAGCCTTGTCACGCTCCCCGGTATAGGCCGTATCGGGCTGAATGTCGTTAATGCGATGGAGGAGAATGTCTCCCTTCCGGATTCTCTGAGGGCTTTAAAGGATGAGCTGCTTGTTGTCTCATCATCAGAGGCGGATGCAAGGGTCATTGTATCGAAATCCGATGGACGGGTATGGCTTCTTTCTGATGATGGCCAGTCAAGGTGTATTCTGGCCAAGGCTGAGTTTACTCCGATAACCGTGGATGGCACAACCGGCTACACCGTTATCACACGTATGAGTACCGGTGATGACTCCGAGGGGCTTTTCGGACTGGGGCAGCAGCAGTCTGACATCTGGAACTACAAGGGGCAGAATGAGGAGCTTTTCCAGTATAACACAAAAATCAGCATACCATTCGTAATCTCCACCAACAATTATGGTATTTTGTGGGACACATACTCACAGAGCCGTTTCGGCAATCCTGAGCCATATCAGCAGCTGAACCGCGTTTTCAGGCTGTTTGGCAAGGATGGCAACGAGGGCGGGCTTACTGGTACATACAGCCAGCCTCAGATGTGGGGCTTCCGCCGTGGCGGTACTATGCCACAGCCGGAGCCGTTGGTGCGCAGGGAGGACTCTCTCTCGTATTCCGATGCCGATATGATAAAGAATCTTCCCCGTCTGGGACAGAACGTGACCTACGAGGGCTACTTCGAGCCGAAGGAGAGTGGTGAGTTCTTCTTCCAACTCTATTATGCGGGTTATGTCAAACTGTTTATTGATGATGAGCTTGTGATATGGGAGCGCTGGCGTACAGCCTGGAATCCGAACACATATCAGTTCCCTGCAATTCTTGAGGCTGGCAGAAGATATAAGCTGCGCATTGAGTGGAAACCGGACGGAACCACATCATATCTCGGCCTGAAGGCACACGCTCCTGTTGACCAGAAACTTCAGAACGACATCACTATGTGGACCGAGATGGTGCCTGAGGCAGATTTCTATTACATTCCCGGCAAGAATATGGATGGCGTGATAAGCGGCCTGCGAAAACTGACGGGAAAGGCCAACATTATGCCTAAATGGGCTATGGGATTCTGGCAGAGCCGGGAGCGCTACCGTACTCAGGATGAGCTGGTATCAACGCTGAAGACCTTCCGCGACAAGGGCATAGGCATTGACAACATCGTTCAGGACTGGAATTACTGGGAGGATGACAAGTGGGGCTCACACGAGTTCGAGGCATCGCGATACCCTGATCCAAAGAAGATGGTGGACGATGTCCACGCGCTTAACGGACATCTTATGATATCTGTATGGCCCAAGTTCTATCATACCACAGAGCATTACAAGGAGTTTGAGCAGAATGGCTGGATGTACACCAAGGCTGTTGAGGACAGCATCCGCGACTGGGTTGGCCCTGGATATATAGGCTCGTTCTACGATGCATACTCCGCTGGCGCGCGTAAGCTTTTCTGGAGTCAGATAAAGGAGCACCTTTATAAATACGGTATCGACGCGTGGTGGATGGATGCCAGTGAACCGAATGTGCGCGATTGTGTGCCTATGCCGTATCACAAGCAGCTTGTAGGTCCAACGGCTCTGGGCTCGTCAACCGAGTACTTGCTGGGCTATGCGCTGATGAACGCACAGGCAATCTATGAGGGACTGCGTGAGACAGATCCCGACACCCGTGTCTTCCAGCTGACCCGCAACGGATTCACCGGCCAGCAGCGTTACAGCACCGCATCGTGGAGTGGCGACATTGGCACCCGCTGGGAGGATATGTACTCTCAGATTGTGGCCGGAATGAACTACTCACTCTGCGGTAATCCATATTGGACAATGGATATCGGCGGCTTCTGCGTTGAGAACCGCTACTCGCAGGCTCAGAATATGTTTGACCGGACGGGCATTGTCAACGACGATCTGGTTGAGTGGCGTGAGCTTCAGACACGCTGGTATCAGTTCGGAACATTCACACCTTTATATAGGGCACACGGGCAGTTCCCGCTTCGTGAGATCTGGAACATAGCGCCGGAGGGCTCGCCAACCTACAACTCCATTCTGTATTACAACCAGTTGCGCTACCGTCTTATGCCGTACATATATTCGCTGGCTGGTGCGGCTTACTGGAATGATTATACCATTATGCGCGGTCTGGTAATGGATTTCACTAATGACAGGAAGACATACAATGTACACGACCAGTATATGTTCGGCCCGTCTCTGATGATTTGCCCGGTAACCGAGTATCAGGCACGTGACCGTATGGTATATTTACCAGAGGGAGTAAGATGGTATGACTATAACAATCCGGACAAGGTCTATGACGGCGGTCAGTTCATTATGGCTGACGCACCGTATGAGCGTATGCCGATGTTTGTTCCCGCCGGTGCCATTCTTGTGTATGGCCCCCAGATTGAGTATGCAGACCAAGTTGCCGCTGATACGCTTGATGTTCATGTCTATGCCGGCAAGAATGGCTCGTTCACTCTCTATGAGGATGATGGCGTAACATACGGCTATGAGAAGGGCGAATGCTCGGAGATACCTTTCGTATATGATGATGCGGCCGGAACTTTGATAATAGGGAAGCGCGAGGGGGCGTACAACGGAATGTTAATGAGACGCATAGTCAATGTCACGATGCATACAGACAAGTCTCATCACGATTTGCTCAGTTCTGTTGAATATGACGGCACGCCGGTTCGGATTGACCTGCTGCATGGTAACCAACCAACTGTTGAGCCGGTCTGGAATGACGCTCTGATTGAAGAGAATTAATTAATAAAATAAACCAATATATTAAGTGTTATGAAAAAGTATCTGTTAGGTTATGACATAGGCAGCTCATCTGTTAAGGCGAGCCTTGTATCAGTTCAGACTGGAAAGAGTGTGGCATCTGCGTTTTATCCTGATTCGGAAGCTCCAATCAAGGCGTTGAACCCGGGTTGGGCAGAGCAGGATCCTGAAGACTGGTGGAGCTATCTCAAGAATGTGACTGCCAAGGTCATGCAGATGGCAGAGGCCACGGGTGATGACATACAGGCCATCGGTATCTCATATCAGATGCACGGACTTGTGTGTCTGGACAAGAATGGCAGCGTGTTGCGTCCGGCCATCATCTGGTGCGACAGCCGTGCCGTACCATACGGCGAGAAGGCTTTCCGTGAGCTTGGCAATGGCCAGTGCCTTACCAATCTGTTGAACTCTCCCGGTAATTTCACAGCCTCAAAACTGGCTTGGGTAAAGGAGAATGAGCCGGAGCTTTTCGAGAAGATAGACAAGATAATGTTGCCTGGCGATTATATCGCATACCGTCTTACTGGTGAGAAATGCACCACTGTATCAGGACTCTCAGAGGGTATGTTCTGGGATTTCAAGCACAATAAGGTTGCAAGTTTCCTTCTTGATTACTTCGGTTTTCCGGAGTCAATCATACCGGAGATTAAGCCTACTTTCTCAGAGCAGGGCAGGGTGACTGCCGCCATAGCTGCCGAGCTTGGTCTGGCAGAGGGCATTCCTGTTACCTACCGTGCCGGTGACCAGCCCAACAACGCCGTATCACTTAATGTGTTCAATCCTGGTGAGATTGCCGCCACCGCAGGTACGTCAGGAGTTGTCTATGGCGTGAACGGCCATGTGAACTTTGACCCGCAGTCAAGAGTGAACACATTTGCCCACGTAAATCACACTGGCTACGAGACACGACTGGGAGTATTGCTTTGCATCAACGGTACCGGTATCCTGAACGCCTGGACCCGTCGAAACATTATGGAGCAGGGTATCTCTTACGGAGATATGAACAAACTGGCAGACCAGGCGCCTATAGGTTCTGACGGTATAGTTGTCCTGCCTTTCGGAAACGGCTCAGAGCGCGTCTTGTCAAACCACAACGTAGGCTGCAGCATCCACGGAGTTAACTTCAACATACATAACCGTACCCACATTGCACGTGCCGTTCAGGAGGGAATTGTATTCTCATTTAAGTATGGTATGGAGATAATGTCGGATATGGGAATGGATATCTCAAAGATTCACGCAGGAAATGCGAATATGTTCCTTAATCCGGTGTTCCGCGATACTCTTGCCGGTGTTACCGGAGCTGTTATTGAGCTGTATGATACTGACGGTTCCGTAGGTGCCGCAAAGGGTGCCGGAATGGGAGCCGGTATCTACAAGGATCACGACGAGGCATTCGCCACTCTTGAGAAGTTGCGTGTCATTGAGCCTGATGCATCGAAGGTAGATGAATACAGGAAGGCATACGAGCGCTGGAAGACTATCCTTAGCCTTTATATGCCTGTCTGATATAATAATATCTGCTAAAATTCGTATATTGAAAAAAAGAAATGTAACTTTGTAAACTAGATAATATACAATTTCGTAATAAACTTAAATTATGGCAAAAGAGTATTTTCCTGGATTGAAGAAGGTCCAGTTTGAGGGTAAGGACAGCAAGAACCCTATGGCTTTCCATTACTATGATGAGAACAAGGTGATTATGGGTAAGACAATGAAGGAGTGGCTCCGCTTCGCTATGGCTTGGTGGCATACTCTCTGTGCAGAGGGTGCAGACCAGTTTGGTGGCGGTACCAAGACCTTCCCATGGGTTGAGGCTGATGCTCTTCAGACTGCAAAGAATAAGGTTGACGCTGGTTTCGAGTTTATGGAGAAGCTGGGCATTCCTTATTTCTGCTTCCACGATGTTGACCTGATCTCTGAGGGTGCAAACGTAGAGGAGTACGAGGCCAATATGAAGGCTATCGTAGCTTATATCAAGGAGAAGATGCAGGAGACCGGTGCCAAACTGCTGTGGTCAACCGCTAACGTATTCGGCAACAAGCGGTATATGAACGGTGCCTCAACAAATCCTGATTTCGATGTAGTGGCACGTGCTATCGTTCAGATTAAGAACGCTATCGACGCAGGTATCGCTCTGGGCGCTGAGAACTATGTATTCTGGGGTGGCCGCGAGGGTTATATGAGCCTTCTGAACACAGACCAGAAGCGTGAGAAGGAGCATATGGCTACTATGCTGACAATGGCACGCGACTATGCTCGCAGCAAGGGCTTCAAGGGTACATTCCTGATTGAGCCGAAGCCAATGGAGCCGAGCAAGCATCAGTATGATGTTGACACCGAGACCGTAATCGGTTTCCTCAAGGCTCATGGCCTGGACAAGGACTTCAAGGTAAATATCGAGGTTAACCACGCTACTCTGGCAGGTCACACATTTGAGCACGAGCTCGCTTGCGCTGTTGATGCTGGTATGCTTGGATCAATTGATGCTAACCGTGGTGACTATCAGAATGGTTGGGATACTGACCAGTTCCCGATTGACAACTATGAGCTGACCCAGGCTTGGATGGAGATTATCCGTGGCGGTGGTCTTGGCACTGGTGGTACCAACTTTGATGCAAAGACCCGTCGTAACTCAACAGACCTTGAGGACATCGCTATCGCTCACATCAGCGGTATGGATGCTATGGCCCGCGCTCTTGAGTCAGCTGCAAAGCTGCTTGAGGAGTCACCATACAAGAAGATGAAGGCTGAGCGTTACGCTTCGTTCGACGAGGGTCTTGGTAAGAAGTTCGAGGAGGGCAAGATGACTCTCGAGGAGGCTTACGAGTATGGCAAGAAGGTTGACGAGCCGAAGCAGACCTCTGGCAAGCAGGAGCTCTACGAGGCGATCGTTGCTATGTACGCATAATTAACGTAACCGTTATTTCTAGGTAATCCGGTCCAAAAGGCCGGATTGCTTTTTTATGGATAGCAACGATTGCCTCCGTTATGACTTATTCAAGGAAACGGTCGCGCAAGTCTCGGATATCATCATCTGAGAGACATATCGGACCTTGCAGAAAACCTAGCAATGAGCCATATTGCTTCTCAACAATGTCAAGGGCATTGGCGAAATACTTTGAATTTACCCCAATGAAAGTCAGCACCGCCTCTTTCTCCTCTTTTGTTGACAAGTGGCTGAAGACCTGCTCAACCTCCTGCATATATACCTCATTTGAAATCTCAAAATCAGTCATAATGAGGTCGCGGTCTGCTCCGAGCGCAGCCAGAAGGAGTGCGGCTCCAAGCCCTGTGCGGTCCTTTCCCTGTGAGCAATGCCAGAATATGGCACCATCCTCACTGCTCAGAATGTTCTGGAAGAAACCGGCATATTGTACTTGAGTGAACTCCGTAGTTATCATAATAGGGTACATATCACGTGCAATCTGCTGCACGGTAGGATTGGCGGCTCTTGATACCAGCCAGCCTCCCAGGTCCCGGTATGCCTCAGACGGAAGTGACATCTTTGCCATAGACATACTGCTCTCATCAAATGCGGGCAACCATATACGTTTGGCACCCGGAACCTCCTTGTCAGGAGTGCGTTCCACCTCAAAACTGGTGCGAAAGTCAAATATCCTGACCAGATGGTATTTCTCGCTGAGCAGGCTAAGCTCTTCTTGTGACGTGGCGTTCAAGGCTCCTCCCCGGAGAAGCTTTCCACGCTTTATGACTCTTCCGTCAGGCATCATATAACCTCCAAGCTCCCTTGCATTGATAATGGTCCTCATTCCAATGCTCTGGGTGGCGAAAGTGTATAAATGATTACTGTCTGTGCGGATAGGGCTCATCATCAGGATTTCTTTGACTTGTTCTTAATAATGATTATGGCAAGTACGACAACTACTACCGCAAGGATGCTGTAGCCTATCTCGTGGCTGTATTTGGTTACGGTGTCAATAAGCTGGTCCTCTGGTACCACGCGCTCCAGAAAATAACCGAGCAGAGTGAGTACGATATTCCAGATTCCGGCTCCCAGTGCCGTGAAAGCCGCAAATTTGGCGAAATTCATTCTGGATAGTCCTGCGGGTATGGAGATAAGCTGACGTATTACGGGAATCAGTCGGCCTACAAGTGTTGATACAGTACCGTGTGCGTTGAAATAGTCTTCGGCGCGCTGTATCTTGCTGCCATCCAGTGCGAGAAGATGTCCAAGCTTACTGTCTGCAAACTTGTATATGATGGGCCTTCCAAGCCAGAGCGACAGAAAATAGTTGATGGTCGCGCCAAGCAGTGCGCCTATTGTAGCGCAGATGATAATCATAATGAGGCTCATCTCTCCGGTCGCAGCCGCGTGATAGGCCGCCGGGGGTACCACTATCTCGGAAGGGAAGGGGATAGCGGAGCTCTCTATTGTCATCAGAAACGTGATTGTCCAGTAATTAAGGTGGTCAAGACACCATTGAAGTATTCCTATTGATTCCATTGCGGTTCTTATAATCTGTTTTGTGTTGTTTGTGCCGCATCATCCTGACTTACTTTCAAGAGAATAGTAGTTGCCAGCTCTTTGCTCAGCGTCAGGTCTGTTATGCCGAAAAGTCGCAGTGTACCCTCGGGATTAGCGTCGAAAGCGAGCCCGAAGTATTTTCTGAAATCCTCTGAGCGTCCGGACTGCCAGCAGCACATAGTCAGCGCACTCAGGAAAACACCATATTCATCCATATCCAGATTCTCAATGCTGAACAGTGCGATGAGCATATCACAAACGGTCTGGATGTCATCGTCTTGCAGAAGTTGAAGCATCAGCAGGCGAATGTTGTCAGGGTGACAGGCAAATCCGCCGTTGAAAGCCTTGGTCAGACTCTGCGCGGCCTTCTTGTATTGTCCGCACTCGTGCTGTGCTGCGGCAAGCTGAATATACATCTGAGGGTCATCAGGGAAGATCTCAATAGCCTTCGTCAGATATGGAATAGCCTCCTCGTTACGTTGCTGAAGGCTTAATGTGTTGCCAAGAAGGAACATAACCTCGCTTGAGTCAGGAGTCTTCTCCAACATCGTGCGCAACTTCCTCTCGGCCTGGGCATAATGCTCATTCTCTATCAGACACTCCACTTTTATCATCTGCATTGAGTCGTACATAGGGTCTATGGCCTCAATGTATTCAAAATAGTCAAGCGCTTTTGCCCATTCCTCAAGCCGGTATGCTATGCAGACAAGCTGCTCCCAATAGTAAATCTCGTATGGATACTCGTCCAGCAGCTGGTTGTATTTCTCCTCAGCCTGCGTGAGATTCTGAGTGGCCATATAGAGGTCTGCCTGCTGCTCTGCGAAATCCTTGTAGTCCGGCTCAAGCACCATAGCCTTGTCCAGCCAGTTCTGAGCGTAATCGTACTGCCCGTAGTCAATGAATGCCGCTATTATATCGGCGTAGAGCCCGAAATCCTCGTCTCCTGCCTCAACAGACTGGCAGAAGTATCGTTCTGCCATCACATTGTCCTCATCATAAAGCTCTATGCTGCCTTTCAGAAACAGCAACTCGCGACAATTCGTCTCGTTTATGGACTCTGCCAGTGTACGGGCCTCGTGGCTCTTTCCCTGCTTTAGCAGAAGATGGCCCTGTGCTATGAGAATGTCAGTATCGTTGGGGTGAATCTGCAATCCGTAGCTGATGGCGGCCGATGCCTTGTCATCCTCATCCATCGAGCTGTAGAACTCGGCCAGATTTGATATGTCTATACCGTCAAAGTAGCGTGGAGCACCTTCGTGCTCCATACTCTCATAACTGTTGAGCAATTCCAGAAACTCGCTGCTCTCAAAGTAAGACGACTGGCTCTCCTTCATCCTGCTTATGCCTTGTCCTTAATCTTACCCCAGGAGTCCTTAAGCGATACGGTCCTGTTGAATATCAGATGCTCAGGTGTCGAGTCCTTGTCTGTGCAGAAGTAGCCGATGCGCTGGAACTGGAAGTGGTCCATAGGCTTGGTGCCGGCAAGATACTCCTCTACATAGCAGTTCTCACGTATCTCCAGAGAGTCAGGATTCAGCATCTGCCTCATTGCGTCAACGTGCGACAGACCCTCCTCGCGCAGACGTGCCATCTCGTCACGTGGGTTCTCAACCTTCCACAGACGGTCGTACAGACGAACCTCAGCCTTTACGGCGTGGGCTGTGCTTACCCAATGGATTGTACCCTTGACCTTACGGTTTGAGTCGCTCTCGCCGGTCTTCGTGTTAGGGATGTATTCGCAGAACACCTCCTCAACGCGTCCGTCATCGCCCTTCCTGCAACCGGTGCAGAGTACGATGTAGGCGTTCTTCAGACGTACCTCACGGCCCTGTGACAGGCGGAAGTACTTGGCCGGCGCATCCTCCATGAAATCATCGCGCTCAATCCAGAGCTCGCGGCTGAAAGTTATTGTGTGTGTGCCGGCTTCAGGGTCCTCGGGGTTATTGATGGCCTCAAGCTGCTCGGTCTTGCCCTCCGGATAGTTGGTTACAGTAAGCTTTATAGGGTCAATGACTGCCGATACGCGGGTAGCCCTGCGGTTCAGGTCCTCGCGGATGGCAGACTCCATAAGCGCCATATCGTTCAGCGCGTCGAACTTGGTGTAGCCGATGCGGTCAACGAACATCTTGATGGACTCTGGCGTATAGCCGCGACGGCGGTAGCCGCAGATTGTAGGCATACGCGGGTCGTCCCATCCTGAAACCATTCCGTTCTGAACCAGAGCCAGCAGATTACGCTTGCTGAGCAATGTGTAGTTCAGGTTGAGCTTGTTGAACTCGTTCTGACGCGGACGGTTGTCGTCAAGGTCCTCGCCCTTCTTCAGCCAGTCAATGAACAGGTCATAGAGCGGACGGTGCGGGAAGAATTCCAGAGTGCAGAGAGAGTGGGTGACACCCTCAAAGAAATCGCTCTGCCCGTGTGCGAAGTCATACATAGGGTAAGCCTTCCACTTTGTACCTGTACGGTGGTGCGGTGTCTTCACTATGCGGTAGATGATGGGGTCGCGGAACAGCATATTGTTGTGGGCCATGTCAATCTTGGCGCGGAGCACCATTGAGCCTTCCTCCAGCTCGCCGCTGTTCATCTTGTAGAACAGGTCCAGATTCTCCTGCATGGGACGGTCGCGGTACGGGCTGTTGATGCCGGGCTGGGTAGGGGTGCCCTTCTGCGAGAGAATGGTATCCTGATCCTGCTCGTCGATATATGCCTTGCTCTGCTTTATCAGGTCGATGGCGAAATCCCACAGCTGCTGGAAGTAATCTGAGGCATAATACTCATTCCCCCAGTGGAAGCCAAGCCACTCAATGTCCTCCTTGATGGCATCTACATACTCGGTATCCTCCTTAGTAGGGTTGGTGTCGTCAAAGCGAAGGTTGCACACGCCACCGTACTTGGCGGCTATGCCGAAGTCCATACAGATGGCCTTGGCGTGCCCGATATGAAGGTATCCGTTTGGCTCTGGCGGGAATCGGGTCTGCACCCTGCCTCCGTTCTTGCCCTCTGCCAGGTCCTTTACAACTATCTCCTCAATGAAGTTCAGACTTTTTTTCTCGCTGTTTTCTGCTGAAACGCTCTCTGCCATATACCTATTATATTTTGCGCGTAAATCTGCCGCAAAATTAAGTTTTTATGCGCAGATTTCAGCTTATGGGGCGGGAATAGTTATTCACAATCGGCTATGCCCATTCCGTAAAGGGCAAAGTCTCCCCTCGCAGGGTCGTCAGGCCATATCTCCGCCATAGCCTGGGTAATCTCTATGGCGGTCTTCAAATCCGCGCTTTTCCTGTTGGTGATTCCAAGTGACCTTGCGGTCTGAAAAACGTGAGTGTCAAGTGGAATGACTAGTTGCCGCGGGCTGATGTTGCTCCAGATGCCGAAATCAACCGGGCTGCCTTTGCGCACCATCCATCGCAGGAACATATACAGACGCTTGTTGGCCGACGTACTTCCGGGAACCGGTATTCCGTTTATGCCATCGAAGTAAGCGCACAGCGCCAGTATGTTGCCGGCGAGCGATGCCGAAGGGCTGATCAGACCCTCAATTGAGTCATAGCGCAAATACAACTCCCTCAGTTTGCCGCACAGGCTCAGGTAGTCGCGCTGCTTGTAGAAACGGTACAGACAGCAATCTGGCGAAGTAGCGCTTCTTGTATAAGCCTCGCCGGTGATATACTTGAACGGCCCTCCGGCTGCATCCATATCGCTGTGCAGGCGGTCCAGTATCTGCAGGAAGACCTTGCGGCTTCCGTATGCCATCCAGGCGGAAATGAAGGCCGATACCTCAATGTCATGTCTTTCTGTGTATCTGTGCGGAAACTGTATTGGGTCGGCGGCAATGAAATCCGCTGTCTCATAGCGGATAGCGGCTTCCACACACCTGATTCTCACATCCTCCGTCATTATCCTGCAAAAAATTATCTTGTCAGTCCGAACGCTCCGAAGAAAAGTATCATAAGCATGATTGGAGCAATATATCTCACCATTATCACATAAACAGACCTGCGCCGGAATTTGTATCCGTTCAGGCAAACCTCATCAATGATAGTCTCAGGTTTGATAAACCAGCCGACAAGCAGGCAGGTGCTGAATGCCAGCACAGGCATAAGCAAGTTATTGCTGATGTAATCCATAATATCCAGTATCTGCGCGTTTGCCCCATTCGGCAGAGTCACGTTGAAGTAGAGCACGTTGTAGCCCAGACAGACCACTACGGAAATAATGATTGCTGCCAGTGAGCGCCTGGTGACAGCCTCGGTACGCGGTTGCTTGTAGCGGTCCATCATACTTACGGTGATAGCCTCCAGTATTGATACGGCGCTTGTCACGGCTGCGAAAACAACCATTATGAAGAACAGCGAGCCTATTATGTTGCCGAATGTTCCAAGCGACTGGAAAACCTTTGGCAGTGTGATGAACATCAGGCTTGGACCGGCAGACATGCCCTCTGTTCCCATAAACACATATACGGCAGGAATAATCATAAGGCCTGCCAGTATCGCAATCACGGAATCGAAAATCTCAATCAGGTCAATGGCTTTGCCCAGATTCTCCTCCTTTCTCATATATGAGCCGTATGCCACCATAATGCCCATAGCTATGGAGAGTGAGTAGAAAAGCTGTCCCATTGCATCGACCACAATCATAAAGAATCTTTTCAGTGTCATTCCCTGGAAATCAGGCACAAAATAGATTCCGGCCCCCTGAAGTCCGGTACGCGTTACACCAGTGCTCATATCCGTATTGCTGATGGTAAGGGAATAGCAGCTGATGAAAATTACAAGTATCACAAGTCCGCTCATTATGATGCGGGAGTATCGCTCAATGCCCTTGTTGACGCCTTTGCACACAATGTACCAGCAAAGAAAGGCGAATATGGCGGTATAGATAATTGGAGACCATACCGATGACGTGAATCCTGCGAAGAAACTGTCTGAGGCTGCGGAATCCATATTCCAGGTGACAAATGCAGTCATATATCTCAATGCCCATCCTCCGATTACACAATAATACGGGTATATCAGATAGGGTACTATGAATGCGAACTTTCCGATAAATCCGAATTTGGGATGAAGGACGGAATAGGCGGTGAGCGGGCCTTGCTGGGTCTTCCTGCCGATAGCCACCTCGGTTATCAGTAAGGTGAATCCGAAAGTGAGTGCAAGGACTATATATACAAGCAGGAACACACCGCCTCCGTCACGGGCGGCCAGATACGGGAAACGCCAGATGTTGCCAAGTCCTACAGCACTTGCCGCCGCCGCCAATGTGAAACCTAATGAGTTGCTGAATGAGTTTCGCTTTCTGACTTTATTCATTGTCCGGATTTTTTACAAAGATACTGCTTTTTATGCCTAAGCCTGCTGAATACTGAGGAAAAGAAGCTTGTAAAGGGCGAATAACCTCAGGCTCGGGTTGCTCCCAAGCAGGTTGCGCTTTATTGGTTTAAGGAACAGTCTGGCCGTTGCACGCAACAATGGCCTCAGATGCAGGCCGCATATCCTGTTGTAGTGTGTCAGCAGAGTGGAGCCTTGCTGAATGTCGCTCTTGTGGGCCAGAAGGTTGCGTATGGCCTCCTCGGTCTTGCCCAGATAAGTGGCGTTGTCTTCTATGCCAAGGTGGAGCAGGGGATTGTCAATGTGCAGTATTGATATGCCGCGCCTCTCCAGCTCAAGGCCGAACAGCACATCCTCGTAACCGTAGCCCTTGAATGTCGTGCCGAAGCGGATACTTTGGAACACATCGCGCGATATCAGGAAGTTGAATGGCGTGAAGCGTGCGTATGGGGTGCGGCCGCGATATTCCGCAGAGCGTTGTCTGTCGGCATTTTTCTCATATCTCCACCTGAGCTCCACTCCAGGTTGGGGAAGCGTGTCGGAGTGACGTGCGCCACCGCAAACCACATCGGCTTTCCCTGATGCCTCTATGTAACAGGCCAGATATTGTGGCGAGCATACTGCCGCATCGCAGTCCATAAAAAGCAGCTTGCTATATGCTGCGTTGTCGGCAAGCAGGTTGCGGATGGCGGAGCGGCCTATGTTCTGCCGCAAGGCAATGAGGCGGCAATGCTCCAGGCTGGAGGCGGTGTCGCAAACGGCATTCAATGCCTCAGCGTCGGTTGAGTGGTCATCGGCCACAATAAGCTCAAACGGTATGCCGAGCGTGCAGGCCTGCGCGTGCAGGTCTGATATCAGCTCTGAGCAGTTACGGTTATATACCGGTATGAGTATAGATAGCGATGCCATTCGTCTTATGCCTCTTATGTCTTCGTACTGCAAAGATAATAATGACGGACAAGAATACAATTCGTTTCGTGTCTATTTTGCTGAGCCTCGCCGCCTGTATGGCTGATTCCTTTTGGGACTTCATGGCAAAATGTATCTGCTGTTATTTCTGTGGGAATAGTATCAGGGAAATGAGAAAAATGGTAACTTTGCCTAATCAGATGAGCAAGGCAGTATGAAACCGTTGGCAGAGAGAATGAGGCCGCACACGCTGGAGGACTATGTCGGACAGCGGCATCTTGTTGGTGAGGGTGCGGTTTTGCGCAGGATGATAGAGTCCGGACGCGTGTCATCATTCATATTGTGGGGACCTCCGGGAACAGGCAAGACTACTCTGGCGCAGATTGTAGCCGAGAAGCTTGAGCTGCCGTTCTTTACGCTGAGTGCCGTGAGCGCTGGTGTGAAGGATGTGCGCGATGTGCTGGACAAGGCCCGCGGCAGCCGTTTCTTCAGCCAGAACAGCCCGATTCTCTTTATAGACGAGATTCACCGGTTCAACAAGGCACAGCAGGACTCGCTTCTCAATGCCGTTGAGACCGGAGTGATTACGCTCATAGGCGCAACCACCGAGAACCCGTCGTTTGAGGTGATCCGGCCTCTGCTGTCAAGAATGCAGGTGTATGTGCTGAACTCGCTCGACAAGGAAGATCTGCTGGCTCTTGCCGACAGGGCCATTCATACGGATACATATCTGAAAGGCCGCAAGATAGAGATAAAGGAGAATACCGCCCTTCTTCGCTATTCCGGTGGAGACGCGCGCAAGCTGCTGAACATTCTTGAGCTGGTGATTGAGGCTGAGGATGGCGATGTGGTTATAACAGACCAGGTGGTGAGCCTCCGCCTGCAGCAGAATCCTCTGGCATACGACAAGGATGGCGAGATGCATTACGACATAATATCGGCATTCATCAAGTCAATCCGCGGAAGCGATCCTGATGGGGCGCTCTACTGGCTGGCCCGTATGGTTGAGGGTGGGGAGGACCCTGCCTTCATTGCCCGCCGTCTGGTTATCTCTGCATCGGAGGATATCGGTCTGGCCAATCCCAACGCGCTTCTGCTGGCGAATGCCGCATTCGATGCCGTTATGAAAGTGGGCTGGCCCGAGGGACGCATACCGCTGGCCGAGGCCACGGTATATCTGGCTACAAGCCCCAAGAGCAACTCCGCATATCTGGGCATTGCGGCCGCTCTTGCCAAGGTTCAGGAGACTGGCAACCTGCCGGTGCCTCTGCACTTGCGCAACGCCCCCACCAAGCTTATGAGGGACCTGGGCTACAGCGATGGCTACAAATATGCCCATGACTATGAGGGAAACTTCGTTGAGCAGCAGTTCCTGCCCGATGACATTAAGGACGCACGCTTCTGGCAGGCACAGCACAACCCTCAGGAAGACCGCATAAAGGAGCGTATGGATGCGCTCTGGCATAGGGAAAAATAGTATCAGATAAATGAAAAAGACACTTTTTGTACTACTGGCTGTATTGGCTGTCCCGGCAGTGATATCTGCTCAGGTCACACGGCATGAGCTGGCGGAGATAAGAGTCGGTAAGGAGGGGAATTTCAAGTATTGGAACGAGGACTCACAGACAATAGAGAGTCTGAAATCTTTCGTTGGCAAGGTTACGGACTTCAATTGCAAGGGCTACGTGCCGCCGGAGGACCGCATTGCCACTTTCGATGTTGACGGCACGCTGCTATGCGAGACAGCCCCATATTATATGAACTGGATGCTTTGCTTCTACCGTTATCTGCACGATGACACATATACTCCGGATCCGCAGGACCGTGCTCTTGTGCGGGAGATGGAGGAGTACGTGCTTGCCAATCACAGCAATAAGTCCGAATGGGGATATTTGCAGCAGGAGCTGCAGGCCAAGGCTTTCAGGGGGCTTACTCAGGAAGAGTTCGAGGAGTGTGTGCATCGTTTTCTTGATAACGCTGAGCCGCAGGGACTCTCCAACCTTACGTGGGGTACGGCCTTGTACTGGCCTATGATAGAGGTGGTATCGTACCTCGTGGCGAACGATTTCAAGGTATTTGTCTGCTCAGGCGTTGACCGTGATGTCTGCAGGGTGATATGCCGTGACGTATATGATATCCCCGGATACCAGATAATAGCATCTGATGTGAATTATGTGCTTGAGAGTCAGGGCGCTTCCGATGAGTGGACAGAGATGGGTACATCCGAAGGCTATCCGTACAATCCTGGCGAGCGTATAGAGAGAGGAGATTTCAAGCAACTCACAACAGCATCGAACAAGATTGTATCTATTCGTCGTGAGATAGGGCAGAAGCCTATTCTGGCGTGGGGCAACTCTTCTGGCGATTATCCGATGTTCTATCACACAACGCTGGAGAACCGATATCCTTCAATTGCTTTCTGCCTTTTGTGCGATGACACAACCCGTGAATTCGGAAACAAGGAAAAAGCCGATAAGTGCAAGGCTGCCTGTCAGGAGAACGGTTGGGTAGGAGTGTCAATGCGCGATGAGTGGACAACCATCTATGGTCCTGATGTGGTTCGTACAGAGCCAACCAACGTACCTGCTGTAAGCCGAGGCCAGGCTGATGACCTTGAGTATTCAATCAATGGCACAAGACTTCAACACCCCAGACGCAATCAAGTCTATATTCAAGGCAACACCAAAAGATTAAAGTGACTTGTCTGCAAAGACCGCAATCAAAGGACGTTGCTACAAAGCCTTTCACGGTCGTCAGCCGGAAGTGTGGGTGAGCTGGTGAGCTTTCCGCGCGGAAGCAGGAACCCGTATGGAACAGTATCGCCAGTTCGCTTGGTGAAAGTACCCCCTTCGCATTCTCTTCGTTATACCAGTCCACCAGGTCAGCCATCAGAGCAGGAGTTTCTTCAGGAGAAGCGTACTCAAACCGGTCACCATATCTTGTAATGACGGAATTGGGCCTTGTCTTATACTGGCCGGCATGTATGACAAAACTGGTTACCGTCCCGTCAGGCAAATTGCGGTATACTGTGTAATCCTCACGCAATAGCGTCTTGTGCAGTTGCTTTATGAATGTTTGTGTCAAGAAGGTTTCACCCTCTGCAACCAAGTCCTTCACCATCATCAACCCCACATTGCTGGCTTTCATTTCCTCAAGATCGAACATTCGGGCTTCTCCTGCAACCTTGCCGAACAACAACAGCAATTCAGTCTGCCCATACGTCAGGGTGTTACCTTCAATATGATTGCTGTTGTAGTTGAATTCCACTGTAAACTTCCTGCTCAACCTATCTCTGTCTTTTCAGAGATAGGTTGAATGTCGCGCCATGTTTGAATGGAATCATTCAGATTTACTGCCTTTGCCATAATATACCACTTTATAGGGTGGTGTATGTACCACCATTTGCAAAGATAGGGCTCTCTCTTGAAATATCAAACAATATCACCAGCTTTCTCCCGTATCTGAAAGCTTGGTTCTAATGTTGTTGGCGCGATAGACACGCTTGCCAGTACCGAATGTGCCTTCGACTTCATTACGCTCGCCGGAATAGCGGGCCATCAGTGTCCGGTAAAAATATATAAACGCTCTTTGAAATTATCCCGCACATTTGAGCCTTATCTGGACATCCTGAGGTCTGAGAGGCCTACCAGACGGTCATAGCGCAAGCCTCGCTGGCGGAACCATACAAACACCTGATACTCATTGGCAGTCTCATAGCTGTCTCCCTCAGTGCGTGCGGTCTGGCCTTTCTTTGAGCCTTCGGGTACCCACAGATAGCGGTAATCGTATGAGCCCATCTTCAGAACGGCGGTATTCTCGTAGCAGCCGGTCTGATCGTTGTATTTCATCTTCCAGCGGTCGCTGAACACTCCGTCCGTGAAATCGCCGTCCAGATAGAGCGTTCCTCCTGAATAGCGTGGAGCCTTCAGCGTGAAGTGAACCAGCAGGTAGTCTGCCTCAATCTCGTTAATATCGGCTTTGTTGTAGCGAACCAGGTAACGTCCGTTGTGGTCCTCGTCATAACGGTACTCACGCCTTGGCGAGTCCTGAAACAGCATTGCGTGGAAATAGGGGTCAAAGAAATCTATGCGGTCAACGTTCTGGGTGTAGTCGTACATATTGATTATCTCAAACCTGCGGAACTCGTTCCCCCCTGGGAATATCAGGCTGCGGTTGTGCGAGAACTGCATCTGGCTTGGGGTGATGTGGGTGGGCCTCAGGTTGCTTACCATTATGTCGTTCCGGCGGTTCTGCGTTGCCAGTACTATTATCTCGCTCTCGGGGTCTGATACCGGCAGGGCAGAGTAGTTGACGGTTATGTCAAGCTGCTGGTTGTGCAGGTTGGTGTCAATGTCGGTATTTCCCGATACCGATGTGCCTACTAACGCTCCATCCTCCATTATGGCGAAGCGAGCCTTGATGAGCTCGTCACCATTGTTGTCGTCAGTTATGGTTACCTCGTAGTTTCCGGAAACGAGCAATGATACATCGTCATTTGGCAACTGAAGTGTGTAATGTGTATATAAGAAGGTTGTGTTTATGGAGTTCTCAAAATCATCTATGGGCTGGCCGTTGAATCCGTCCAGAAAGTCTGACTCAAGCAACCCAGACTCTGTCCAGTCAGCCTTACAATGCCGTATGGTGTATGTCAGACGCTGATACTGGTGCGACATCTCGTCGAATGAGATTACAATGCGGTCATCGCTTCCCAACTTTATGACAGGCAGCTCCTGCCAGTCGTTGTTCTTCAGCACCTGCAGCGTGTGAATCCTCTCCGACAGAATCTGCGACCTCTGCGCCTGGGTAAGAGTCGCCCCCGACACTAATAAAAGGATCAGCAGAAAAAACTTGTATGACCGTCTTGCCAACATAGGTGGTGAAGCTGTATCTATGGCGCGAATATACGGAAAATAACACAGTTGCCGTTCAGAAACCGCATATTTGTTAAGAATACTCTTGCCTGTCTCCTTAAATAAGACTATCTTCGTAATCAAAAGATTAATCAAGGGCTGATGAGAAAGACTGGCTGGCTGGTAAGAATGTTGCTCGCTGTTATGGTTGCGGCAATGCTCATATCGTCTTGCGCGAGAAGCGACGATATGCGACGGCTGGTTGCAATAGAGGCCCTTCTTGACGATTCTCCGGAGCTGGTCCAGGCCAGTCTTGACAGTATTGACGCAAAGACGCTCAAAGGAGAGGCACTCGCCCTCTATGCCGTTCTCAAGACTCAGGCGGACTACAAGTGCTATGCCGACATCGCATCGGACAGCCTTATCCGGACAGCCACAGACTGGTATGGAATTGAGCGCAAGGGCTATCGGGCTGCAATGAGCTGGTACTCGCTCGGCTGTGTGAGTAAGGAGAGTGGAGATGAGCGGACTGCCCTTGATGCCACCTTGAAGGCGATGGCGCTGTTCCCTGATACTACAGTACGCTATTATGCATTCTGCCTTCAGAGTCTTGGACGCATATATTTGAGCCGTATGATGTTTGATGAGGCAGATGATGTCCTTACTCGTTGCGCCAGTCATCCATATTGCGTCAATGGCGGAAAGTCCTACCTGAGGGCTACATACGATCTGGGACTATGCGCTTTATATTCAGAACGGTTCGAGCGTGCGGACAGCATATTCGGCATCCTGCGGGATATTCAGAATCTGCCTGAGTACTATAAGACGGAATTGCTGCTTCAGCAGGCAAAGATTGAACTGTTCGGCAATGACGATTGCGACAGAGCCTTGCTCTTTGCCGATGAGTATCTGTCAATGCTGGACAATCCTGCGAGCTGGGGCGCTGGCCTGAGTCTGAAGGGTGATGCGTTCTATGCCTCGGGAACTCTGGATTCCGCATACCATTATTATAAGGAGTCTATGGAGTGCGATGATGAGCTGTATACCGTATGCTCAAATGCAGACCGTCTGTCAGAGCTTGCCGCTATGTTGGGAAATGAGGATGAGGCTGCCAGTTATCATAATCTGTATGTGGAGCTTCGCGATTCCATCGAGGTCAGAGAGCGGGCGGTTGAGATGGCGGAGGTTGAGTCTGAGTATCAGTTGAGCAGTCAGGCTGCGGAGCTGCAGGCCAGACATCAGCGTTTCATCCTGCTATGTGTGGCATTGCTCATTACATTTGCCTTGCTTCTGATACTTGCGTACATCACCAAAAAGAGAAGTGAGGAGCAGAGGATTATACGTAAGCAGGAGGAGATACGTCAGAGCACGATTGATGTGCTGGAGCTTAAAGTGCGTGAGCTTTCAGAGCAGGACCCGGGGGCGCGTCATGCTTTGCTTGACCTGTATGCCAGAAGGCTCTTAGCCTGCCGGAGCAATTTCGTATCAACTCCGGCATTCAGTATGCTGTCTGCCGCCAAATCCGGCAAGGGTGTTTTGACGCAACAAGACAGGTCAACTATAATTGAGGAGATGAGGCACTCTTTCACTGAGGCTATACAGGACTTTTATGCCGAAGTACCCAATGCCGGTGGGGACGATGCTATGACGATGCTGCTGACATACCTTAACTGTAGTAACGAGTTGATAGCTGATATATGCAATGTGACGGGTGGGGCAATCAGCAAGCGCAAGTACAGACTGTCGCAAAAAGCCAGTGAGGATTTTCTGAACTTGTTTGCATAGGCCGCGTGAATGCGTTGTCGTTCACGCAGTTATAAAATGTCCACTTTTTTGTCCAATACTGTATGATGCCTGCTTGGGCTTTCCATTATACATTTGTGCCAGTCGGATAACTAAACTTGTTTTGAATTATGAGAAGACTTTTGTTGCTGATGCTGATTCTGACTGGCACTGTCGGGCTGTTTGCCAGAAACAAGATTGTGCTGGTTAAAGACACACCATCCGGTGAGTCGGATAGTTTTGAGAGATGTTATGAGAGAGGTTATGACTATGTCGTGGTTACCTTGGACAGTCTTTCTCTGACAATTACTTATGATAGTGGTAAGTATGCGTCAATTCTATATTGTATCATTGATGTCCTCACAGGAAATGAGCTTTTGAGCGGAACTTCCGAAGAAGGCATAGTTACATTGGCCTTGCCTGAAACCGCTATCGGCAGATCGTGCAGGATAGATGTCTCTTTACATTATATCGGGTGGTGTGGGTATGCCATCTTTGTTCCTTGTGCGGAGTATGTCCGGGACAATGGAATCCGGTATCAGATTGTATCATCCGGTGAGGGTGACGGCACTGCCATGGTTGTGGCCAGTGATGAGGAATCCGGCTATTCCGGTGATGTTGTCATTCCGTCTGAGATAGTCAGCGGTAACCGCAAGTTTCCTGTCACGGACATTTATTATGATGCTTTCTATGCGTGCGACAGCCTGATTTCGGTTGTGGTGCCTGGTAGTGTCAGGGAAATCAGAGGCTGTACATTCTCGCATTGCGCGAATCTGAAGAGTGTGGTTTTGCATGATGGCGTGGAGAGACTCAGCAATATGCTGATACCGGAATCTCAGGCATATTTTAACCCTGGCGTAAAGTATGATAGTGAGGATAGACTCAGAGATGTGGTGGCGCGAGGATTTCAGACATATTCTGACGGGTGTTTCTCGGATTGTCCCTCACTTGAATATGTGTCGTTGCCCGAGAGTCTGAGGCAGATTGGAGATAAGGCATTTGCTGGGTGTGTGGCTCTTGTCGGTGTTACTTTGCCTGACAGTCTGAGGCAGATTGGAAATGAGGCTTTTGCAAAGTGTGAGGCTCTCGTTGATATTGCTTTGCCTTCAGGTATTGAAAAGGTTGGAGAACTGGCTTTCTACGGTTGTAAGAGCTTAAGAAGTATATCTATTCCTGACGGTATCTCAATTATAAGAAAAAGACTATTTTTCGGATGCTCCTCAATGAGACAAGTTAGCATACCAGAGAGTGTGAATACCATTGAGAGTCTGGCCTTCTCGTTTTGCTCAAGCCTGACAGATATATGTATCCCGCCTTCGGTCACAACCATTTATACAAATAACTTTTTTTTAGAGACTCCTTTTGAGGATTGCCTTAACCTGCGTAATGTGTCAATATCACTCTCCAATACTGACATAATCGGGGATTATCCGCTGTTCTATGGTCTGGGGCCGGATTGTCGGGTGACACTGCTTGATGACAGCATCACCAGTGATGTGATGCGGAAACTGGAAGGCATAACCCATATTGTGCTCTCTGAAAGAGTACGCTATGTTGATGAGGCTACTCTGTGTCAGAGAAAAGACCTGACGGACATTGATGTGGCAGATGGAAATTGCCATTTCGCATCGGATAATGGTGTGCTTTTCTCGAAGAATATGGAGAAATTGCTGGTATATCCAAGAGTCCGGACTGGCGGATACACTATTCCTGAGTCAGTGACAGATATAGGCGATTTGGTGTTCTATGGCAATAAACTCCTTACCGATATCGCTGTGCCCGAAGGAGTTGACTCATTGTGCGACAGGGCCTTTTACGGATGCTCCTCTCTTGAGACCGTGGTGCTCGGTGGCGATACTCGTATTGGAAATGAGGCTTTCGGCTGCTGCTATAAACTCCGCGATGTGGTTTGTCACTCTCCTGTGCCGCCAGTCGTAAAAGCTTTCAATACTTCTCAAACACGTGTTTTCAATGCGTGTGATATATTGCTCCGGTCAAATGTTGACAATTTTAGATTTGAACGGATAAACATTTATGGCAGAGAAGTAATACGGCTCTCATCGCGTTATGGGGTTCTTTTCCCAGAGTTGATAGGTGAGGATGGGTTGTTGGATGGCTTATGGGAAGCCGGATTCATTCTGCCGGAGATGCCGGCTGGAAGGTATCGTGTGTATATGGAGGTTCTGCCGTCTGGCATATACGAGCAGAAAAGCACTGTCAAGCCGAACAAATTCTACGTTGAGTTGAGATGGACGAATTCCTCTGGTTTGAGTGAGAACTATTATATGTCAAGAGAGAAAGGGCGTTATCTGAGCTTCGAGAATGATGCCAATGCTCCGGATACTTTGCTTGTAGCGGATGTCGTAATTACCGAATCAGGCTCGGATGATGTCGCCAACGGGAGTGTCGTGACAGTCATGTCACGTGCAAATCATAGTTATAGAAAGGATTATACCAATGTTATGTGCATCGGCTCAATAATAGTGGAGCCAGTCGGCGATTCGGGTCAGGAACAGTCTGAGCAGGAATACTCCGGCGCTTTCACATCGGAAGTCTATAATGAGGCCCGGCTATATGTGCCTGAGACTTCCATCGACAGCTATGGCGAGGCACCGGTATGGAGACTTTTCAATAACATACAGACTAACATAACTGGTGTACGAGATAATGTTGACAAGAATGGCATTGACGTATCATTGTCTGACGGTACATTGCTGTTGTCGGGCCTGACTCCAGATCAGCGCGTGAGGATATACGACTCAACCGGCAGGGTGGTGGATAGTGCGATAGCTGATGGCAATACACTCTCGCTTCAAGTCCAATCGCAAGGAATATGTCTGGTGCTTGTGGATGGGCACGCCTATAAGGTCGCTCTTGACTGACTCCTTATGACGCATAGTGTCTCTGATATGGAATCCCGTGGCTTGGCTGCGGGATTCCTTTTATTACGTCCGGCTGGCAAAAAAGTGCGTCAGTCTTTGCCGTAAACGGAACAAAGGGTTATCTTTGCTTTTTAGAAAGGATTACAACTATTAACCAATTTAATAACTAAATCAACAATCAAAATGAAGAATCTCTTCAAAGTATCTGTTTGCGCTGCCGTTCTGGCACTTGGCGCAAACACAGTCTCTGCACAGGAGATAACTCTGAAGGATGCCTACAAGGATTATTTCAAAATCGGTGTGGCAGTCAATCAGGGGAACATTGCGGATCAGAAGCAGGCAGCTCTGGTTCTGAAAGAGTTTAACAGTGTTACGGCCGAGAACGATATGAAGCCGGGTGAGATACATCCCGCGCCAGACCGCTACAACTGGGAGAGGGCCGACAATATCGCAAACTTCTGCCGCAAGAACGGTATCAAGATGCGTTTCCATACTCTGGTATGGCACTCACAGTTCGCCAACTGGATGTTCGATGATGTTGACAAGAAAGGCAAGACAGTTCCTGCCACAAAGGAGGTGTTCTATGCAAGGCTGAAGGACCATATCTTTACGGTTCTGGACCGTTACAAGGATGTTGTTTATTGCATTGATGTTGTAAATGAGGTGTTCACCGATGATGGCAACACACGTGCCAACCCGTTCCGTCAGTCAAGGGCTTATCAGCTCTGTGGCGAGGATTTCATTGACTCTGCTTTCGTATGGGCTCATCAGGCTCTGCCAAGCGCCCAGCTTTTCATCAACGACTACAATGCCGCCAATCCTGCAAAGCGTGACCGCATTTACAATAAGGTGAAGAAGATGAAGGATGCCGGTATTCCAATTGACGGTATCGGTATGCAGGGACACTACAATATCTATGGCCCAAGCGCAAAGGATATTGAGGACGCCATTACAAAGTACGAGTCTGTTGTTGACCACATCCAGTTCACTGAGCTTGACATCCGCGCCAACGAGCAGATGGGCGGTCAGCTCAATTTCAGCCGCGAGGGTGCCGCTGTTACCGACAAGGTGAAGAATATGCTTGCCGACCAGTATTCAATGCTGTTCGAGATTCTGCGTCGCCACAAGGATAAGATTGATGTGGTTACATTCTGGAACGTAAGCGACAAGGACAGCTGGCTTGGCACAAGCAACTATCCGCTGCTGTTCGACGAGAACCTTGAGCGCAAGCAGCCTGCCTACGACCGCGTTACAAAGTGGCCGAAGGAGGATTTCGTTCCCTCATCAATGAATCAGCCAGGGCAGGAGTATCCTATGGTGAACTCCGAGAATTATGCCCGTTTCCGCATCAAGGGCTTTGATCAGGCTAAGTCTGTTGTTGTAAGCCTGGGCCTTGGCGGTCAGGGTGGCACCAAGCTGAATCAGGGCTCAGACGGCTATTGGACAGGTACAACCGCAGGTCCGATGGACGAGGGCTTCCACTACTATCACCTGACTGTTGACGGCGCAACCGTGAACGATCCGGGTACCAACAACTACTATGGCTCAACACGTTGGGAGAGCGGTATTGAGATTCCGGCGCACGATGCTGATTTCTATGCCGACAAGAATGTTCCTCACGGCAATGTCCAGCAGATTCTGTTCTGGTCTGAGAGCACACAGCAGAACCGTCGCGCTTTCGTCTATACTCCTGCCGGATATGAGAACGGAAAGAAAAAGTATCCGGTTCTTTACCTGCAGCACGGATGGGGTGAGGACGAGACCGCCTGGATGACTCAGGGTCACGCAAACCATATTATGGATAATCTGATTGCTGACGGCACAATTGAGCCGTTCATAGTTGTCTGTACATACGGAATGACCAACAACACCAGAATAGGCGGTCTGGCAGGATTCAGCGCAAACGACTTCCAGACAGTTCTCGTTGATGAGCTTGTTCCTTACGTTGACTCACACTTCCGCACCATCGCCAAGAGAGAGTCACGCGCCATGGCCGGCCTCTCAATGGGCGGTATGGAGACTCACAGCATCACTCTGGCCCGTCCGGAGGTGTTCAGCTATTTCGGTCTTCTGAGTGGCGGCCAGTATTCACCGGAAGAGGTTGAGAAGGCTATCCAGGATAAGTTCGGCAGTGCCAAGACTGCAGATCAGCAGATTGGTCCGAAGTATGTGAAGGGTATTTTTGTAAGCTGCGGAAGCAAGGAGAGTCCTGACAGAATCAAAAAGTCTGCAGAGGATCTTCAGGCAGCCGGCTACAATGCCATGGGCTATGTATCGGAGGGTACTGCCCACGAGTTCCTGACCTGGCGCCGCAGCCTCTATCAGATGGCTCAGATGCTTTTCAAATAATAGTATCTTCAATAAATAAGGGCGGCTCTGCAAATGCAGGGCCGTTTTTTATTTCAGTTTGTGTTTTTATTGATTAATTTTGCAGTCCGAAATAAACATCATTGTTATGGCAACAGAACTTAAGGGATTGACCAAGAGAAGTGAGAATTACTCACAGTGGTATAATGAGCTGGTGGTAAAGGCCGATCTGGCCGAGCAGGCTCCGGTACGTGGATGTATGGTTATCAAGCCTTACGGATACGCTATCTGGGAGAAGATGCACGAGATTCTTGACAAGAAGTTCAAGGAGACTGGTCATCAGAACGCCTATTTCCCGCTTCTTATCCCTAAGTCGTATCTGAGCAAGGAGGCCGAGCACGTTGAGGGCTTTGCCAAGGAGTGTGCCGTTGTCACACACTATCGTCTGAAGAATGCCGAGGATGGCTCTGGCGTTATTGTTGATCCGGCTGCCAAGCTTGAGGAGGAGCTTATTATCCGCCCTACATCCGAGACCATCATCTGGAGCACATACAAGAACTGGATTAAGTCATACCGTGACCTGCCAATCCTGTGCAACCAGTGGGCAAACGTCATGCGCTGGGAAATGCGTCCGCGTCTGTTCCTCCGTACCGCAGAGTTCCTCTGGCAGGAGGGCCATACCGCTCACGCCACACGCCAGGAGGCTGAGGCCGAGGCTAAGAGGATGCAGGCTGTCTATGCCGATTTCGCAGAGAAGTGGATGGCGCTGCCGGTAATCAAGGGTGTGAAGTCCGAGACAGAGCGCTTTGCCGGTGCTCTTGATACCTATACCATTGAGTCAATGACTCAGGATGGAAAGGCTCTGCAGTGCGGCACATCGCACTTCCTGGGCCAGAATTTCGCCAAGGCATTCGATGTTCAGTTTGTTGACAAGGACAACAAGCTGGATTATGTATGGGCTACATCTTGGGGCGTATCAACCCGTCTGATGGGTGCCTTGATTATGGCTCACTCCGATGACAATGGTCTTGTATTGCCTCCGAGGCTCGCTCCGATTCAGGTTGTGATAGTTCCTATCTATAAATCCTCAGAGGATCTTGAGGCCATCAACGCACGCGTTGCCGGCATCGTGGAGAACCTGCAGGCCAAGGGCATCAGCGTGAAGTACGACAATGCGGAGAACAAGCGTCCGGGCTTCAAGTTCGCCGATTACGAGATCAAGGGCGTTCCTGTACGTCTTGTGCTTGGAATGCGTGATCTTCAGAACGGTACTCTTGAGGTTATGCGTCGTGATACTCTTGAGAAGGAGACTCTGCCGCTTGAGGGCATTGAGGACAGGGTGGTAAGCCTGCTCGACGAGATACAGGAGAACATCTACCAGAAGGCTCTGGCCTACAGAGACGCACGTATGGTTGAGGTTGACACGTACGATGAGTTCAAGGCTGAGATTGAGAGCGGCCACTTTGTTCTGGCACATTGGGACGGCACACCTGAGACTGAGGCAAAGATCAAGGAGGAGACAAAGGCTACCATCCGCTGTCTGCCTTTCGGTATTGAGGAGGTTCCTGGCAAGTGCGTATATACCGGCAAGCCGTCGGCACGCCGCGTACTGTTCGCAAGGTCTTATTGATTTGAAAAAACCGATAAAAAGAGAACGGCTCTCCCGTGGGATGGCCGTTCTTTTTATTTCTCAGCCTTCTCAGCCTTTTCCTTTGGCTTGATGAATCTGTCGAAGTTTGTCTCGTATGCCACTCCGATACCCTGAGTGTTGAGTGTGGTCTTGGTGAAGTAGCGCTGGTTGTTACGGTTGTATCCGAAAAGGCTCACGCCGATTTTTGGCAGAAGCAGATACTTGACCTCCACATCGCCGATAAAGTTCGATGTGTTGTTCAGGGTGCTCTCCCTGTAGCCGAAATTGCCGTTTATCAGAAGCCTGTTGTTGAGCAGGCGCGCCTCCAGAATGCCCTCAAATGTGTTATCTACGAACGATGCCTTATCCTCTGCAAGGTATGCCGTGCTCACATTACTGGACAATGTTATGTTGTCGCTGTTGATTACCTGAGACAGCAGGTTGTTTATCTGGCCGTTCACGGTGGAGTTCAGAAGTGATTCCATCGCCGTTGATGTGGTGAATGCCGCACCGTCATTCCCTGCATTGTCGTATGTGTAGAATTTTCCTACGGCAAGAAGGTACATGAACTGCATATTCCGCTGCTCCTCGGTGGCGGTGGCTCCGGCTACAATCTCCTTGTCCTCGGCTGAGCCCTGAGGCAGGTCAACATTGAATGCCAGCTGCGGGTTGGAGATATTGCCGGTTACATCCATCAGACAGCGTACCCTGACGTGCGATGAGCTGTTGGCGCTTGCGTCAAGGTCGTTGAGCGCCACTGAGTTGACAATATAGCTTGTGTGGATGTCGAGCGTGCTGGATGCTATGTTTCCATTGAATACCACACGGCTGTCGTTCATTATGTTGAACTCCTTGCGCAGCAGCTGCTGCAGGGAAAGAGTACATTTTCCTCCGGTGGCATTGAAATCGCCATAGACGAATGTACCGTCACGCTTGTTGTAATTGACAATGACATTGCCACTGCCGTGCGTGTAACCGGATATGCTGCTCATGTCGGCGTGAATGGAGGCATCCTCCGTTATTCCCAGATTCAGATTGATTCTGAGAGCGTCAGAGTTATTCTTTGGGGCCTTTGAGGAATTCTCCTGCTCCTGTACCTCGTTTACTTTGTTGGGGTCGCGAATTGTCAGGAACTGATACTCCACGGCGTTGCTGAATGTTGGGCTGATGTGAATCTCTGTGCCGCGTGCGGTCCTGGCGTTGCCGCTTATCAGGGTAAGCCCCGGCTGTGTGGAAAGGTGCGGAGTGCCACCGGCATATACGTCGCCATAGAATTGTGCGGCATCAGTCCTGGGCATGCTGAATACCTTTACCCCCTCAGACCTTATTCCAAGGTCAACAGTGATGTTCTTTAAATGGTTGTGCTCCACAATACAGTCCAGAAGAGCCTTGTTGCCCGCCTCGTCCTGTACGTGAATGTCAGAGAAAATCATTTTGTCCGGCACGAACCGCAGAGTGTCGCCCTCAACGCGGTATTTGCAGTTGTTTGGCGCCACATCGAAGAACGCGTTCTCAAGGAATGCCACACCCTCCAGGTTGAATCGCTTTGTGGTTCCGGCCAACCGCATGTCCTGAATGGTGGTGGTATGTCCTCTCAACTCGTTGAACACGCTCTTCGGGAGCAGTGAGTTGAGGAAACAGAGGTCCAGATGATGAGCCTCTATGCTGATGTCAATGCTGTCTGTGGCGGGAGAGTAGGTGCCCGTGGCCCTTGTAAGAGAGTCCTCGCCAAGATCTATGCTTGCCAGAATCCCAACGGTCCTGGTGTCATTGTTCCACCGTCCGTCAACACTTACATCACCGAAACCGGTGTTCATCAGCCTTAAATCCTCAATACCAATATTGCCATACAATACGGGCTTTGCCAGTATTGACCGTGCATATACCTTTCCTGAGGTGATTCCCGACAAGCCAAGCTCGTTCTTGCCGGTCATACCCATTATCTCTCCAAGGTCAATCTCGCTCAGCTCCGCCCGCAGGACGCTGGCTGAGTCTGCCGATACTGTTCCGTCGGCGCGCAGGTACTGGTTGCCGTGTGAGATGCTCAGTCCCTTGATATCGAACCTGCTGGAGTCGGATACTACCGTGGTGTTGTCTATGTGCCAGTCGGTACCATTGAGCTTGATGGTGGTGTTGTCTATGTCGGCCTGCCAGCGCAGATTGCCGCTCCTGGCATCGTATGGTCCGAATGTGGCAGAAGAGAGAAGGCTTCCCTCAAACTCGCCCTCATCGCCCGATTTCCAGGTCATAAGGCCGCTGAGCCTGTCCTCGTGGCCGCCTACGAAGGCGTGAATGCCGGTGGGCTTGCCTATCCCCTTGCTGACCTCACCGTTCAGACTGAGGGAAAGTGTATCGCTGCTGCTGTCGAATACGATGCTCGCTCCGCTGATGTCCTGGTCCTTGAATGTTATGGAAGGCGCCACCGCATACATTCTGCTCTTGCCGCTCTTGTCATCGACGCTGGCGTTAAGTATTACCATATCGTTGAGCTCCAGCGGAATGTTCAGAAGCCTCAGGGGAAGGTCTGTCTTGTTTATGCTCAGGGCTATGTCAAACTGATTGTCAGCATAGGTTCCGGCCGCTTTTCCTGCAGGAGTAATCTTGCTGTAGAGCGATGGCAATGCCTTGCTTATGACCGATGTGAGCGAATGTGCGAGCGTGGTGGGAGAGTAGTGGCCTGTGATGGTGGCGTTCATCAACTCGCTTGTAAGCGATGTGACCAGCTGGTCTCCTATTACGTCGCGCATCATCAGCTCTACAGTGTGGAAAGGCGTTGTGCCGGATGAGTTTGTGTATGCCAGGTCATTGACGGTAATCCTTCCACGCATTTTGTCAGCCTCCTTGCCGGTGAGGCTGGCTGCTATATTTCCGGAAACTATCGCCACGGAATCCTTTGTCATCAGATTTGTCTCAGCCAGATTGAGTGTATCTACATTTACGGCGGCGCTAAGCTCTCCTGTCTGCGGCAGCCAGCTAGCGCTTGCGGACAATACGGCATTCACATCAGACACCAGTGCCTCAATGTCGTACCTGTCTTGAGCCAGTTTGCCGGCTATCGCAATGTCTCTGTAAGTGTATTGCCTGAATTCTATTGACGGAACAGACACTCTGATATCTCCGCTTACGCCAACGCTGTCTATCCGCAGCCTCTGGACAGATGCGCTCAGAATGGCGCTTCCTAAATCCTTGCTGCCCGTTATCTGTCCCAATCTGATCTGGCCGGAATTGACAGTGGCGTCGTGAATCCCGTCTTTTGTGGCAATATGGGCGGATAAATTCCCCAATGCCGCCGATGTGATGTCGCACTCCAGACGGTTGTTGTCCATATCGCCATTGCAGAAGATGTTTACGGTGGACGCGCCTATTGTGCGGACTATCTGGGGCAGGGCTATTCCAAAACCGGAAAGCATCTGGCTTGCCCATTCGTACAGGCCGCTGCCAGTACTGAGGCTTGCTGTCATTCCGTTCAGTGCCATAGCCTTGTCATATGGGCCGCTTACGTTGCCACGGAGCCTGATCGTTACGGTCTCGCCATCCCCGGAACTGAGCGCCAGTCTTGATATGTTCAGGTCATTTATGCTGCCTGATATCTCCGCGCTCAGACGCAGCCGGTCATTGAAACTCCCGAGCGATGGGACTATGGCTTTGAAATCAGACGGATTGACTCTTGACTCACGTACAGACAGGTATAGCGCCAGGTCTTCAGGAATGGCACCGTCAAGGCCGGCCCCCAAAAAGGCCTTGTCTATGGAAAGCCTGCTGCTGCTCGTCCGTACAAGGAGATCCGTTATGTCCAGATGGTCTTTTCCTGCCTTTACCTCAGCCTCCATGGCGTGGAGCGCCAGCCCCGATGCCTCCTCGCATACGAGTCTCCTGATGCTGATGCAGGCAGTATCGGCCGACAGAGCCTTGAGCGATATGTTGGCATTGAGCTTGCGGAGGTCTATATGGGATTTGTTCAGGATTGAGTCGGTGACTGGCTGGTCCGCCACATCGTATCTGAGCCGCCCGTTTCTGATTATCACGGAATTCACTCTGATATCAGGCAATCCTTTCTTCTGGCGGGTAGTGTCTTTGGCAAATTTGTCTATGATATATTGCAAGTTCGTATCGCCGTTCAGAGAATCTCTGGATACTCTGATGTCAGGTCCAAGAAGCCTTACTCCAGACACACGTATCTGCTTCCTGAGCAATGGCAGCAGCCGCATCCTCACGTCAAGGGTGCCGATGCGGGCAATGGTGTCGCTCGCCGGAGAGATTATGGTCACGTCGTTGAGCTTTATGCCGCAGGGTCTTGTAAGCGATACATCATCCATAGTGACAGTCCCTCCCAGAGCCTTGCCTGCTATTGATGACAGGCTGCCGCTGATCTGTCCGCGAATCTTGCCATTGTTCAGGACAAGGCTGCCGCCCATATAGACTATGAGCAGCGACACCAAAAAGATATGTATTATCCGGCCTGATTTCATTACACTACGCGCAACTTGCAAAATTACGTTCAATATTTGGATTCTGTGATATTGGAATTGCAAATCGTGTATGTAAACTCACATTATTTAATATTGTTGATAACAAACCCTTCTTTTATTATATTATTATGTATTTAAGTTGTAATTTCGCGCCCAAGAATGTTTTTTCCAAAATATAGCTTAAATCAATGTCAGAAATTATCCGATTGAGAAAAGGTCTTGACATTCGGTTGCTTGGCAAGCCGGAAAAGAAAGTCGTTGATACACGCAAGCCAGCAAGCTGCGCGCTGTGTCCCGACGATTTTACCGGTGTCACCCCTAAGGTGGTGGTAAAAGAGCAGCAGAAAGTGAAGGCCGGGGAGGCTCTTTTCATAGATAAGAACCATCCCGAGGTTAAGTTCGTCTCTCCGGTGAGCGGCGAGGTGACAGCTGTAAACAGAGGCGCGCGCCGCAAGGTGCTGTCTGTGGTTGTCGCTCCGGATGCTGTACAGGAGTATGTTGAGTTCGGCGTGAAGAGCGTGCAGTCGCTCTCTGGCCGTGAGATTCTTGAGGCGTTGCAGGAGGCAGGTCTTTTCGGCTTCTTCCGTCAGCGTCCTTACGATGTGATTGCCTCTCCGGCAGACAGCCCGAGGGGCATTTTTGTGTCCGCATTTGACTCCAAGCCACTTGCACCGGACTTTGAGTTCGTGCTGGCCGGCAACGAGCTGGATTTCCAGACTGGTCTGAGCGCTCTGTCAAAGATCGCCCCCACATCTCTGGGTATCAGCGCGGAGCAGACATCAAAGGCTCTCACCGAGGCCAAGAACGTTGACGTGTACGTGTTCAAGGGCGCTAATCCCGCAGGCAATGTAGGCGTTCAGATCAATCACATCAAGCCGGTCAACAAGGGCGAGGTTGTATGGACAATTGACCCTGAGGCAGTCATCTTCATCGGCCGTATGTTCAACAGCGGCAAGGTTGATATGACCCGTCTGATTGCCATCGGCGGCTCCAAGGTCGCAGAGCCCGCATACTGCAAGGCTGTTGTCGGCGCTGACCTTGAGTCAATCCTGGGCGGTCGTCTCAAAGATGTCTCATCCGCACGCATCATCAACGGTAACGTGCTTACAGGCAAGAAGACCGGCATCGACAGCTGGCTCGGCGCATTCTCGAATATGGTTACCGCTATTCCGGAGGGAGACGATGTCAACGAGTTTATGGGCTGGATTATGCCGAGGTTCGGCACATACAGCGTAAGCCGCACGTTCTTCTCCTGGCTCTCAGGTATCTTCTGTCCGAAGAAGGAATACGACATCGACGCCCGTATCAAGGGCAGCGAGCGCCATATGATCATGTCTGGCGAGTATGACAAGGTATTCCCGATGGACATATATCCAGAGTATTTGATTAAGGCCATCATCACTGGCAATATTGACAAGATGGAGGCTTATGGTATTTATGAGGTGGCTCCTGAGGACTTCGCCCTGTGTGAGTTTGTGGATTCATCGAAGCTTGAGCTCCAGCGTATCGTACGCGAGGGCCTTGACAACTTACGTGCCGAGATGGCCTAACGGATAGGAGGTAAAGATATGAGTCTGAGAAATTATCTTGATAAGATCAAACCGAACTTCCAGGAAGACGGCAAACTTCACGCCTTCCGTTCGCTTTACGAGGGATTTGAGTCCTTCCTTTATGTTCCGAACGCAACCTCAAAGTGCGGCTCCAACATCCACGACGCATTCGACAGCAAGCGAATGATGATTATGGTGGTCATCGCCCTTTGTCCGGCTCTTCTGTTCGGTATGTATAACGTAGGCTACCAGCACTTCATCGCTGCCGGCCTTGCTACTGATTTCTGGCCTGTATTCGGCTTCGGTTTCCTGGCAGTGCTGCCAAGAATCATCGTATCGTACGTTGTAGGTCTGGCTATTGAGTTCACTGTGGCACAGTGGAAGCACGAGGAGATTCAGGAGGGATACCTGGTATCAGGTTTCATCATTCCTCTGATTGTTCCGGCTACCTGCCCGCTCTGGATTCTCGCGATTGCCGTCGCATTCTCCGTCATCTTCGCCAAGGAGATATTCGGCGGTACGGGAATGAACTTCCTGAATGTCGCCCTTATCACACGCGCATTCATCTTCTTCGCATATCCTTCAGTTATATCGGGCGATGCCGTATGGGTTGTGGATCACGCTATCTGCGGCCTTGGCGCATCAATCGACGGCTACACACAGGCTACCACACTTGGTGCCGCATCTGTAGCTGCGGCCGCTCCGGCATTTGACTGGAATATGGTATGGGGCCTCGTTCCGGGCTCAGTGGGTGAGACCAGCGTAATCGCCATCGCTCTTGGCGCGTTGCTGCTCCTCTATACCGGAATAGCAAGCTGGAAGACAATGCTGTCAGTTTTCGTCGGCGGCGGTCTTGTGGCATTCCTGTTCAACCAGGTGGGTCCGGACAGCGCTATGGCTGCAATGCCTTGGTACGAGCACTTCGTAGTAGGCGGTTTCTGCTTCGGTGCCGTATTCATGGCTACTGACCCTGTGACATCCGCACGTACCGAGACAGGTAAGTTCATCTATGGCTTCCTGATTGGCGCTATGGCTATCACAATCCGTGTTATGAATCCAGGTTATCCTGAGGGTATGATGCTTGCCATCCTGCTGATGAACTGCTTCGCTCCGCTCATCGACTACTGTGTGGTTCAGGCTAATGTAAACAAACGTGCAAAACGAGTAAATAAATAAGGTTATGGCTACAAAGGAATTCAAATGTACTGTTTGTGGCTATGTCCACAAAGGTGACAATGCTCCCGACGCCTGTCCTGTATGCCAGGCTCCGGCTTCAAAGTTCGAGCAGATAACTCCCGAGGCTCCTGCAAGGAAGAAGGGTCTCAACACCAACAGCAACGTATATACCATCATATATGCCGCTGTAATGGTAATCATCGTGGCTTTCCTTCTGGTGTTCGTGTCACAGGTCCTGAAGGACCGTCAGGAGGCGAACGTCAAGAACGATACCAAGAAGCAGATTCTCTCTGCTCTCAACATCTCTGAGCCGGCCGACGTTGCCGCCACATACGCTGAGGTAATCAAGGGTGACTTCCTGATGGCAGAGAACGGCAAACCGTCCGGGCAGGTTGATGAGGCTGACTTCAAGACCAGCGACAAGTACAAGCAGGAACTGCAGGAAGGCCGCAAGCATATTTTCATTGCCGAGATTGACGGACAGAGAAAGTTCATCATCCCGATGAACGGACTTGGCCTGTGGGGCCCGATCTGGGGCTACATTGCTCTGAATGAGGACCGCAACACCATCTACGGCACCTATTTCTCACATTCCGGCGAGACTCCGGGTCTGGGTGGCGAGATTGCTACCGGGTACTTCCAGGACCGTTTCATCGGCAAGAACGTGGTTAAGGACGAGGATGTGGCGCTTACAGTGACAAAGTTCGGCAAGGCAACCGACGCCCAGTATGAGGTTGACGGCATCACTGCCGCTACTATGACATCAAACGGCGTGAACAATATGATCAAAACCGTCCTGGCGGAATACATTCCGTTCCTCACAAAGGCCTGCTGCAAGGAGCATCAGGGTGCCTGCGAGGGCGATGAGGACTGCTGCGAGTCAGATCAGGCCGATTGTAATGAACACAATAATTAATGGCAGTTATGGCAAACAAGAATAATGAAGCATTGAGACAGCCGCTGTGGTTGAATAACCCGGTTGTTGTACAGATCCTTGGTATCTGTTCCGCTCTGGCTGTAACGGCCAAGCTCGAGCCTGCCATCGTTATGGGACTCTCAGTCACCATAATCGTGGCTATGTCCAACGTAATCATTTCTCTCCTGAGAAATACCATTCCAAACCGTATCCGTATCATCGTTCAGCTGGTTGTGGTAGCAGCTCTCGTTACCATCGTCAGCGAGATTCTGAAGGCTTTCGCTTATGACGTGAGCGTTCAGCTGTCGGTATATATCGGACTTATCATCACCAACTGTATCCTGATGGGCCGTCTGGAGGCATTTGCCATGCAGAACAAGCCTTGGGACTCATTCCTTGACGGTATTGGCAACGGCCTTGGCTATGCGCTGATTCTGGTCATCGTGGCATTTGTCCGCGAGCTTCTGGGCAGCGGCGAGCTGTTGGGCTTCAAGGTCATCCCGCAGTGGTGCTATGATCACGGTTATATGAACAACGGACTTATGCTGATGCCTCCTATGGCTCTGATCCTGGTAGGCTGCATCATCTGGTTCCATCGCTCAAAGAATAAGGATCTTCAGGAAAAGTAATCTTTAAAACAATTAGGAATTATGGAACACTTTTTCGATTTACTGATAAGATCGGTCTTCGTTGACAATATGATTTTCGCATTCTTCCTGGGAATGTGCTCATTCCTGGCCGTATCAAAGAATGTGAAGACTGCTCTCGGACTGGGTGTGGCTGTCATCTTTGTGCAGCTGATCACTCTGCCTGTGAACTACCTGCTTCAGACTAAGGTTCTGGACCCGCTGGGCCTCGGCTTCCTCAGTTTCATACTTTTCATTGCCGTTATTGCCGGTATCGTTCAGCTGGTTGAGATGGTGGTGGAGCGTTTCTCTCCGTCACTCTACAACTCGCTGGGTATCTTCCTGCCGCTGATTGCCGTTAACTGCGCCATTATGGGCGGCTCGCTCTTCATGCAGCAGAGAATCGGCATGGATCCCACCAACTCACAGGCCATCAGCTGTTTTGGCGACTCCATAGCATTCGCAATCGGCTCAGGTCTCGGCTGGGCGCTGGCCATCGTATGTCTGGCGGCTGTCCGCGAGAAACTGGAGTACAGCGACGTTCCAAAACCATTGAAGGGCATCGGTATCACTTTCATCACCGTTGGCCTGATGGCTATGGCATTTATGTGCTTCTCAGGTCTTTCAATCTAAATTAGAGGAGGAAAAGTTATGAATATCTATTTATCAAGTATTATAGTTTTTCTCGCTGTAATCCTGCTGCTGGTAGTCATTCTGCTGGTGGCAAAGAGTTACCTCGTCGCATCTGGCAAGGTAAAGATTACCATTAACGGCGACAAGCAGCTTGAGGTCAATTCAGGCGCAAGCCTTCTGAGCACTCTTGCTGAGAATGGCGTATTCCTTCCCTCAGCCTGCGGCGGCAAGGGCTCTTGCGGTCAGTGCAAGTGTCAGGTTCCTGCAGGTGGCGGCGAGATTCTCGATTCAGAGAAGGGTCACTTTACCCGCAAGCAGATTAAGGAGAACTGGCGTCTGGGTTGCCAGTGCAAAGTAAAGGGCGACCTCTCCATCAAGGTTCCTGAGAGCGTGATGGGCGTTAAAGAGTGGGAGTGCGAGGTTATCTCCAACAAGAACGTCGCCACATTCATCAAGGAGTTCAAGGTTAAGCTGCCAGCCGGCGAGCATATGGACTTCCTGCCAGGCTCATACGCGCAGATCAAGATTCCTGCATACGATATCAATTATGCAGACTTTGACCGTTCACTCATAGGTGACCTGTACATTCCGGCTTGGGAGAAGTTCGGTCTGTTCGGCTTGAAGCAGAAGAACGAGGAGCCAACCATCCGTGCCTATTCAATGGCCAATTATCCGGATGAGGGCGACATCATCACTCTTACCGTACGTATTGCCACTCCTCCTTTCAAACCAAAGGATCAGGGTCCTGGCTTTATGGATGTTCCTTGCGGTATCGCCTCAACTTACATCTTCAGCCTGAAACCAGGTGACAAGGTAACAATGAGCGGCCCTTATGGTGAGTTCCATCCACGCTTCGACTCCAAGAAGGAGATGATATGGGTTGGCGGTGGTGCCGGTATGGCTCCTCTGCGTGCCCAGATAATGCACATGCTCAAGACTCTGCACACACGTGACCGCGAGATGCACTACTTCTACGGCGCACGTGCCATTGACGAGGTGTTCTTTATGGATGATTTCCTGGCTCTTGAGCAGGAGTATCCTAACTTCCATTTCCATCTTGCCCTTGACCGTCCGGATCCTAAGGCAGATGCAATGGGCGTAAAGTACACCGCAGGCTTCATTGCTCCTGTTATGGGCGACACCTACCTGAAGCAGCATGAGGCTCCAGAGGATATTGAGTACTACCTGTGCGGACCTCCAATGATGGCCAAGACCGTGCTGGATCTGCTCGATTCACTCGGCGTTGAGCCCAAGGACATTATGTTCGACAACTTCGGAGCTTAATGGCTGTTGGCTGTTAGCTATTGGCCGTTGGCTATTGACGGCCATGCGGATTGATATTTTTGATAAGGCAGACTTTGGGGTCTGCCTTATTTTTTGTGTGGTGTTGATAGGGCGAGTGGGGTGGAAATGCTTATCTTTGTAAAAATTTGTCCATTTTATGAAAAAGCCATTATATATATTCCTGGTCTTTGCTGTATGCTGGTGCGGCAATATATCTGCCGTCAATGACGGTAAGGCAGATTCGCTGTCTGTAACCACGGCAGAGCTTGCGGACAGGATGATTGAGTTTGCAAAGGGTTTTCTTGGCAGGCCGTACAGAACCGGCGGCAAGGGCCCGAGTGTGTTTGACTGCTCCGGTTTCACCGGTTATGTATATAAGCAGTTCGGATACTCAATCTCTGCCACATCTGCATCACAGGCCAAGGATGGCCGTGCCGTTGAGGGCGTGATCTCTGACTTGCAGAAGGGCGATATCCTTATTTTCGGCTCCCGGCGCAATACCAGGAAAATAGGACACGTGGGTATCTATATAGGTCCCGATGAGGCTGGCGATGGCTTTACTTTCATTCACGCCGCAGTTCACGGGGGCATCACAGTGTCCAATATCAAAGAGGCATATTATAAGGCCCGTTTCCTTGGCGTTCGCAGAATCCTTCCGGATTTTTATAATGTGGCGTGGGCTGATACGGCATCGGTTCCCATTTTGTCTGGAGAGAATGATATCTTTGTGAATATCTGTGACACTCTGAACCTGAAGGATGGTGACAACCGCATTGTCCTGCTGTCAGACGGCTCTTGGGCTTTTGTTGAGCCTGACGGAATGATAAGCCTGCCGTCAGACACAGACAATATCATCCTCTCGCCAGACGGAAAGTGGTCAAGGGTTGCCGTTCAGACACACACTATTCCGTCGCTGAGTGCCACACCGCTGGCTGTTTCCGCACCGGCATCAGCTACCGCAACCGGCGATGATGCTACTGCTGTGTATCACACTATCAAGTCTGGCGACACGCTTTACGGACTGGCATTGCAGTATCACACTACTGTCAACTCAATATGCCAGCTCAATGGCATCACTGCGAATACAATCCTCAATTTAGGCCGCAAACTCAGAATAAAGTAGCGGGCTAGAGCGGGTCAAGGGACCTGTCCCTCTGACCCGCAAAGTGCGAGGCTGATGCGCTGGCGCTGGCGGTCAACGTCCAGGACGCGCACCTGTACCTGCTGTTGTAGCGAGACCACCTCGGTGGGGTCGCTGATGCGACGGCCGGGGGAGAGCTGCGAGATGTGTATCAGGCCCTTTACGTGAACACCTATATCCACAAAGCAGCCGAAGTTGGTTATGTTGGCTATGATGCCGGGAAGCACCATACCCGAGCGGACATCATCTATGGTGTGGACCTCGTTTGAGAACTCAAACTTGCGCAATGGACCACGGGGGTCAAGGCCTGGTTTCTCCAGCTCCCTCATAATGTCGGTAAGGGTGGGAAGGCCTGTTGTGTCGGTAACATAGCGGTTGATGTCTATTCTGGCGCGAAGCTCTGCGGAGTGCATCAGCTCATCTACGCTGCAGCCAAGGTCCTTGGCCATCTTCTGTACAATGCCGTAGCTCTCCGGGTGGACTGCGGAGTTGTCAAGCGGCTCGCTTCCGCCCTGGATGCGCAGGAAGCCTGCCGACTGCTCAAACGCCTTCGGACCAAGGCGAGGCACCTTCATCAGCTGCTTGCGCGATGTGAAGGCGCCATTCTCATTACGGTAATCCACAATGTTCTGCGCCAGCTGTGGTCCAAGACCGCTCACGTATGTAAGCAGATGCATACTGGCCGTGTTAAGGTTTACGCCCACACGGTTCACGCAACTCACTACCGTCTGGTCAAGCGAGTGCTTCAGGTCGGTCTGGCTTACATCCTTCTGATACTGTCCCACGCCTATCGACGACGGGTCAATCTTTACCAGTTCGGCAAGCGGGTCCATAAGCCTGCGGCCTATCGATACCGCCCCTCGTACGGTGACATCGTACTCAGGAAACTCATCGCGGGCAGTCTTTGATGCTGAATACACTGACGCTCCATCCTCGTTGACAGAGAACACCTGTACAGAGTGGGGCAGATGCAGACTGTTCACGAACTCTGTGGTCTCGCGTCCGGCCGTACCATTGCCTATGGCGATTGCCTCAATATGGTATTGCTCCACCAGTGTCTGCAGCTTGGCGGCAGCCTGACGTGCCTGACTCACAGGCGGGTGGGGGAATATGGTCTCGTTATGCAGAAGTGCGCCCTCGCTGCTCAGACACACCACCTTGCAGCCGGTACGGAATCCCGGGTCAATGCCAAGAACAGTCTTCTGCCCTAAAGGCGATGCCATAAGCAACTGCTCCAGATTGCGTGCGAATATGCGGATGGCCTCGGCATCGGCCTTCTCCTTGGACATTGCGGCAAACTCATTCTCGATAGACGGCTGCAGCAGGCGGCTGTATGAGTCGCGCACGGCAGTGTCAACGTAATCCGATGCCTCACAGCCTCCCTTCACGAACTTGTGCGACAAAGCATCGCCGGCGCGCTCGTCATTTATGTCTATGGATACGCGCAGAAAGCCTTCTGCCTCACCCCTGCGCATAGCCAGCAGGCGATGTGAGGCGCAACGTGAGAGCGGCTCGCTGAAGTCAAACCAGTCGCGATACTTCTGGGCATCGGCTTCCTTGCCCTTTACCACACGGCTGGAGATGCGTGCCTCACGGCGGAAGCAGGAGCGTATCAGGTTCCGCGCACCCTCGTCAACGGAAATGTTCTCGGCAATGATGTACATTGCGCCATCCAGCGCATCGTTCTCGCTCTCAACACCCTTCTCTGCATTGATGTACTTGGCCACCTCCTGCCGGAGTGGGGCATAGCGGTTCTGAGCCATAAGGAAATCAGCCAGCGGCTCCAACCCCTTCTCGCGTGCGATTGACGCCAGCGTACGCCTCTTTGGCTTGTATGGCGCATAAATATCCTCAAGCTCGGTGGCGTTCCAGCACTCCTCAATACGCTTCCGCAACTCTGGCGTGAGCTTATCCTGACCCTCTATGGATGTCAGGATGGTCTCCTTGCGCTTGTCGAT
>CALDKD010000006.1 GCA_937898885.1 uncultured Bacteroidales bacterium | reverse complement strand
TCCGGAGTTTTGTAGCGTAACGTAACATTGTTACGTTACGCTACAAAAGCCGGGTCGCTTTCACCACTGATTCATCGCAGGACTGATTGCAGTAAGGCGTTAAGGTGGTAACTAGAGAAATAAAATCGGCCTTTTAGACACTATGGTGCAGAATGGCTCGTTACGCTACGGATAAATGCTTACAAACGGTGTCTGGTCACGCTTTCAGACGCGTTTTCCAGTTCTTTTTACTTGCCTGGACGGATGCTCACTCAGCTGTGCATATATCGTTGTGTTATAGCGCATTGTGTTATGTACCCGTAGCCAAAAAGTGCACAATTTTGGCATTTTGCTTTACCGCACGTACACACAGGCGTATCTTTGCAATGTCAAGAGGAAAGAAGCACGCTAGCTCACCTGTCCATACGGACAAAACGATCATTGACTTTTTGATGAACAGAAAACTTCTATAACTGCAATGTGAAAACTTGGATGAGATAAGGCTTAATGCCATTACTTGCCGAAGCCTCGCTCATTTCATTTCAAATAATGAAACGAAATTTCTCTAACTATATTTATTTCGTTTCAAATAATGAAACGAAACGAGCGTAACTATAGGCCCAATTCTTTGTGCGGTATTGTAATGGTATAAGGTGTTGTTCTGTAATGTGGGTCAATGTACCTGTCCCTCTGACCCGCTCAAATAAAAGAGCAGTTCCCAATCATAATTATTGTTAAATTTGGAACCGCCGAGGGAACGAAAGCGGCCTTTGTGCGTTTTTATTGCGGATTGAGCATAGCGGGAACGGAGTAATGACTGACAGTGAGTTCTGTAAGATGGTGGGGCGGTTACGGCCGGAAATCGTATCCGTAAGCCTTAGGTTCCTGCGTGACGGGCAGGAGGCTGAGGACATCACGCAGGATACGCTTCTGCGCCTCTGGACAATCAGAGACCGCATCGCAGACAAGACAGCGGCACGGGCCATCGCCACAGTGATATGCAAGAACCTTAGCATCTCGCGTCTGCGGGCCCGCCACACCGTTCCGCTTGAGCTGGCAGACGAGGCACGGCAGATAACCGAGCAGTGCGCTCAGTGGATTCTTGAGGAGAAGGAGAATGCGGAATGGCTGGCTGAGAGCATTGACGGCCTGCCCGCATCGCAGATGACAATCCTTAGGATGAGCCAGCAGGACGGGCTGGAGAACAGCCGCATAGCTGAGATCTTGGGAATAAGCGAGACTACCGTCCGCACCGCCCTGTGCAAGGCTCGCAAGGCACTTCTATTGAGTTTACAGAAAAGAGACAAATAATATGGAAACTAATCAAACCGACAGAATAAGGGTCTGCATAGACCACTATATGGAAGGTGAGAGCACCCAGGAGGAGCTCCGGCTGCTGAAGAGCTATTTCAGCGGCAGCGATGAGATTCCGGCCGACCTGCTCCCGTACCGTGAGATGTTCGCGCTTCTTGACAAGGAGCCGGTGCGTCCGTCGGCCGATGCGGTTGAGAGGCTGTCGCGCATGGGGGCCGTCCGCAAGAGTGTGCTCCTGTGGCCTTGGATTGCAGCCGCCTGTGCGGTGGCATTGCTGCTGGTTCTGACCACACCTCCGAAAGGCGACTCTGCGGTGCAGCCGCAGCTTGCTGAGACAGTCACTCCACAGCCAACGACACCGGTTGCGGGAAATTACGACAGCACGGAGACGGACTCCGTGCAGACAGTACCAGCTGATACCGTTACGCGCAATCCGAGCCTGCCCGATGTGACTCAGGTTACATTGCCTCCAGTTCACAAGACCGCAGTGGCGGCAGTGAGCAAGAAGAGCGTGAAGGATGCGAAAAGTGTGAAAAGCGTGACTGCCGCAAAAGAGCCTGAGGCTCCGGCGCCAGAGCTTGAGATACGGCACGAGATGACTCATAAGGACCAGAGCGTGATGTCCTTTGTTGACACAACCGGAATAGGCAGGGAGCTGATGGCGTTGGAGAGGGAATTCCAGAGGCAGGACTCCCTGTATATTCTGAGCCTGCTGAATCTTGACGAGGAGGCTACTCTGGCCGCAAACTCGATATATGTATCACTATTACAATAACAGACAAATAAAACGGACAACAATATGAAAACAAGAGTAACAACCCTTATGGCCTGTATGCTGCTGGCTGTGACCGGCATTCAGGCACAGAAAAGTACACTGGTGGATGCATTCAATAAATTGCTGACAGGTAGGAAAGTGCAATACACAAGCTTCTCCTCACATGGTGTGGATGCCGATGCGTGGCAGTGCTCGCGCTACGATTTTCTGATGCCGGCAACTGTTGGAACTGCGGACAATGGGCTCACTGCTTTTCCTAATGAACAGAACAAGAAACTGATAGATGGTATAATTACAGCATACAAAGCTGAGTGCAATGCCGGGGACGTGAGCTATGCATACCTTTCGGAGCAGTCACCGTTGTTTGAGGCGAAGGAGCATATCTCATTCTCCATTCCTTACTCAGATTTGGAGGCACCTCTGATAATTGGCAGCAAGAAGTCAAGCAGCGTACTTGTGGTTACAAAGTCGCTGACTGAGCCAACGAGGAGCCTGATATACGCAATGGAATGGGATTATGTGTTTAAAAACAACAGAGCCAGTTGCGAAGGCTCAATCTATATTGTGCAGACCGACAAGAAGGTTGTCGATGTCAGGAGAAGTATCGATGAGAAGCGTGCGGTGGCATCGCAGTTCCAGTCAGAGTTGCTTCGCAAGCTTGTTTTCTATCGCGACAAATTGAAAGAAGAGAAAAATATTTATAATGACAGGTCTGCCCACGTAATGGGCGTAGGTATGGCGGCATATTCCATAGCCGTTGGAGAAAATCCTGATGAGATAGAGCAGGCCATACCTCTTGTTGTGGAGATTTTCGCTTATATTGAAAGGGATAATGAAAAAGAAAAAAATATGAATTTATTGTTGGAAGCCTTAAAGTTTCTCAATGACGCCCTTTCTGAGCTGAAGAATGCCTCAGACGGTGCGTCCATTCCCGAAGTTGCCGGCCAATAGTCTGAAGAGTCATATATATAATAGGAAAAGGGCTTGCAAATGGATGCAAGCCCTTTTTCTCGTGTAACGTAACCGGCGTTACGCTACGTCTATTTTATAAGCGCCATATCCGGCATCTCCTTGTCGTAGTCTCCGCGCTCCAGACGTGCCTTGATGTCCTTGAAGGCAGCGAGTGTGCGGTCAACATCCTCAATGCTGTGTGCGGCTGTGGATATGATGCGGAATATCAGCATTCCTGGAGGAATGACAGGGTAGGTCACTATTGAGCAGAAGATGCCATAGTTCTCGCGCAGGTCAACGGCAATGTTGGTGGCCTGGTTCACACCGCATCTCAGGTGGACAGGTGTTACGCAAGCCTCGGCCGGACCAATCTCGTAACCAAGGTCGCGGAAACCGTTCTGCAGGCGGCGGGTAACCTCCCAGAGGTGAGCTCTGCGGGCATCGCCCTCGGCACTGCGGATTATCTCCAGTCTCTTCAGGCAGCCCTCCACTATTGGCATTGGCAGTGCCTTGGCATACATCTGTGAGCGCATATTGTAGCGCAGGTAGGTGATGATGTCCTTTTCCGATGCAATGAAACCGCCGATGGTGGCCATAGACTTGGCGTATGCGCCAATGTAAAGGTCTATGCCGTCCATAACGCCGAAGTGCTCTGATGTTCCGCGTCCGTTAGGACCCATCACGCCAAAGCCGTGGGCATCGTCAATGAGTATTCTGAAGTTGTATTTCTGCTTGAGTGCTACAATCTGGTCAAGAATGCCTAATGCTCCGGTCATTCCAAACACACCCTCGGTTATGAGCAGCACACCGCCACCGTTTGCCTCGGCCTCGGCGGTTGCAATCTTCAGCTTCTGCTCGCACGATACTATGTCGTTGTGCCTGAACTTGTAGGTTGTGCCCATATGAAGGCGTGAGCCATCTATCAGGCAGGCGTGGGCCTCGGAGTCAATGACCAGCACGTCGTGACGGCTGAGCAGTGAGTCAATGGCCGATACTATGCCCTGATAACCGAAGTTGAACTCGAATGCCGCCTCCTTGCACTCAAACTCGGCAAGCTCTTTCTCAAGCTTCTCGTGCAGTGCGGTGTGGCCGGTCATCATACGGCTTCCCATAGGGTAGGCCATACCCCAGCGTGCGGCTGCCTCGGCATCAATCTTGCGTACCTCGGGATGGTTGGCAAGGCCCAGGTAGTTGTTGAGGCTCCAGCAGAGAACCTCCTTGCCGTTGAAGCGCATATGCGGTCCAAGCTCTCCCTCAAGTTTCGGGAATGCGAAGTAACCGTCTGCCTTCTCTCTGTACTGACCGATAGGGCCGCCGGTTGATTTTCTTATCTTATCAAATATATCCATTGCTTTGTTTGTTGTAGTGATTAGTTCTGCTTGAGTACGTTGGTAGAGTCTTTCCACTTGCCCTCTGCTGGGATTACCTTGCTGTCGGCCGGCTTTGACGGCTTCTCTGCCGCCGGTGCCGCAGGCTCTATGCTGGCCTTCTCAACCCAGGCAATAGGCTGTCCCTTGGCGAGCATTGTGCCTTGCTCTGCGTCGATGCCTGCAATCTTGCAGTCCATAGGAGCTGCGATGGTCTCTATTCCGTGCTCTGTCTGCAGGTAGGCGATGGTCTCGCCCTCGCGGAACTTCTTGCCGAATGCAGGTGCCTTTGAATCCTCGTTGAAGTCAAGCTCCCACATAACGCGACCGTTTACAGGGGCCTCGATCGCATCGGCGTCCGGATGCAGGATGGCGCGCTTGTCGGCTGCCGTAAGGTGCTTTACAGGTGCGCCTGCGGTTCCGGCCTGTGCCTTCTCCATACGCTCCAGCAGGTCCTTGTTGAACTGTGCCTTGGCCTGACCAGACTTGAACTCGCGGTACTGCTTCTCGTGCATTGCGAACTCGAACAGCTCCTCGTCGTCCTGACCACGGTCCCAGCCGTTCTGCTCCATCTCCTTGATGAAGCGTGGCAGCTCGTCCGGATAAAGGCTCTGCGGATCGCCTGTATAGAACTCGAATCCCTTCTCTTTGGCAAGCTCTACAATCTCCGGGGCCAGCTCGCCTGGCAGTTTGCCGGACTTGCCTAAGATCATACCCCACATGGCCGGGTCCATACGTGAGAATGGCTTCTCGTCCATAGACTTTGAGTAGAGGTTCATCAGGGCTGCGTTCTTTACATACTGTGAGAACGGTGTGACAAGGCAAGGTGTGCCGAGCATAGGCCATATACGCTGTACCTCATCGAACAGCTCAACCAGCAGCTCATCCTCTGAGAGCTCCTTCTCGCCCTTCTTGCGCAGGTTGGTGTTGATGGCGGCGTGCATACCCTTAAGGTCGGCCATCAGTGAGCCCATCATACCTCCAGGCAGGCCGCAGCCTACAAGCAGTGAGGTCATAAGTGAGTTCTTCGGGTCAATCCAGTAGCCCAGGAAGTCGTCAATGAAGCTCTGTGTAAGGCTTCTTGCCTCCATATAGGCTTTCATATTGATGTCCTTGACCAGGAATCCGGCATCCTTCAGCATTGCCTGAATGGTGATGACATCCGGATGAACCTTACCCCAGCTCAGCGGCTCCATCGCCACATCAAGCACATCGCCTCCGGCCTTGGCCACCTCAAGCATTGAGGCTACAGAGAAGCCGGGGCCTGTATGGCCGTGGTACTGTATGATGATGTCGGGGTGCTTCTCCTTGATGGCGCGGACTATTGTTCCGAGCATTGCGGGACGGCCGATGCCTGCCATATCCTTCAGGCAGATTTCCTGTGCGCCACCCTCAATGAGCTGCTCTGCCAGGTTGATGTAGTACTCAGCTGTGTGCACCTTTGAGTAGGTGATGCACATTGTGGCCTGTGCTGTCATACCGGCGGCCTTTGCCCACTTGATAGAAGGGATGATGTTGCGCGGGTCGTTGAGTCCGCAGAAGATACGGGTGATGTCAACGCCCTGTGCGTGCTTTACCTTATACATAAGCTGGCGTACGTCTGCCGGAACAGGGTTCATACGGAGGGCGTTCAGACCACGGTCAAGCATGTGGGTCTTGATGCCTGCCTCGTTGAATGGCTTGGTGAATGTGCGGACGGCCAGGTTCGGGTTCTCACCGTAGAGTAGGTTTACCTGCTCGCTAGCGCCTCCGTTGGTCTCAACGCGGTCGAAGCAGCCCATATCGATGATTACCGGGGCAATCTTGGCCAGCTGGTCCTTGCGGGGCACGTACTTGCCGGACGACTGCCACATGTCGCGGTACACTAAACTGAATTGAACTTCTTTCTTCATATTTGTCTCTTTTATATTTATAAATCTCTTTCTTTCTATTGTGCAGCACCCGCAGGGGCTACCGCTGTTGCTACTTATCACCATCAATGGCGGCCTTGAACCAGTTGGCGCGGGCGCAGCCCTCGCCGGTGTTCAGAAGAATCAGGTCGCCGTTCTTTATCTTGTTCTGCCTGAGGGCCTCATAGAAGCCTGCTATGCAGACTGCCGATGCAGGACCCAGGTAGATGCCTTTCTCTCTCCTTACTATGCGGCCGTACTCCTCAAGGCCTTCCTCCTTGATGCGCAGGAACGAGCCGCCGCTGTTCCTTACGATAGGGCCGACTATCGGGTACATTCCCGGAGTGCCGGCTGTAAGGATTGATATCCTGGTGTGGGGGGTTACTGACGGGAAGTTCTTCTCCCAGCCTTCGGGGAAGTCGTTGCCTGTGGCCCATTCCCAGGCCTGCACCATCGGGTCGCAGGTATCCTGCTGTACCAGGAGCATCCTTGGCATCTTGTACTGAGGATATGCCTGTGCTATCTCTCGCATACCTTTCTCAAAGGCAATTGGGCTGGTGCCGCCTGCCACGGCCTGCATATATACATCGGGGATGCGGCCAAGCTGACGCATGCACTCGAATACCAGTGTCTTCTTGGCTTCTACACGGACGGGGTCGATGTTGCCGGCCGATATCATTACGTGCTGCTCTTTATGGAATGCCGCTGCCTCGGCCTTGGCCTGCCCGTAACCGCCCTCTGATACCACAAGGTCCTGACCTGTGGCGCGTATGGCATCCTGCGACTCCATATACATATCGTGTGGGGCGAAGATGTGGAACCTCACGCCGGCCTTTGCCAGATAGGTGGCGTATGCGGTGGCGGCATTGCCTGTGGATGCAAGGCAATACTCCCTCACGCCGTGCTGCTTGAAGAGGGTGGCGGCCAATGATGCCGCTATGTCCTTGAAGGTGCCTGTGCCTGCGTTCAGGTCGTTGCGGGCAACCACCACACGGCAGTCAATGCCGTACTGCTCTTTGGCAAAACGGCTCAGGAACTCCCAGTCCTCAATTGGGACTGCTCCCTCGCCAAGGCTTACGATGCCCTCCTTGCTGTCAAGCGGCAGGAAATCGTAATAATGATACAGGCTGTCCACGCTCTGGCCCGGGGCGCAGAGCTCATCAAGTCTATGATAGTCGGTGGAGTAGGTAACCTCGGCGTGGTTGCTGCCACACTTGCAGAGCTGGTCCTGATTGAACCAATCCTGAAAACTGCCTATTACGGCTCCGCACTTTCTACAAATAAGCTGATATTTCATATTTCAATATTCTTAATCCTTTGGATAATGCAGGTTCTCGTACCTGATGTTCAGAATCACCTCGGTAAGATATTTGTGCGCCTCTCTCCTGGCACCCTCAAGGTCTGTGAATGACCAGTTGCCGCAATCGTGCGGGGTGGCTCCCGGAATCTCACCCTCGTAGTTGGCAATGAAGCTGAAGGTGTTCTTCATAAGCTCGACGATGTCCTCAGACTTAAGGTCTCCCTTGATGATGAGGTAGCTGCCGGTGAGGCATCCCATAGGACCCCAATATACTATCCAGTCCTTCCACGTGGGGTTGTTCCTGAGATATGTGGCGGCAAGATGCTCTATTGTGTGGCTTACCTCGGCGGTGAGGGCAGGCTCGCGGTTGGGTTCCTTCATACGGATGTCGAAGGTGGTGACGGTCTCGCCTCCAACCTTGTCCTTGCGGGATACGTATATTCCGCGGAGCAGCTTCAGGTGGTTTATCTGAAAGCTTGGAATCTTATTCAGTGCCTTTGGCTCGGAGGCAGGAGCCTCGGCCACTGTGTCGTGATATGAGTGCAGACTCAGGTTATCGCTCACAATCTTCAGCGCACGGACTTTCTCGAAGCCCATCACCATAATGAAGGCCAGCTCCATATCGAACACGCAGTCCTTGTATTTGGACTGCAGCACAAAATCAGTGTTGGTATAGCAGATGGCGTGCCGCATTCCCTGGGTGGTGCAAAGCTTGTATGTGGGCTCGTCGTAGCTTATTGAGGGGTGGTTGAGCTTTGACTCAGATACCTCAATCACAGAGCCGATCTCAAAGTTGCTGCTTCCGGCATATCCGATGTTTATTATCTCTGTGTCAAGGGGAAGGTCGCGCAGGCTCTGAATGATGTTGAAGGCTCCCACACCGGTCACGATTACCTGATCATCGCAGTCCGGCAGATACTGTTCTATAAGTTTCCGCTCAAGTTCCTCGGCTATAACAATCACTCTTTGCATTACTCCTAAGTATAATCAATGCAAAATTAACTATAGATTAAAAAATATAAAGCGGTCTGATGCGATTTTAACCTGAAAATAACACATTGGAGGACGCTTATGGATAATTATTCTGTAATTACAGATATTTAGTTGCTTGTTTGGCACAGCTTACGATATTTGTTTGTAGCTTTGCCGCAAATATTAGGGGGTGCTGTACTATGGTATGGCTGAGATTATACCCGTTGAACCTGATTTGTGTAATTACAACGTAGGAAGTATGAGACAGAAGTTTGTTTCTGATTGTCGTGCAATCCGCACGGAGAATCCACTTATTCATTGCATTACGAATTATGTCGCGATGAGTCTCAACGCCAACGCGCTTCTTGCCGTGGGGGCATCGCCGCTGATGTCTTTCCGCCGGGAGGAGATGCGCGAGGTGGTTGCTAAAAGCTCCGCATTGTATGTGAATCTTGGCTGTCCCGACGAGGCATTGGTTGATGCGGCTGTCGAGGCTGTTGATGCGGCAGCCGGATATGACAGGCCCTGGGTGCTTGACCCTGTGGGGGCTGGGGTAAGCAGGCTTCGCACTGACACTGCCTTGCGGCTTATCCGCAGAAATAGTCCTGCCATTATCAGAGGCAACGCCTCGGAGATTATGGCTCTGGCCGGTATTGGCGGCAAGGTCAGGGGGGTTGACAGCCTTGAGAGCAGTGAGGCGGCTTTGGAAAGCGCAAGGCAGTTGGCTGCTGAGTATCGTTGTGTAGTGGTGGTGAGTGGTGAGACTGATTACATTACAAACGGTGGCAGGGTGCTTACCGTTAAGAACGGCAATCCGCTAATGAGCCGCATCAGTGGCACTGGCTGTACGGTGTCGGCTCTCTGTGCGGCATTCGCGGCTGTTGACAGAGACTCTCTTTGTGCCGCCTGGAATGCAATGGCCTTGATGGGCGTGGCTGGTGAGAGGGCAGCCGCAAGGAGCGCCGGACTTGGCTCTATGCAGGTTGCTCTCATCGATGAATTGAGTGTGTTTGAGCCGGAGGAGTTTACCGGTATGATAAAAGGATGTGAGTTATGAGAATGAGGCGTGAGTTGTTGAGGTTGTACCTTGTCACTGACCGTGGGCTCTCTATGGGGCGTGATATGGTTGATATTGTGCGTGAGGCTGTGGCTGGTGGCGTTACTATGGTGCAGTTGCGCGAGAAGGATTGTCCGATGCGCGATTTTGTGGCTCTGGGGCGTGAGCTGGTCGCATTGCTCAGGCCCTTGGGCGTGCCGCTCATTATAAACGACCGTGTGGATGTGGCTCTGGCGTGCGATGCGGATGGTGTTCATATAGGCCAGTCTGATATGCCGTTCGACATTGCCCGAAGGCTGCTTGGACCTGACAGGATTATCGGTCTGTCGGTGGAGAGTATGGATGATATTGTGGCGGCTAATGCGTTGGATGTGGATTATGTGGGGGTGTCGCCGGTGTTCGCCACATCTACCAAGACGGATACGGCACGGCCGTTCGGGCTGGACGGTCTTCGCGAGGCGGTGAGACTGTCGGTGCATCCTACGGTGGCGATAGGTGGTATGAATGCGCGTACGGCTGCCGATGTGATGGCTTGCGGCACGGATGGAATCGCTGTGGTCAGCGCGATAGTTAGTGCTGAATCCCCTCGTGAGGCAGCAAGGGAGTTGATTGATTTATTGTAAAGCTCCGGAATTGCTATAGAAGAAAAGTTTTGTATATGAAGAAATATCCGATTGTTTTGACAATAGCGGGGAGCGATTCCGGCGGTGGAGCCGGCATTCAGGCCGATATAAAGGCTATAAGCGCTACCGGTGGTTATGCGGCAAGCTCGATTACAGCGGTGACCGTGCAGAACACGCTTGGGGTACAGGATGTGTTTCCGGTTGTGCCGGAGATTGTGGCAGGGCAGATCAAGGCTGTCCTCTCGGACATCGGTGCGGATGCCGTGAAGATTGGAATGCTGCATTCATCGGAGGTTATCGAGGCTATTTATTCGGTACTATCGGCATATTCCGTGAGGAATATCGTGCTGGACCCTGTTATGGTATCGACATCAGGCCACAGGCTGATTGAGGAGAGCGCTGTAGAGACTCTGCAGTCAAGACTGCTGCCGATGGCACGGGTCATTACGCCAAACATTCCGGAGGCAGAGATACTGGCAGGCGAGAGGATTTCCAGTCAGGAGGATTTGCCTCGGATTGCGCGCAAGCTGTCAATGAGGGGTAGGGTGTCGGTACTGATGAAGGCCGGCCATCTGGACGATGACGAGCTGGTGGATTACTTCTATAATGCCGAGGAGGACCACATAGTGGAGCTGCGCTCAAAAAGGGTGATTACACCGAATACTCACGGCACCGGATGCACGCTCTCATCGGCATTTGCGTCATATCTGGCGCAAGGGCATTCATTGGATGATGCCGCCCGTGCCGCCAAGGATTACATCTCACGAGCCATAGAGTCTGGCAGTGAATATACCATCGGTCACGGCCACGGTCCGGTAAACCATTTCTGGAACAGGTGACTCATTCAGATTACTCCTTGTCCAGATTCTTGTCCCAAAGGTAAGTCTTTGTCTCGCGTACAATCACACCGCTGAGGAACAGGAGCGCCAGAAGGTTGGGAACGGCCATCAGGGCATTCAGGCAGTCGGCTATGTTCCAGACTACGTTGAGGCTTATGATGGAGCCCAAAAAAACGGTAACAAGGAACGCGATGCGATAAACAATGAGCCATTTTCTGGAGCGCGTCAGATATTCCATTCCACGCTCGCCATAGTAACTCCATCCCAATATGGTGGAAAAGGCAAAGGTAAGGGAACCGAAGATGAGGATTGGCTGCCCGATATACGGTATCTTGGAGAAGGCCATCTTTGTAAGGACTCCTCCATCGCCTACGTCAATGTCAGGAAATGCAAGAATGCTGGAGACCAGTACAATACCGGTCAGGGCGCAAATCACCACCGTGTCCCAGAATGTGCCGGATGAGCTTACCAAAGCCTGACGTACCGGGTTCTTAGTCTGTGCCGCTGCGGCTACCAAAGGCGCTGAGCCAAGACCTGATTCATTGGAAAACAGTCCACGGGCTATACCATAGCGTGCGGCCAGCATAACAGATGAACCCACGAGACCACCACCTGCGGCTGCAGGACTGAATGCGCTTTTGATGATGAGTTTGATAGCCGGCATAACAAACTCTCCGTTGATGAAAAGAATGACTATGCACCCCAGAATATAGAGTATGGCCATAAACGGCACCAGTGTCTGGCAGACTTTGGCTATGCTTCTTACTCCACCTACTATTACTATTGCCGCAAGGAGGGTGATGATAGCTCCAATGAATACGGGATTGAGACCGTAGGTATCGGAGCACATAGTAGATATGGCGTTAGCCTGAACGGTACTTCCTATGCCAAAGGCCGCTATGGCTGTGAACAGGGCGAAAGCTATGGCAAGTGCTTTCCAGATGTGCTTTCTGACACCTGTGCTGTTGGCGGCAAGCCCGCGTTCCAGGGCAAACATCGGTCCGCCTAACATTCTTCCGCTCTCTGTCTTCACGCGATATTTAATGGCAAGCAGGCCCTCGCCATACTTGGTAGCGATGCCAAATACGCCCGTCAGCCAGCACCAGAATACAGCTCCCGGACCGCCAAGGGCTATGGCTGTACCTACACCCACGATGTTTCCGGTGCCTATGGTCGCGGCAAGGGCTGTGGCAAGTGCTCCAAACTGCGACACATCGCCTGTGGCGCCCTTATCCTTGCTTACAGACAAGCGTATAGCCTTGAGAATGTAACGCTGGGGGAATCGCAGGCGGATGGTGAGAAACAAGTGAGTGCCAAGCAACAGAATAATCATAGGCCATCCCCACAGAATGGAACTTAAGTCGCTGAAAAATGTATTGATACTCTCCATCTGTCAGGATTCCGGATTTATCTTATTGCTCATACTTTTTATGATGCTGCAAATTTAGGAACAAATGCTGATTCTTTCACACGCACACTTAGGAAATACGTCGTGACATAATATTGTTTCCTGTCCTTTCGGGAATCTTAACTTAAGACAAGCCCCGGTCTTAACTTAAGCTTGAAGCCAGTCGTTAATAATGCCTGACCTTAGTCGTATCTCATTCTTCCTGCAATTTTACTTTCTTCGACATATACAGTATTCTGTCCTGTTCGGGAAATTTCTCAATAGCATAACGAAGCATAGTCCGTGGCATAGTGGCGCATCTTGGCAAGGATTCATCAGATGCGGGAGTCTCCAGGTATGAGCGCAGCAAGACCTCGTCTTTCTTGCCGACCTCGCGCAGCAGCCATCCTGTAGCCTTGTGTATAAGGTCGTGGGGATGGTGCAGCAGAATATCGGCAATAGCAATCGCATCATCACACTCACCGTGACGTATGAACTGCATACAGCTTACTATTCCGATGCGCTTCTCCCAGATGGTCTTGCCGTTACGGGCAAGGTCATACAAGATACCGCGGTCCTTGTCCAGCAGCCAATCACCGAGTATCTCATAGCAACTCAGGTCCACAAGGTCCCAGTTGTTCATATAACGGGTATGGGAAAGATAGAAGTCCACACACTTGCGCTGCAGTTCCTTGTCTTTACGGGCGTGCTTGTATATCTGCACAAGCACAAGCAGGGAGCAAAGGCGAATCTCATGCCAGGGGCTGGCAATAGAGGACTCCAGCTCTTCAAAACCGCATTCCATCCAAATCTCCTTTACCACGCCCCGGGTTACCGGTACCTTGATGCCGAGAAAACGGTCTCCTTCTCCGTACTGGCCGGGGCCGGTCTTGAAAAAGCGGCTCAGACCTTCCACCTGCGAGTCATCCCGCAGTGACAACATCCGTTCTTCTATAATACTTTTCATAAATATACGTCAGTCTGTCGGTATAGAATGTCATATTTATTAAATAATGACAGATTAACCATGGAAAACTACGTCTGTCATTCAATATGTATTGCAAAAATAGGTATTGTTTTCGTTTCTGCGTAAATTGTCAAAGAAAACAATCTGTATATTTGTGTTTGTTGACGAATTAGTAATCCTGTGCTTATAGTCTTGATGGATTTGAATAACCCTTTTCCGTACTGAACCATAAGCGCGGAATAAGTAGGAGAGTCTCCCTGTACAAAGTAGATGGAGTTACTGTCCATTCCACATAAGGCATTGTAGGAGTAGTTCAGCATACTTGCGGAATAGGTTCCGCTGGCGTACCATCGTCTCAGAATATCCTCAAGCAATGCATCGTCTCCCTTCATCATCAGGCAGGTTACATAGTCGTTATAGGCCTCAATATTGTCCGGACTTACTACAGATATACTACAAATCCCGCCAATCGCCAAATTCTCAATTGGTTATATTTCGTTGAACTCACGTAAACTAATAAGCCCGATGTACCTGAGCACGGGACAGGGCGTTCAGAAGTACAAGTACAAGCCAAGGAGCTTGACCGCACCCACGGCCTGGACTGGTACGACTACGCAGCCCGTCGGGAATCCCTAATTTTGATTATGCATCAGACGGGCGTACAAAAATATATTTGGGTCGATGTGTACCACGGTCCTTTCAGTTGTCAATTCTGGCGGATTTGCTCTCGAAATTTGAGGATTTTGCGAAAAGCAGCCTTGAGATTTTGAGGATTTTGCGAAAAACACTGGAATAAATTTTGAGGAGACTTTTATATCCTCTATATTCGCATTGTCAGACTATATATTTATGGAACCCGAAATACTCTTTAAGCGCAAGATTTATGACCGCCTTCTCTTGTGGAAGGAACATAGCAACGGAAACAGCGCACTTCTTATAGAGGGTGCCCGCCGAATTGGCAAATCCACCATCGTCAAAGCTTTTGCTCAAAATGAATATGAATCGTTCATCTTTATAGATTTCACTAAGTGCTCGCAGGAGGTTAAGGACTTGTTCAATGACGTTTCGGATTTGAACTATATATTTCTTAGGCTCCAGCTCATTTATGGCGTGCAGTTAGTGGAACGCAAGTCCCTCATCGTGTTTGATGAAGTACAGTTCCAGCCTCTGGCCCGTCAGGCTATAAAGTCTTTTGTGGAGGATCATCGCTATGATTATATCGAAACAGGTTCTTTGATCTCCATCCGCAAGAACACACAGAATATCCTCATCCCAAGCGAAGAGGAGCGCATCAGCATGTACCCTATGGACTATGAGGAGTTCCGCTGGGCATTGGGTGATACGGCTACCATTCCAATTCTACGTTCTGTATGGGAACATCCTCAGCCGTTGAAAGAAGCTCATCGTAAATTGATGCGGGACTTCCGGCTTTATATGTTGGTAGGCGGAATGCCTCAGGCTGTCAATGCCTACCTTGAGTCAAACAATTTTGAGGTTGTGGATCACTCAAAGCGGCTGATCCTTGATTTGTATGACGAGGATTTTTCCAAAATAGACCCGACAGGAAAAGCCGCCAGGATATTCGCGGCCATTCCTGCCCAGCTCAATGGCAATGCATCACGATACCAGATTTCCAGTGTCATCCCCGGGGCACACGCAGAAGACTTCATCGAGCTGATATCAGAGATGGAGAAGACCAGGACTGTCAATATTTCCCATCACAGCGATGATCCAAACGTCGGTCTTGTCAGTACGGAGGAATTGATGCGGTACAAGATGTTTGTCGCAGATACCGGACTATTCGTGACACTTGCCTTTAAAGACAAGGCTTTTACCGAGAATATCATCTATGAGAAACTGCTTAGCGATAAACTCCCGGCAAATCTCGGATATCTATATGAGAACGCAGTTGCCCAGATGCTCACCGCTTCCGGTAACAAATTGTTCTATCACACATGGCCTACTGAAAGTGGCAAGCATAACTACGAAGTGGATTTTCTGCTTTCCCGTGGGGCCAAAATCACACCAATTGAGGTGAAGTCCTCATCCTACAAGACTCACGCGTCTTTGGATGCCTTCTGCGAGAAGTATTCTTCCCGCATCACCAATGACCGATACCTTATTTATTCTAAAGACTACGCCCACGAAGAATCCGTCAGGTATATTCCCACGTATTTAACGTTCTTCCTATAACTGTTTTTTGGAAAGAAACCCCATCCGGTTTACATCCGGAATTATGATGTAAGGTGTATGCTTTTGACCTGTCAGTCTTGCGGGGTGGCGGATGGCTTGGGCATCTGGATGATGTAGGAGATTATAAGCATTATGCAGGCGCCTACCCAGGCCAGTACATCGGAGACTATCACACCGTCGTAGCCGTAGTGGCGGGGCAGGGTGAGCGATGCCACGGTGCGGATTACCAGCTCAAGCACACCAGCCATAAGCGGGAGGAATGTCTTGCCTACACCCTGAAGGGCGTTCCTATATAGGAATATCACATACAGGAACGGGAAGAACATTGCGCTGATGCTCAGATAGCGTCGTGCGGCCGCGAATATCGGCTCCACCATCTCGCCGGCGTCGGCACTGAGGAAGAGTGATGTCATCGGCTTGGCGCAGGAGACCATCACCACACTCATCACTACACATACCGTGAGAATCATAACCAGAGTGGCGTTGACACCCTGACGCACCCTGCGGATCTCACCGGCGCCCCAGTTCTGGCCCACATAGCTGGCTATTGCCACTCCAAACGATATAGGTATCAGTACGAACAGGCTCTGAACCTTGCTTGCGGCAGTGAATCCGGCTATATATGTAGGCGGGAAGATGTTCAGGGCTGCCTGCAGGATTACGCATCCCATAGCGGTGATGCTGAACTGCAGTGCCATGGGAATGCCTATGCGCAGATGCTCCCAGATGAAAGCCCAGCTTGTGCGGAAGTCCGATGCGGAGAGCCTTATCTCAGGATAACGGTGGAATGCATACAGAAAGCACAGCCCTGCCGATACCGCCTGCGAGAAGACTGTGGCGATGGCGGCTCCCTGCACTCCCCATCCGAACTTGATGATGCAGAGCAGGTCCAGACCTACGTTCAGTATCGAAGAGAATATCAGGAAGTAGAGTGGGGTCTTGCTGTCGCCAAGGGCACGCATTATGCACGACACCATATTGTACGCGATAGGGGCGAACAGGCCTGCGAATATGGTTGCGACATATTTATATGAATAGTCGTATATCTCAGGACCGGTGTTGATCATTGTCAGTAGCGGACCTGTAAGCAGCAAGGATACTGCTGTAAGAAATATTGTCAGGCCAATACAGATGATAAGGCTTGTGCCTATTGAGCGTCTCACTCCATTCATATCCTGCGCTCCGAAGAGTTGCGCTGTGCGGATGCCGAGACCGGCGGTTATTCCCCACACGAAACCCATGACGAGAAAGGTGAATCCGTTGGTCACACCCACACCTGCCAGAGCCTGGTAGTTGATGTAGCGGCCCACAATGACCGTGTCCATAAACTCGTAAATTCTCTGAAATACATTGCCTAAGATGATAGGCAATGAGAAATAGAATATTACCTTGGCGGGGCTTCCCTTAGTTAAATCGTTTACCATTTTACTCTCACGCACTCTCCATTTTGGAAAACGGCCGCGAAATTACCGTTTTTAGCGTTTGTTTTTGCTAATTTTGCAAAGTTTTTGATAATAGAGGTATGTGGCTTACTCTTGCTGTCCTGTCGGCGCTGTTTTTGGGCTTTTATGATGTCTCAAAGAAGCATTCGCTTAAGGAGAACGCCGTTATTCCGGTGCTCTGGCTCAACACTCTTTTCTGCAGCCTGTTTATGGCTGTTCCTACAGTACTCTCATCGCTTTCTGTGATTTCATCCGATTCAGCGCTTTATGTGCCGTCTGCCGATATCCATACGCATCTGATGATAATGCTGAAGGCGTCAATAGTGTTGGGCTCATGGATATTCGGGTATTTTGGAATGAAGCATTTGCCCATCACGCTATTCGGTCCGATTAATGCCACAAGGCCGGTAATAGTCCTGTTGGGTGGCCTGCTGCTTTTCGGCGAGAGGCTGAATCTTTACCAGTGGATAGGAGTCACCATAGCTGTGATATCGTTCTATCTGCTCAGTGTGAGCGGCCGCAAGGAGGGAATAGATTTCAAGCACAACCGTTGGGTGCTGTGCGTGATAATGGCAACGCTTCTGGGTGCAGTGAGCGCGTTGTTCGACAAATATCTGCTGGAGCAGTACAACAATATGTTCGTGCAGGCCTGGAGCAATTTCTATCAGCTTGTGCTGATGACTATCGTGCTGTTCTCATTGTGGTGGCCCAAACGTGATTGCTCAACAAGGCTGCAGTGGCGATGGAGCATACTGCTTATATCTGTATTCCTGACGATGGCCGATTACGCTTATTTCTGCGCGCTTACATCAAGTGCGTCTATGATTACCATAGTCTCAATGATAAGGCGCAGCAGTGTCGTGGTATCTTTCCTGTGTGGCGCACTGCTCTTTCACGAGAAAAATCTGCGCAGCAAGGCTCTTGACTTGATTCTGGTGCTTGTCGGACTCTTCTTCCTTCTGTTGGGCTCAATGTAGTATTCTTTTCTTAACTTTGTGCAGGAATGAGAATTATCAGAAGAGAATATAAGGTTACCAATGCTATTATGGGGCAGGACTATCATCTGACTCCGGTGGGAGCGCAGATGTTGGCGCAGGACTGCTTTGCCGCACTGATGGCGTCGTATAAGGTGGCTGCTTTCGATTTGAGCAAAAGGTCGCTGATGTGGATAATCTCAGAGTTCTCTATGAGGTTCAATGCACCGATGCCATTCTGGGGCGAGACTGTAACAGTTGAGCTTTGGCTGTCTGAGAAGCCGTCAATCAAGGTCTTCGTGGATTTTCGCATACTATACCGCGGGCAAGAGTTCTGCTCGGGCTACATTGTATGGGCTATTCTGGATATCGCATCGCGCAAGCCTGCGCTGGCCGCTGACATACTTGCCGCAATGGAGTGCAATCCAGAGCTGGTCTCAGGCACTCATCGCCACAGACAGCCGGTGATGGACTCTCAGCTTATGGAGCATCGGCATCTTACCAATATGACTGACACCGATTTCAACGGGCATGTCAGCAACATAACATATATGCGTGTATGCAGAAACTCGTTGGCGGCGGAATACATTGGCTCACACCGTCTGGCACAGATTGATATGAGATTCCTTCACGAGTCGTTCCTTGGCGATGAGTTGCGATGCACGGTTTACGATACGGCTCTTGCCGACCGCTGGGGCTTTGTGATATCGGACGGAAATGGAACGCCTTGTTGTCAGGCCACAGCCTTATATGCTCCGGCCTTCACAGCCACGGAGGATCTTGACAAACTTGAAATAAGAAAATGCTGAATATGAGAGAACTGCTTGCCATTCAGAATATCCGGCAGAGTTGTGAAAATGGACAGAAAGGAGAAATTTGATAGAATAAAAAAGTTCCTGCGGGATGACATCTGGACGTTGGACCGTACCCTTTTTGGAGAACGTAGGGCCAAAGCCTTGAAGTATCTGCAGATTACACTCCTGGTTTACAATGATGTGGGCCGTCAGAAGATTGGCCTGCGGGGCGTGGCCCTTGCCTTCTTCTCTATAATGGCTCTGGTTCCGGGTGTAGCTCTGGCTTTCGCCATAACAAACGGTTTCGGCTTTGATGAGAAACTGGAGGAGCTTATGTTGCTCTACTTCGCTGATAAGGAGGATTTGGTTCAGGTGATATTAGGATATGCCAACAACATATTGGCTGTTACATCAAAAGGCGGGTTTGGCGTGATAACGTTCCTCTCTTTTGTCTGGTTGGTATTCTGGCTGATGATTCAAGTGGAGAACGCTTTCAATTACGTGTGGAAGGAAGAGGCTTCCAGGGTCTTCTGGAAAAGACTTGGAGTATATATAGCGCTTGCGCTGCTTCTTCCATTCGTGATTATCATGTTTATGGCTACGACGCTTATGTTCACCGATGGAAATGGTCTGGTATCGCTGCTGGTACACATTCCATTCTGGGACAAGATATCAGACCTGCTCTCGTGGCTGATGATATACGGATTGACGGCATTGGTGATGTCACTTATGTTCAAGTTCATACCGGCGCCTAAAGTCTATTATCGCGAGGCTTTGCGTGCCGCACTGATAACCGCCGCATTCTTCTGTCTTTTCCAGTTTATCTATGTGGCTGCTCAGGTCGCGTTCAACCGCTGGAACTCGGTGTTTGGAGCAGTGGCCGCTATCCCGTTCCTTATGGTATGGCTAAATATATCCTGGCAGATAGTGCTGTATGGTGCTGAGCTGGCGTATGCTTTCCAGCACGTTGATGATTATGTAAGTATAGACAATGGAAAGTTGCTTGCAAATTGACGGCTTGGTAAAGTCGTTCGGCGATCTTGTACTGATGGATGGCTTTACCCTCAACGTAATGGAGGGTGAGAAAGTTGGCCTTATTGCCCGCAATGGAATGGGCAAGAGCACCCTTCTTGATATCATTGCCGGACGTGAGGACTATAATGCCGGCAAGATTACATTCCGCCGTGACCTGAAGGTGTCATATCTGGAGCAAAGTCCTGTCTGGCCAAAAGGCACCAGGGTGATTGATGCCTGTGGAGGCCGTGCCGATGAGATTGCTGCCCGTGAGATGCTTACCAGGCTGGGTATATCTGAGCACTATGACACAGTTGACAACTTGTCTGGCGGTCAGCTTAAACGCATAGCCATAGCCGGCGCGCTTTTGTCCAAACCGGAGTTCCTTATTTTGGATGAGCCTACGAACCATCTTGATGTGGAGGTTACTGAGTGGCTGGAGGATTACCTCTCAGCCAGCCGTCTCACATTGCTTCTGGTCACTCACGACAGATATATGCTGGACCGCGTATGTACCCGCATCGTTGAGCTTGAGGACAAGCGGGCCTACTCGTATACAGGCAATTACAGCTATTATCTGGAGAAAAGGCAGGAGCGCCTGGATGCGGAGCGGGCACAGCGTGAGAGCGACGAGAACATGTACCGGCGTGAGCTGGACTGGATGCGCAGGATGCCGTGTGCCCGTGGTACAAAGGCGCGTTACCGTAAGGAGTCATTCCACGACCTTGAGGAGAGGCTGAGGTTCCGTCGTCAGGAACTGCAGGTGAGTCTTGATGTCAAGGCTTCGTATATCGGCAACAAGATATTTGAGATGCGCGGACTTTGCAAGAGTTTCGCAGACAAGGTTATCCTTAAGGATTTCAACTATATCTTCGCCCGCTACGAGAAACTTGGCATCGTTGGCGATAATGGAGTAGGGAAATCCACTTTCCTGAAATTGCTGACAGGCAATATCCAACCCGACAGTGGTATAATAGAGCGGGGCTCCACATTGAGGATAGGCTATTACAGCCAGCAGGGAATGGAGTTCAATCCCAATGAGAAGGTGATTGATGCCGTAACTGAGATTGCCGACCACATTGAGCTGGACGATGGCCGCAGGATGTCGGCATCGCAGTTTCTGCAGAAGTTTCTCTTCCCGCCCAAGACACAGTACAATTACATCAGCAAGCTGAGCGGAGGCGAGCGGCGACGTCTGTACCTCTGCACAATCCTGATGCAGAGCCCGAATTTCCTGATACTTGATGAGCCCACGAACGACCTTGATATAGCCACATTGCAGGTGCTTGAGGAGTACATTGCGGGCTTCAAGGGGTGCGTGATTGCCGTGTCGCATGACCGCTGCTTTATGGACCGTGTGGCCGGGCATCTTTTCATTTTTGAGGGCGATGGCAAGATAACGGATTTCCCGTCATCGTACAGCGACTGGCTGGAATGGAAGGATTTGAAGGCTGCTGAGGAAAAGTCTGCCGCGCAGGCGACAGAGCGTACCGCCAGTGCGCGTCCGCGAAACTCTGAGCGCGCGGATGCCGGCAAGAAACTCTCGTATAAGGAAAAACGTGAGATGGAGCAGATTGAGGCTGAGCTTGAGAATCTGGAGGCCGAGAAGTCACAGATAGAGGCGGATCTTAACAGCGGCACACTGGACTATGCGGCACTTCAGGCTGAATCCGCCCGTGTAGGTGAGATCATCTCACGCATTGACGAGATAACCCTGCGCTGGCTTGAGCTCAGTGAGAAATGCTGAAAATGTCAGCTGATTCTATAATATTGAGATAATCTCCCGCAGGTCTTTGACGGTGAGGTCAATATCCATATTGTCAGGAGAGGGTTTGCCTTTGCGGTTGAACCAGCAGGTATGTATGCCGTAGTCAACTGCTCCACGTATATCGGCGGTAAGTGAGTCGCCTATCAGAATAGTCTCCTCAGGCCTCAGCCCTGATTCCATTCTGGAGAAGCAGGCATCGAAATACTCCCGGGTTGGCTTTACGAAACCTATGTCGAGCGATGTGAAGAATCCGTCAACATATTTGTCAAGGTCTGCGTCAACAAGACGCTTTCGCTGCTGCTCGTGTGTGGCATTGCTCACTATATAGACCTTATACTTTGAATGAAGGTAGCTCATCAGCTCATCGGCACCATCCACGGGTATGGCGAAATCCTTCAGATGACTTATGAAGTCAAGCTCGAATGCCTTGCCGTCTGCGTCAATGCCCAGTTCCTTGAAGATGCTCACCCAACGTATTCGTCTCAGCTGCTCAACTGTCAGTGTACCTGCCTCTATCTGTTCCCAGTAGCCAAGGTTGCGCTTCTCGAATGTATCGAACAAATGGTCTGTGTAGGGAATGCCGTATTTGCTCAGACACAGCTTGATGTCGGCCTGTGAGCAGAGTCTGAAGTCCAGTATGGTGTCATCGACATCCACCAGGACCGCCTTGATGTCTTTGATGAAATCAGTTCCAAAAAACTGGCTCATTCCGGTATGTTATAAGTCCAGCAGCGGCGGCGACGGTGTATGACGTGCTCCCAGTGCTTCCACACATTCTGAATCTTGATGTTGTCTTCCTGCATGGGACCGGTCTGAAAATCAGCGCAGTTATGCCTGATAGCCCTTCGCATACCCTCGCCCAGAATGAGAGACTCTATACCTTTCATCTGGTCCTCTGGCCGAACCGCTATCATATACATATCCATATGCGTATGGTCGTGCAGGTCTTCCAGAATGTGCAATATGGTGAGTGGTCCCAGCCTGCCGTGTCCGCGCTGAACAGCGGAACTTATAGAGGGCGCCATAAAGCCGAACGCCACAATCTCGCCTGCCGGATTCTCAACCATAAGGCAATAGTCGGGGTGTCCCACCAACATCACCAGCTTGCTGTAGTTGTCCATCTGCTCTTTTGAGAGCGGCACTATTCCGTGCAGTTTCTCAAAAGCGGTATTGATGATACCCATAGCCTCGCGTATGTATGGCTTAACCTCGCGCATAGACTTGAACTCTTTCAGACGGTAGCCATAGCGTTCCTGACAGAGGGCTCCCATACGCGCCACACGCTCAGGCACTTCCTTGCCGCAGAATATCTTTCTCTCCACCCAGTCCCATTTCTTAAGAAGACCGAGCTTCTCCATATGATCTTTGTAATACGGGTGATTGTAGATGGTTATGTACATATCCATTTGGTCAAAACCATCTATGAGCATTCCCTGCTGGTCCAGATTTGAGAAACCAAGAGGTCCGCGAAGCTCAGTCATTCCAAGCTGTCGTGCCCAGGCGACGACTGTATCGAACAATGCCTTTGACACCTCAAAATCATCAACGAAATCGTAGCGCGTGAACCTCAGCTGCCTGGAGCTCTCCTTCTGGTTTGCCGCCTTGTTGAGGATGGCGCCAATGCGGCCTACGACTTTGCCGTTCCTCTCAGCAATCCACAGCCTGCTCTCGGAGTAGGCGAAGGCCGGGTTGTGCTCAGGATTGAACGTGTCTATCTCGTCGGCAATGAGACTTGGCACAAAATAATCACAGTCTCTGTAAAGGTCAACCGGGAACTTGAAGAAACGCTTCTTGTCTTTCTTACTCAAAACCTCTATTATCTGAACCATATAGTCGCTCTGAATAGTATCAACCACAAAAATACAAAAAATGGATCAAGGGGACAGGTTCCTTGACCCACTTTTTGGCACTTGCGCAAAAAAAGACCCCAGGCCAGATGCCCGGGGTCTTGTAGTATAGATGTAGCAGGTGGTTAGAAGCCCATGCCGCCTCCGAAGCCGCCCATGCCGCCTCCCATGCCGCCTCCGAAGCCGCCTCCCATGCCGCCTCCGAAGTCTCCGCCGCCCATCATCATTCCGCCGCCGAAGCCCATACCGCCGAAATCTCTCTCGGTTACCTTGATGCCCTCCGGAACAGTAAAGATGTCAGCCGGAACCTCACACTCCTGAAGCTCGGTAACGGTGTTGAGCATTGGCTCGTCATCCATGAAGCCTGCTGTCTCAGACTGCAGCACGATGCCTTTATATACCCAATACTTGTTGGTCTGATACTCCTGCATCATAAGCACTCTTACTGAGTAGATAGTGCACTCCTTGCCGGCTATTACCTCGGTGCCGAGCTCCTTGATCTTGTTCTTCTTGATGGTCTTCTCATCCAATGCGTTGAAGTTTACCGGAGCGGATGTGGCACCACCCATTCCGAAACCGCCGCCAAAGCCGCCGAAGCCGCCCATGCCTCTGAAGTTCATTGCAGGCATCTTTGTGGCAGTCTTCTGCTCCTCGTTGATTGTGATGGTAGCGCCATCGGCATCAGTGATTGTGCGGGTGGTACGGCCGCCCATCTTTGATACTGTAGCCTGCTTTGCGCCATAATCATCGAAATAAACCATAGTCACGTTCTCTGCGTTCTCATCCCAATTGAATGCAGGCATACCCTCCGGCATACCCTCGCCGCCTTGACGGTTGGCGAAACGCTCACGCATCTCTGCGTTGCCGGCCATATTGCCCATACCGCCTCCCATATTGGCGAAACGCTGACGCATGGCGGCTGTATCAACATTCTCAAAACGCTCACGCATGGCAGCCATATCGGTGCTGGTGATGATAATGCCGGACTTAACCGCATATATCGGGGCATCTGCCGCCTTCTCTTTCTTGGCTGCCGATGCTGATGTAACGGCCATCAACAGTGCCAAAACTGTCAAAATTCTTGTCTTCATATCTTTTACTTGTTTTATAGTTATCAATTTATTTGAAAATCAGCTGTGCGAAGTTGTACAGTCCGTACTTCCATACTACGAAGTTGTGACCCTCCTCCGGATACTCAATGAGTGTGCAGGGAACCTTGTTCTCATCGCAGAAAGCCTTGAGACGTGAGCTGAAACTCATAAGGCCGTCGCCACCGCCGCAGACCATCCACAACAGTTTGTTCTCTGCCTTTGTCTTCTCTACATCGGGAATGAGCTGGTTTGGCATTCTGGTGTTTGGCGCTGATGAGAAACCGCCAACGTATGCGAACACGTCCATATTGCCGAGACCGAAGTTCAGTGACTGGCCGCCACCCATTGACAGACCGGCTATCGCACGGTGCATCTTATCCTTGTAGATAGGGAAGTTGGCCTCCATATATGGAATAAGGTCAACAAGCAGATCCTTCTCAAAGTTCTCGAAAGCGCCTGACATCGCATATACATTGCCCTCGGCACGGTCGTTGACCTGTGCGCGTCCGTTTGGCATTACAATAATCATCGGCTCAGCCTTGCCCTCAGCGTAGAGGTTGTCCATAATCTCGGCCGGGTTGCCCTGAAGCCACTCCTTCTCATCGCCGCCGATACCGTGCAGCAGATAGAAAACAGGATATTTCTTGCTCTTGTTGTATTTAGGTGGGAGATATACGGTTGCCTTGCGGGTTGTGCCTACAGTAGTTGACTTGTACTCAATGTCAATGAGCTGGCCGTGGTCTATGCCCTCGCGCTTCTGGTCAAAACCTGCCGGTTCTGCTACATAAGGGTTGAAGGTTACGTTTACCTGCTGCATTCCGCCGAACATATTCCGCGGAATGTTTGGCTCTTGTGCCGGGATACTGCCAGCAAATGCTGTGAGCAGTGCCGCTGCGAAAAGAATTCTCTTCATAATGTCTTTAATGCTTTATTAGTTGTTTTTAAATTGTCTGCTGTATTTGTTATACCACCAGCGCGGAAAGGTTAAATCCCGTTTCTGTGTAATAATTTCATAGGTTAGACTAACATTATGGAGAAAAGTTTATTCAACTGCCATTTTTCTTTGAATTATTGCTGTCTCCTGTTAGCCTCACGTGCCATCTTGAATAGCATCGGATTCAGGTGACAGTATCCCTGTGGGTTCTTTTCAAGGTAATCCTGATGATACTCCTCAGCCTTGTGGAAATTCCTCAGCGGAAGAATCTCCACCTGCAGGAAATCATTGTATTGCGATTGAGTCTCGTCATATACTTTCTTTATTATTTGCAGGTCATCTTCCTCTACATAATATATGCCGGTACGGTAGCGCGTGCCTTCATCCTCGCCTTGCTTGTTGAGGCTTGTAGGGTCAATAGCCTTGAAATAGAGTTGTATAAGCAATCTCAGACTCAGTATCTCAGGGTCATATTCAACCATTACAGTCTCGGCATAGCCTGTCTGGTCAGTATAAACTTCTTTATAAGTAGGGTTGTCCGTATTTCCGTTTGCGAATCCAACCTCTGTGAAAGTAACTCCGTTTATCTGTCTCAGGTAATGCTCCGCACCCCAGAAACAGCCTCCTGCCAAATAAATTGTACTCATTATTCAAGTTTTAAGTCTCCCGTACGAATCCAGCCGATTCTGCGCAGGAACAATCCGATTAAGGGCGTCAGTATTGCCGGAATGACAAGGCTTATCAGTATGAGACCTGTCCAGTCCATCGTGGTGATGGCGGCACGGGTACCTGCCTCAATCTCTGATACCCATCCGGTATATACACCTATCTGACCTACAAGTCCGCAGGTTCCCATACCTGATGATATTGCAGGACCGTTCATTTCCAGATGGAACAGGCAGGTGGCCATAGGGCCTGTGACGGCAGATACCAGGGTAGGGGCTATCCATATACGTGGATTTCTCACAATGTTACCCATCTGAAGCATACTGGTGCCTATTCCCTGCGAGATGAGTCCGCCCCAACGGTTCTCTCTGAAACTCAGGAACGCAAATCCCACCATCTGGGCGCAACATCCGGCCAGTGCGGCTCCTCCTGCCAGTCCGGTCAGACCCAGTGCCGCACATATAGCGGCCGAGCTGATTGGCAGTGTCAGCGCCATTCCCATTATCACCGCCACTAATATGCCCATAATGAACGGTCTCATTGTGGTTGCCCACATAATCAGCGAGCCTATGCTACCGGCGGCCTTGCCTATTGCCGGCGCCCACCATAGAGAAAGGCCCACGCCTACTGCTATTGTAACCAGAGGCGTTACAATTATGTCAATCTTGGTCTCCTTCGACACCATCTTGCCGCACTCGGCGGCAAATACGGCAACTACAAGAACGGCCAATGGACCACCGGCGCCACCAAGCTGATTGCCCGCGGCTCCTACGGCCGCCAGTGAGAACAGTACAAGCGGTGAGGCGTGCAAGGCGTAGCCTATGGCAATGGCCATAGCGGGTCCTGCCATACTCTTGGCGAAATTACCTATTGTCTCTAAAAAAACAATCCCTGCCTGCTGGCCTATTGTTGCCAGAATGGTACCTATGAGAAGCGATGCGAAAAGGCCTTGGGCCATAGCGCCCAGAGCATCCACAAAGTACCTTTTTGCGGAAAACTCAATGTCTTTCCTTTTAAGAAATTCCTTAAATGCCATTATGATGTTATTTGATGTCTGCCTTGCGGATGCCAAAGGTAACAATAATGTTTTTAATAGGTGGCTGCGATTTGTGAATATCGGCCAAAAGTCTTTACTTTGTGAAAAATCATTCAAAAGTATGGCACAGACAACGACAGACGACAAGAAAATCATCTTCTCGATGGTAGGTGTGAGCAAGTCATTCCAGAACAACAGACAGATTCTGAAAGATATATACCTTTCTTTTTTCTATGGTGCGAAGATTGGCATCATAGGCCTGAACGGCTCGGGAAAGTCAACACTGCTTAAGATAATAGCCGGCATAGAGAAAAGCTATCAGGGACAGGTTGTATTCTCGCCCGGATACAGTGTGGGCTATCTGCCGCAGGAGCCTCAGCTTGACCCTGACAAGACTGTCAAGGAGATTGTCATGGAGGGTGTCCAGCAGATTTATGACACTCTCAGGGAATACGATGAGGTTAATCACAAGTTCGAGCTGCCCGAGTATTACGAGGACCCGGATAAGATGGATGCGCTGATGGCGCGTCAGGCAGAGCTTCAGGATATTATTGACAGTACAGATGCCTGGAATATAGACAATAAGCTGGAGCAGGCTATGGATGCCCTGCGTTGTCCGCCAGAGGAGCAGAAGGCTGGCGTGTTGTCTGGAGGTGAGCGTAGGCGTGTGGCTTTGTGCCGCCTGTTGCTGCAACAGCCCGACATCCTGCTGCTGGACGAGCCTACCAACCATCTTGACGCAGAGAGCATAGGCTGGCTGGAGCAACATCTGCAGCAGTATGCCGGTACGGTTATCGCCGTAACCCACGACCGTTACTTCCTGGACAATGTGGCAGGCTGGATTCTTGAGCTTGACCGTGGTGAGGGCATTCCCTGGAAGGGCAATTACTCCGGTTGGCTGGAGCAGAAATCACAGCGTCTGGCTCTTGAGGAGAAACAGGCCAGCAAGCGACGCAAGACCCTGGAGCGCGAGTTGGAGTGGGTGCGTATGGCGCCAAAGGCGCGTCAGGCCAAAGGCAAGGCCCGTCTGAACTCGTATGACAAGCTGATGAACGAGGATGTAAAGGCCAAGGAGGAGAAACTTGAGATATTCATACCCAACGGCCCGCGTCTGGGCAATAAGGTTATTGAGGCAAAGGGTGTGCGCAAGGCTTTTGGTGACAAACTCCTGTTCGATGACCTGAACTTTATGCTTCCGCCTAACGGCATTGTCGGTGTGATTGGCCCTAACGGTGCCGGCAAGACAACACTGTTCCGCCTGATTATGGGGCTGGAGAAGGTGGATGCCGGAACCTTTGAGATTGGCGAGACGGTGAAGATTGCATACGTTGACCAGCAGCACAAGGATATTGATCCTGAGAAGAGCGTATATCAGGTGGTGAGCGGAGGCAATGAGCTTATCCGTATGGGTGGACGCGATATCAATGCGCGCGCATATCTGGGACGCTTCAACTTCTCGGGCGCAGACCAGGAGAAGAAGTGCGCTATGCTGTCGGGTGGTGAGCGCAACCGCTTGCAGCTGGCTATGGCTCTGAAGGAGGAAGGCAATGTGCTCCTGCTTGATGAGCCTACCAATGATATTGATGTGAATACCCTGCGTGCATTGGAGGAGGGTCTTGAGGATTTTGCCGGATGTGCCGTTGTGGTAAGTCACGACCGTTGGTTCCTGGACCGTATCTGCACGCACATACTCTCGTTCGAGGGCGACAGCCAGGTGGTGTTCTACGAGGGCTCTTACAGCGAGTATGAGGATTATAAGATTAAACAGCTTGGCTACAGCGAGCCAAAGCGCATACATTACCGCAAGCTGATGAATGACTGATCAGGGGCGGGTTATCTTTTTTTTCTGCGGAATTAAACGAAAGGATTATATAATTGTCTTATATTTGCGACTTTAATTAATAATTGAACGAATGAAGAAGTTTACTATTGCATTTTCCGTGCTGCTTGCAGCAGGATTGTTCTCACAGGCAGAGGCACAGTCTATTCTGGAGCGTGCCGCCAATCGTGTGAAGGATAGAGTAGAGAGCTCAGTGAATCAGAAGACAGATAATGCTGTTGACGAAACTCTCGATGCCATCGGAGGCATTCTTACCGGAAAGGGCAAGAAGAGCAAGAATAGCGGTGAGTCTGAGGAGAATACCGAAAAGTCATCAAAGTCATCGGATTCGGGTTGGACTTGCAATGATTGTGGTCATTCAGGCAATACCGGCAATTTCTGCGCTGAGTGTGGCGCGAAGAGGCCAGGTGAAGGCGGTTCAGGAACGTCTGGCAGCTGGACCTGCCCTGAGTGTGGAAAGACAGGTAACACCGGCAACTTCTGCGATGACTGCGGTGCCAAGAAGCCTTCGGCCGGCGGTCAGGTTTCCGAGCCTAAGAAGCCGGCAGCATCCGCAGTGGTATGGAACAACTACGACTTCGTGGCCGGAGACGAAATCATTCACGACGACAATCTTGAGGGCGAGCAGATGGGCGAATTCCCGTCAAGGATGGATCTCTTCCAGGGCAACTGCCAGATTGTCACGATTGACGGAATCAAGTGCATCTGTTCGGAAGACGGCATATTCACTCCTCTTTTCGACGAGCCATACCTTACTGATGCATTCACCATCGAATTCGATGTTTATATTTATGACTATGACACATTCATGAAGAACCACCCTGATCAATGGGTCGGAAGCAACAATTATGCAATTGAACTGGCATCAACTGAGAATATCAGCAGAGTAGATACATCCCCTGACCAGGAGGCCATATATCTTGAGATTGAAGCAACCGCTCAATACGAGGATCTGAATTCGCCTTGCAAAATTTACTATGAGTGGTACACTCCGGCTGGAGATCGAAGGGAAGGTTCTTTCAGATATGAACTCCACGGAAAATACAACTGTTTCCATCATGTTGCGATCTCCTTCAACAAGAGGGCGTGCAAGATATATTTCGATGAGCAGAGAGTAGCCAACATTCCGAATGCGAAAGCCCCGAAGTGGGTTCAGTTCCAGGGAGCCCACAACTGGCCGGGCCTCTATTTCTGGAAGAACTTCCGCATAGCAAAAGGCGCCGTGCCTCTTTACGAGCGCGTACAGGGAGAGGGCAGGATTGTGACCTACGGCATTACCTTCGACACCGGCAAGGCTACCATAAAGCCTGAGTCAACCGGTGAAATCAACCGTATCAGGGATCTTATGAACCAGGATCCGAGCATCAAGTTCGAGGTCCAGGGCCACTGCGACAACACCGGCTCCGCAGCTGTCAATGACAAGCTCAGCCAGCAGCGCGCCGAGGCCATCGTCGCAGCTCTCGTGGCCCAGGGCATCTCCGCCGACCGCCTGACTGCGGTTGGCAAGGGCTCAAGCACACCTATCGCCGATAACAGCACCGATGAGGGCCGTGCCAAGAACCGCCGCGTGGAGTTCATAAAGAAATAATAAGTATATAAGTATGAGAAAAATTTTGACAGTAAGCGCTATGGCGCTTGTTATGATGCTGATGCCTGCGCAGGCCGACGCACAGGGACTGCTTGGCAGGGCTTTGGAGAAGGCCGGAAGCAAGGTGTCTGGCGCTATCAGTGACAAGATTGGCGAGAAAATCGGAGAGAAAATAGGCGACAAGGTTAAGGATAAGATGCCTGAGGGTATGAAAAGTGCTATGGAGACTGCAGAGAGTATGGAGGATCTTGATGCCTCCAGTATCTCACTGACAGGCGGCAAGGAGGCTCTTCAGCCAAAGCGCAGCAGTACTTTCGGCTGGGATGGCCCTGTTACATTGAGTACCGCAAAATTCCCTGTCCCTCTGATGAAGGAGTTCCCGGCACTGCCAACGGCGGCACAGCTGGTTAATCCTAATGAGGAAGAACAGATTGCTTTCTATCGTGCCATCAAGGCTGTTACCCTCCGTGCCGAGGAACTTAATTCTGATGAGACCTGTGCCGATGCCGAGACAGAATTGTGGCGCAAGGAGTATGAGAAGGCACTGAAGGATGCATACGGCTTTACCGACGAGGATATCCGCAAGATTGAGAGCGGTAATCTTTCCGAGGCCGAGCAGGAGGCTCTTCAGACCAAGATTATCAGCGCGATGTTCGGTGGCAAGAGTGTTGAGGACCTTGAGAAGCAGCTCTCAGGTGCCCAGACTATGACCACTGATGATGCCATCAACGGTATGCTGGCATCTCAGTTCGCTGTCTATGACAAGTACGCTGCCGAGTTGAAAAAATATACCGGAATAAGTGCCGAGGAGACTAAGGAGTATGCCAAGCTGGCATTCAGTGACGAGAAGACTGCAGAGAAGATGCAGAAGGATATGAAGGCTAAGACTGACGCATATGTAAAGGAGCAGTCTGCCAAGGATCCTAACTTCGAGAAGGAGGCAAAGGCATTCTCAAAGACAATGGAGAAGGAGCTTATGGACGCTATGAGAAGCCAGAGTCCTCTGGGCAGTATTTCCATGGCAATGGCCGATGTTGAGAGCAAGATGGCTCCGCTCAGGGAGAAGCAGATGAAGCAGATGGCATATTACAGTAATCTTGCGAAGATGTTCCCGGAATCCTCTTTCGATGCGGCTGCCGATGCGAAGTTCGCTGCCTCAGAGAAGAAAAAGCTTGAGGACATAAAGGCGAGGATATACGCTACTGATGACCAGAATGTATATGATCCTCTTTACCAGCAGGCGCTGGAGGCTATCAGGACATATCGTGAGCGTGCCGCAAAGGTCTGGCTGGCCGATGTCAAGAAGCGTTACGATGCAGTGAATGGCTCTATGTCTGATTTTGTACAGGTTCAGCGTCAGGCCGTTGATGATGGCATCATCCCTGAGTGTGCCCTGTGGCGAGTTCCGTTGAATGCCGTTATTTATGCCGGTGATATTCTTGCAGAGGCATATAGCGAGTTCCCGTGCGATTATCCGCCAATGTACAACGAGGAGGTAGTTCGTCAGGTGAGGCTCGCCAGCAACGAGTCTGCCTGGTGGCCTGAGTTCTATGTGGTATCATCACTCGAGAATATTCTGGCCGGTAAGAATATCTTCAAGGCTGTGGAGACCGGCAATGGCGTTCAGATTTATCAGTTCAATGCCGGTTCGTGGAGTGTTGTTCCAGACAACTTCAACCAGAAGGCCGTAGCCGGCGAGTCAAAGCCTCAGAGCGCGACCTGGACCTCAAAGGACGGCAAGCGCAAGGCCAGCTTCAATGCCGAGGGTGGTTTCATACAGCTTCCTGAGGGCGACGTCATCTATCCTGATGCCTGGGAGAAGCAGGGCAATAACCTTGTCTGGGCTATTATCAAGACTGTTGATCAGACCGACGGAAGCAGGCTCTATCAGATAGTAAAGTGTACCTACAAGCTCTGATACTGTCATTGTCATTACTTGCAGCATCTCCTACAGGGGATGCTGCAAGTTTTCATACGGCATATCTTCAGCAATGGGATGCCGCAGCCGACTATGCCGCCTCGCATCGCGATGCCTGGAGCACGATATGGGAGACATTCGGAATAGACCGGCAGATGGCTGAGGCGATAGTTTTCCCGGAGATGGTGCGATACAATCTGCTGCAAGACCGTATGGAGACGATGGCTGTAAAGGGCACATACATTTCCCGTGGCACTAAAGGCTTTGATTTCTCCATAGGGCGTTTCCAGATGAAACCATCATTTGTGGAGAAACTTGAGAAACGGTGGATGAAGAGCGCCTTCCCTAAGCAATACGACGCCTATTTTGATACCGATGACACACAGTTCGCACGCAGGGCGCGCATCGAGCGTATGGCCGATGAGCTGTGGCAGTGCGTCTATTTAGCGATGTTTGTCAAACTGTTGTGCCTGGATTACGGTATTGACACATTACCTGAGGATGAGCGGCTGAGTGTGGCCTCCGCCGCATATAATCGCGGATGTGAGTGGCCTGGAGTGGGAAAGGGCCAGATGGAGGACATCAGCAAATTCGTGAGTACTCCGCATTTTCACATCGCGGTTGTTCCCACACCCTCTACCTGCCGCTATGTCTATAGCGAGATAGCGTCAATGTATTTTGAATCATTGAAGGGGCGTGAGTAAACCTTATCGCCCGCTGATAGTCCAATAGACAGACAACACGTTTATAGTATGTATTTAAGAATGAGAAAGACTCTGCTTGTCTTGCTGTTTTCGCTGGTGGCGATGCATTGTGGCGCACAGATGCTGACGTCGTATGCCGCACCTAAGTTCAATTTTGAGAGTACCGGCGATACTGCCAAAGTGTATTATCAGGGCCAGCTTTTAGGTACTACACCTTTTACGGCCGAGGTCAAGGCCGCATATCGTACGGAGACAGACCAGCCGGGATTGTCCGAATTTGAGATATACACCCGCAACACCATCATAATAGAGCGTGAGATTCGCGAGAGCGGCGAGGACGAGGGTATCGTCAGCCGTTTCTCAATGGACTTCACGTTTGTAGGTAAGGATGGGGTGGAGAAGGTCAAGACCGTCCGCCTGATGTGGAAGCCCGTCTCCGTATTAGGCAAGAAAGGCTACAGCATCTATTATCCTCCACTGGTCAGAATATAGGTGGCTCAGTGTGAGCGGTAACACATAATTCCCCACCATAGTATCGAGCAATCAATGACTATATTATTCACCCTTTCAGGACTTGACTGGCACGCCTGGTTCACAGTCTTGCTGCTGATCTCAATGTTCGGGATACTGCTGAAGACAGACCTTCCCACAGATATGGTATTCCTTGCCGGAATGGCATTGCTTTTAATCACCGGCACACTTACGCCGCAGCAGGCGCTTTCGGGCTTCAGCTCAAGCAGCGTGGTCATAGTAGGCGTATTGTTCGTGGTAATAGCGGGCCTTGTATATACTGGCGTACTGCAATGGATTGTTGACCATCTTTTGGGAACGCCAAAGAATTACAAGACTGCCATCATACGTCTTATGTTGCCAGTGGCAGGTCTGAGCGCGTTCCTCAGCAACACTACCGTTGTGGCATTGTTCATCAATGTAGTGAGAATATGGATTAAGAAACTGAAGATTCAGCCCAGCAAGCTTTATATTCCGCTGAGCTATGCGGCAGGAATGGGCGGCATCTGCACATTGATTGGCACACCGCCAAACCTTATCATCTCGCAATTCTACACAGAGCAGACAGGAACCGGTCTCTCAATATTCACGCCCCTGTTGCCTGGCCTTTTCTGCCTGACAGTGGGAGTCGCATCAATGCTGCTTATGAGCAGGTTGCTGCCAGACAGACATTCCGACAAGGAGCAAGATGCAATGGTTGATGACAGTATGATATACGAGCTTAGAGTACCATCGAACAGTCATCTTGTAGGTCAGTCATTTCAGGAGAGCGGCCTGTGCCGGTATCTGTCCTTCAGCGACAGCGATGACACTAAGCCCCGGATAATGAGTCTGGTGCGCTTTGACCGTGCAATAATAACAAATGTGGATCCAGACGAGTTCCTTATGGGTGGCGACCACTTAGCCATAAGCGGCCCGGCCTCGAACATATTACACATCTGCCGTAAGTTCGGACTGCACCACAGCATATACGGAACCGATGTGAGGCCTGAGCTTGGCGGCAAGACCGTAGTGGCCGCACTGATAATGCTTGGAATGATTCTGCTGTCAAGCCTTAATGTAATGTCCCTTCTGAGCAGTTGCTTCCTTGCCGCCCTGCTGATGATTGTATGCCGTTGCTGCACTATCAAGCAGGCCAAGCAGTCAATCAACTGGGATGTGCTTATGGTGTTTGCCGGCAGTGTCTGCCTGGGAAGCGCCATTGAGCAGACCGGACTGGCAGAGATTATTGCAGGCGGGCTGTTGTCGGTATGCGGCACCAACCCGATAGTCATACTTACGGCAATCTGCCTTACAGGCACATTCATCACAGAGTTCATATCAAATACTGCCGCAGGAGCGATCTTTGCGCCTATCGCCTACACCACAGCGCTCCAGCTTGGCGTCAACCCGCTGACATTCTGCGTGGCCCTGATGATAAGCGTAAGCTCAAGCTTTGCCACACCGATAGGCTCACCCACACACCTTATGGTCTATGGTCCCGGCGGATACCGTTTCAACGACTTTCTGCGCGTGGGAATACCCATGAACTTTATAATACTGGCAGCCAATATATTCATCACACTGCTGGTATTTCCGTTGTAAAAGCTTGCCGCTGTCGCACAGTTGAGCTATATTCGCGGAAAGGATTATAATTTACAAATAAACCAAAGACAGATATGAGGAAGATTATGACTATCGCTGCGGCACTCGTGTTTTCCGCGGCAATGTTTGCGCAGGCACAGCCTGCGGCAGCAGCAAAGGCAGAGGAGCAGACCAAAGTACAGGAGTCGGCGGCGCCCGAGCTGGAGTTTGTAGTACAGCTGCACGTTGAGCTGGGACAGACTTACAGCGTAGGCAAGACAACGCACGGCCAGCGCACCATCATCCCTATTACCGGCGGCACATTTGAGGGCCCGGATATCAAGGGCGAGGTGCTTCCCGGAGGCGCAGACTACCAGATGGCAGACGCAGTAACCGGACATACTGAGGTTGAGGCAATATACTGCATACGCACTGATGACGGTGTGAACATTCACGTCCGCAACAACGGAATCATAGCAATGGGTCCTGACGGTATGTATTTCACCTGCGCGCCTAAGTTTGAGGCTCCTGCCGACAGCAAATACGCCTGGCTCAACAACAAGCTCTTTGTGTGCAGGCCCTCATTTGGCGGTATGGGCGGAGGAATCACCCTCAACGTCTGGATGGTAAAATAAAATTGCAGCCAAATAGTACAAATCGCCAAACATGGTAATATCAATTGCTTTCATGGAATAATTGTGGAATACATTGCTGGATAATAATCCGCATTTCTCAACCATGAGGTTACTGAAAAACAGTTGCCGTATTTCGGGTGAGGCCTTGTTCGTTTCATTTCATTACTTGAAATGAACGAAATGAGGCCTCAATGCGTTCGTTTCAAGTAATGAAATGAAACGAACGAAAATACGTACAAAAGCAGGTGGCTATCAGGCAATTTCACCTGAGTAAAGTTGCTCAATTGGAAAGACCATATCCCAGTCCTCACCCCATACTATGTTGCCGTCATCAATTGTGAATTTGGCGAACTCATCCTCATCAAGATATTTGTTATACTGAGGGTGAGGATGGAGTCTGATAAATTCTCCTATGTTTACAAGTTGACGCTTGTTGTCACTGAACAACAACTCCACTGTCAGATTACCTATGGCTCTTGCCTCTATAATCCTTAGCTTGGTCATACTTCAAATCTTTTTATTGATTCTGGTGTTGGTCACAGTCTGTTTGTAAACAAAGAATGCGACCCATTTCTCAACTATTTCTTTCCAATAAACACTTATAAACTCTCCAGCGACTGCCGCGTCTTTACTTCCCATTGGTAATGTGTTTATCAAGTGTTATAATATGATCATACTTCGCAAAGGTAGTATTGTTTTTGCAATAATCAAGTATGAACATCTACTTTATGAACCAAGGTGCTTTAAACTGATTCCTGTGATCCACATGCAATAAGAATAAGTGTTGCGGCCGGAATGGCTGAAAGATTACAGCATGCGCCGTTTCAATGTCTTTTCTATCTCCATCATAATAATTCTCTATTTAATGTTTGATTCAAGTGTTACTTGTTATTGTGAAAAGAAAATAAATGTTATCAGAGCGATGTTATGAGCAATGAAAGATTGACATCGTTCTGGGCAATGCTACAGCAAGTGTCCGCATAGTTGAATGCACTTTGGCAGTCTGTTCCATTAGTCTCATGGCCTGGCAATATGAAACCGATGGCAATTCCGGCCACCATTGCCGCAACGGCCACCCACAACGGGATTTTGTGTCTCATAATTCCTGGCTGGTTGTCTTCAATGTCAAGCACAGGCAAGGACATTTCCAGGTCCTGCGTATCGGCTTTTGTTTTCAAAGAAGAAAGCAGTTCACGACTGTCTTTCTCAAGTTCTTCAAGTTTGTCCATATTATTATTCATTTGTTTTACAATAATTGCGTACGGCTGTCAGAGCAGTGAACAACCGCGACTTGACTGTCCCTTCCGGGATGTCGCATATTTTTGCAATTTCAGAAATGGGAAGTTCCTCTTCATATCGAAGCATGAACACCACCTTCTGCTGATGGGGCAGCCGCTGTACCGCATTTTGAATCAGTTGTTCAAGCTCCTGTAGTTCAATGGCATCGGACTCAATTACCGGTTCAGTATCATCAAGACTTTCAGCATATTCCATTACCACAGTTTTGTGACGGTATTCGTTCTTCAGCAAATTGTATGCAATGGCGAACATCCACGTTCTGAACGGCTGACTGGTATCGTAACTGTCACGTTTTGCCCATAGACGCATAAAGAGATCCTGCGTCAGATCACGTGCCAGCTCAAGATCATAACCTGTCATCCTCAGGAAGAAACCTTGGGCACGTGGTCCGTGCTCAAGGTAAAGTCCGCGGAATATTTCAGCGCTCAATCTCTTCATAATAGAATTTGAGCATTTCATCATCCACCAATCCCTTGCACTTGTTGACAATGTTTATCATCAGTCCGTGCAGTTCATCGTATTCCTTCTTCATGCCTTCAGCCTTGTAGAACTTAAGCAGTGATTTGAAACTTGGTATGTAGTTCAAATTAAGTTTATAGGCCGATGCGTCATACGTTTCCGGAACAAATGTTTCATAAAGATAATCCGTCCGATAGACTGATTCAAAGTTTCTCCGTTTGACCGCCAGATTGTCATATTTTTTTGGACTGTAGCGTATTACAAGACCTTCAGAATACATCTGGTCTTCAAGTATCGGATGATTATCCAAACTTGAGATATAAAGCGGCCTGCCGGTTTTCTCTGAAATCGTTGTAATCAGATCGGCCTCCCATTTCCTCATTCCATCACTGCTTCTGTCTGCTGGTCCTTCAATTGGGCTTATTCCAAGTTTTCCGCATATTGACTTCATGTATTCCGGAATAATTAGCAAAGTTTTGTTTATAATCAGTATGTCTTTGAACATGTCTTTTCCATATTGGACAAGAAGGCTGGAAAAAGTCGGAACGTCCCCGTAAGTAAAGAGAATACCGTTCTTTTCCATTCCGGCTAAAGAATTGTAAGCATAAGACAGAATCACGTATGAATACTCGCCAGTATTGTACCAGCGTTTCAGGATGTCTTTCATCATGTCTTCATGTCCGGTTTGCCAAAGATATATCACATACATCGGGTACAGTTCCTCAAAGTCCGGACGCATCCTGATGGCATCAAGCATGTGATCCTCCAGACCATCACAATCACTCAGTTTCTGACGACATTCATTGTCAATATAATAGCGTGCAAAACTATTTGGGCGTTTTCTGTGAAGCCTGTATGCAATATCTTTAAGGGGAGTTTCATCAAATTCATTATTTGCATTGTCCTGTTCCGATGCCTGGAATATCAGTTTATAGCGGGTTGCGGCAAACCAGAATATCCAGGCGTCATCATTTTCAGAATTGTGTCTCACCTCCTTTTCCCATAGGTCGGCCTGATGTGCATACCACTTTGAGTCATGCTCGGTCTTGATATACGAGACTATCCGTTCCGGTTTTTCGGTCTGGGAGTGAGCTGCATTGGGAACTGACAACAGCATGACGAGTATTGGAACTAATAACTTATTCATCTTTTCACTTCGTTTTTAATTGGAATTTAATGTTGAACTGAAGCTTCATATATGTATACACTCCAAATCAAAAATAGTTCATTTGTTTCAAGTATTTTTTTGATGGACAAATTAATATGCTTGTTTCAAGCCATGACACAAAGAACGAGTGATAATTATCAGCAACATTTTTATGATTTCTTCGTCAATATTGTAGTGATTAATGTTAATTTTGTTTTTTGAGAATGATTTTTTTCCTAAATATATGAGAAATTGTATAATTACTCCCAAAGCGCTATTCTGTTTCCTGACAGTATCTTTTCTCGCCGGCTGTTCGTTCAAATCTTTGAATAAGGCATTTCAAAATGAAGAGTTTGACGAACAAGCGTTTATCCAAAATATTCTGAAAAAAACAAAGAATGCCTTATGGCTGGTATGATTTTGCTGCCGACGAATATGCAAGGGCCGATTCCATGCTGGCAGACATATTGGGCAACGACTATCAGGAGCTGTATACATTTGACACACACCGATTCAGTTATCGTCGTTCACCTTTCAAAACTCAGAGACCTTTATGAAAGGAATGCTTTAACTGATGACGAATTCTCAAAGGTAAAATCCAAGCTGACTGACATATTGGGATATGACAAGAAGGAACAGCGCAAGTATGACGTCTCATCCAATTCCAATTTAATCTATCAACTGAGAAGACTCAATGAACTTGCTGCTGAGGGAAGGATAACCTCAGATGAATTCACCAAGGGCAAAGCAAATCTGATTGAGAGATTTGGTGAATAGATAAACGGAGGTTCTTAGTATATTTGAAACATAAAACTTACCGGAATGAGACAATTACTGACTTTTCTGGCCGTTGGTGGGCTGCTGACGGTATCTGCGCAGGCGCAGAGTCTTTCCAAACAGTATTGCAATCCTCTTCCTATGGAGATTGGCCCGGGTGCGAATGCGTCGGGCGATGTGTCCGTTATTTGTGAGGATGGTACTTATTATATGTTCTGCACGGGCGGAGGAGCCTGGGTGTCGGAGGATATGCTGAACTGGGAATACAGACCCGTGCGGCACGTAGCACGCATACCGGTGGCTCCCGATGTGGCCAAGTTCAACGGCCGTTTCTATATGTCGGGCAATGACAGTCCGCTATATGTGGCCGATGACCCGCTCGGCCCGTATGAGCTTGTGGGCGAGTGGAGCAATACCGGTGAGATATCGGAAGGGTGGAATGGCGCGTTTGATACGCACATCTTTGTTGATGACGACAATCAGCCTTACTTGTTCTGGCCCGGACGTGGCATAAGCGGCATCTTCGGCGTGAGGCTGAACCCCAATAAGATGAATGAGTTCGCAGGCAAGCCGGTGCATCTGTTCGGCTTCAATCCGGAGCACATCTGGGAACGCTACGGCGAGATGAATGAGTATCCGGGTGTGGCCTGGATTGAGGGGCCTTGGGTTATTAAGCGAAATGGCACGTACTATCTGGAGTATTCGGCATCGGGCACTCAGTGGAAGACGTATGCCGAGGGCTATTATACAGCCAAATCTCCGCTTGGCCCGTATCGTTATGCAGGGAACAATCCACTTCTGCGCAAGACAGAGGGGCTGGTTACAGGAACCGCTCACGGCTCAATAGTGAAGGGACCGGACAACAACCTATGGCAGTTCTATACAATAGTTCTTTCCAATCCGCCCGGAGGCCGCAGAATAGGAATGGACCGTGTGATGTTCGACAAGAAGGGCAATATGTCTGTCACTGTCACTGATAGTCCGCAGCCTGCGCCGTTGGCCGCTTCCGCATCGGATGCTGCAAGGAACGTGCCTGTGACTATCAATAAAGTGCGTGCGATGAACGCTCTCTCAAAGGTCTCTTCGGAGCAGCCCGGGTTCTATGGCTCTTATGCCGTGGATGATTTCAGCGGGACGGTATGGATGCCGGCGGAGGATGACAAGGAGCCGTCGTTGCTTATCGAGCTCTCGCCTGCCACACGCTTTGATGTGGTGCAGCTGTTTACGGTAAGCTCCATGCGGGTGTTGTTCGGAGGTATCTCGCAAAGAATGTCAAGAGGCTTTGGCGGTGGCACATCGGCTCAGGTGTATAAGTACAAGCTTGAGGTATCAATGGATGGCCAGAGCTTCACTACCGTTCTTGACCGTACAGGAAATACTGTGGCAAGGAACACTACTTTCGATGAGTTTGATCCTGTGGAGTGCCGTTTTGTAAAGCTGACCATTACCGGATGGCCGGAGAATGCCCCAAGGGGTATTATTGATTTTACCGTATTCGGCTATCCTTCGGGCGAGAAGCCTGCCGCAGTGGCATCGCCTGTATTCTCAAACCTTCCGCCTGACAAATAACTATGGACAGGGCTATTAAACTGACCTGGCGTGAGCGGGTAGGGTATTGCTCGGGCGAGCTTGCCCAGAACCTGATATATCAGACTGTGAGCATCTGGCTGCTTTTCTACTACACCAATGTGTATGGGTTGCAGCCGGGTGTGGCTGCTTTGATGTTCCTGATTGTGCGTATCATTGATGTGCTGTGGGATCCTTTCGTAGGCACTTTCGTTGACCATTCGTATCCGCGATGGGGCAAGTACCGCTCCTGGCTGGTCTTTGGCGGAATACCGCTGGCCGGTGCTGCAATACTTTGTTTCTGGAACGGATTCAACTCCTCGCTGCTATATGCGTATATAACGTATATAGCGCTCAGTATGTGCTTCACACTGACAAGCGTGCCGTATGGCGCCCTGGGCGACTCACTCACGCGCGATGTGAACGAGCTTACCATCCTTACCAGCGTGCGTATGCTCTTCGCCAATTTCGCAGGGCTCCTTATTAAGACACTACCGCTTATCATAGCCATCTTCGCGCCAAAGATGCTTAATGCAGATACGGGTAAGAAGGAGGCAGTGTATAACACGCCGGAGTCATCGTCCGCCTGGCTGATTACAATGAGCATCTTCGCCGTGGCGGGCCTCTTGCTGCTCTTCTTCTGCTTCTCACAGACGCGCGAGAAGATAGTGATGAACGCCAGTCAGTCGGCGGGCGTTCAGCTGATTGATTTGTGGAAGGAGCTTACAGGAAACAAGCCCCTCAGGGTGTTGTCGCTGTTTTTCATCATCACCTTCGCCACTATGAGCATCAGCAATGCGGCGGATTCCTATTTCCTGACATACGTGGCAGAAGCAAATCCTTTAAGGACATCGGTGTTTATGTGGCTTGGCACGATACCCGCGTTCATATTCATTCCTCTGGTGCCGGCTATGAAACGCAAGACCGGCAAGAAGGGGCTGTTCAATATCTTCATAGGCGTATCCATATTGGGAATGGCTATGATGTATCTCACCGTCTTCATTCCGGCGCTGAAGTGCAATTTCTTTCTTTTGTGCGTGGCTCAGTTCATCAAGAGTACCGGCATTCTGGTTGCTACCGGCTATATGTGGGCTCTTGTGCCTGAGGTGGTGACGTTCGGCGAGTATCTTACCGGCCGCCGTGTAGCTGCCATTGTCACAGCGCTGATATGTATATTTATGAAGGCGGGAATGGCTCTTGGTGGGGCCGTGCCAGGTCTGGTGCTTGACTGGGCCGGTTTTGATGCAAACTCACCGGCGCAGACACATACCGCACTTCAGGGTATATTGTGGCTCGTTACGCTCATACCGGCTGTACTGATGCTGTTGGCATCGTTCGTCATAAGCAGGTATGAGTTGAGTGATGCCAGAATGACAGAGATAAACGGTATTGTTGAGTCAAGACATCAAAACGATTAAGGATATATGCTATTAGGAGTCTCTTCATCGTTGGAGCATAAAGGGCCTGAGGATTGGGCCGCAAGACACAAGTCGCTCGGACTTGGTGCGGTAGTGTTTCCCGTGGATTATCTGGCCGGTGAGGATACGGTCATGGCTTATAAGCGTGCCGCCGATCAGGCCGGACTGGTGATAGCCGAGGTGGGCGTGTGGCGCAATACCCTTGCCGCCGACCTGCAGGAGCGGGCGCACTGGATAGAGTATGCCATCGGTCAGCTTCGTATGGCCGATAGGATTGGCGCACGCTGTTGTGTGAATGTGGTGGGTACTCCATACGGCCCGCGCTGGGACGGAGGCTACCGTGGCAACTTCAGCAAGGAACTGTGGGAAATGGCTGTTCAGATGATCCGTCAGATAATAGATACTGCCCGTCCGGAGCATACAATGTTCAGCATTGAGTCAATGCCCTGGATGATTCCAAGCGGTCCCGACGAGTATCTCCGTCTTATGGATGATGTTGACCGGCCGCAATTCGGCGCGCATCTGGATGTGGTCAATATGATTACATCGCCAGACAGGTATTTCTTCAATGACCGTTTCCTTGATGAGTGTTTCAGCAAACTTGATGGCCGTATCTGCAGCTGTCATCTGAAGGATATCCGCCTCAGGGAGGAATACACTTTCCAACTGGAGGAGTGCGCCTGTGGCGAGGGCTCACTTGACCTGCGACGCTACATCAGCCTTGCCTCCGCTCAGGATGAGAGTATGCCGATGATTATTGAGCACCTGCATTCCGACAGCGAGTACGAGGCAAGTGTAAGGATGGTCAGAGAGAGTCTAGGTGTATAGAGAGATGAGATTAAAACTGCTTGATTATTACGATTCCGGCCAGTACAATGAGCAGGCCAGTCAGTTGACCGCTGTTTATCTTTGATTTGGTGGCGCCCAGCCAGCCCAGGTTGTCTATTATGGTACTCATTGTGAGCATACCGAAAATACCAGTCAATGATACAAGTCCTAATCCAAGCACTGGCGTGAACCAGGCGAACATTGTCACATAGTTTGCGCCGAACAGCCCGCCGGTCCAGGCCCACCACGGGCCTCTCACTTTGAATGCGCCTCTTACCAGACTACGGTGTTGTGGAATAATGGCAATAATGGCGAATAGTATGAGCATTGATGTGCTGAACGATATGAATGCCGCGTGTATGGCCGATGATATTCCTGCAGCCAGGGTGGCGTTCATTGCCGGCTGAATGGCGAACACCGTTCCCATAAGTACCGCGAGCAGGCACCATAGCAGATTACCTTTGCTGCCATTGGTGTCTTTCCTGCTTCTTGAATAGATGGCCAGTCCTATGAATACCAGAGCAAGGCCTGATATCTTGCTCACGCTGACAGGTACTGGGGTGGCGCCGAACAGTCCGAGCCAGTCAATCAGCATACTCATTATAATCTGGCCGATTACCGGCAAAAGCACTGTACGTATGCTGCCCAGTTTTGGGAACAGCAGTATGTTGCCGGTAAGCCCTATCACTCCCATTACGCCACCCATCCAGGCCCACCAGGGCAGGCTTGCGGCAACCTGGCCTGATATCAGGATGGTCCGTCTGGTGGCGAGGGTAAGCACAAGCAGTATGATTGTACCAACTATAAATGATATGGCGGAAGCGATGAGTGGCGATACGGTGTAAGTGCGCAACCGTGAGTTTACGGCTGTCTGCACCGGATTGCCCAGGCCCGCTATCAGAATCATCAATAGTCCGAAGTATATCATTGTCTCAGAGTTCTGCGGTGAATATTACATTCATTCATGCGAAATTAGTCAAATATGGAAATAGAAACAATTTTTCTTGAACTTTCAAAGGATGATATATTTATGAGAAATATGTACTACTTTTGGGACGTTGGTTTTTTAAAACATTAAAATTATGAGAGGTAAAGCATCTTTTTTGTCGCTTGCGCTGCTGATGACGGCGGGCGGTCTTGGGGCACAGTCTTTAATGGTAAGTGATGGCGACATATTTGTAGTGCCGTCTAACGTTACCTCCGCAGGCAAGCCTGTGATGGGTGTCATTGAGAACAAAGAGGCTGTGTCGGTACTGTCATTGCTTGATGACGGCTTGAACGTAGAAAAGAGCATCAATGTTCAGTTGGAGCAGCTGGTGACGTCTTATTGGATTGAGGAGTCGGACACGCTCAAGCCCGAAAGGGTAGAGGCCGGTGAGCCTTATCTGAGACCGGGATACGGTGAGGTTTGGATGCCCGACACGATAGATATTTCAGCGATACCTACGCCAGACAGTCTGGCTGTACTGGTGCAGAGTATATATGGAGGCAAGATAGGTAATTATGTGGGTTATTATGATGTGGCCGGCAGAATGAGTGTGTGTAATTACGGTGATGGCTGGAATTTCTGGAACTATGAGCTGTACGGAACAGAGTACCCGTATCATTACTGGTGTGTGATAGACGGTAAGCTTTGGGACTACATACAACCTTACGAGTTTGTGTATGATACGGAAAACATCACTTGGACTGCTACCGGATGGCAATCAGAGGCGTATGATTACTGTGGCGTTGAGCCTGTGATGATTATGGATTATGACAGCAACGCTCTTCCAGCCGTTGGTGGCCTCTATGTGTCACAGACGCTTTTTGGTACAGACGACAAATGGGAGTACGTGCTGCCGATGGTGGAATATGACAAGAGCTACCGTCCCGAGACAGACTCATACAGTGATGGCGTGAGGAGAGTATTGAGCAGGGTAGGGTGCTCTTTCCCAAAATGCGCCGGATTCAAGATTGTAACCGAGGATGGTGATGTGGCGGCTGTAGTCAGAAATGAGCATAATGCTGAGAGCATGTATCTGGAGAGTGTGCTTAGAGTGGCCGGTAACGTTTATCTGCTGGTCGTTGAGGATGTGGCTGATGAGGAAGGTGGCAAGTCTGAGTATCAGACACTGTATGCCTATGACCAGTCGGCGAGTGCCGTGCGTGCCATAAGTACTGTCCGTCGTGGTGATTGCTTCGCCACCGTTGAGAATGGAGTGGTGACGGTTAATGTTGATGAGGGAATGGCTGACAGCGATGTCGTGATATCCGGCACGTCTGGCCAGACTGTAGCGAATGCTCATATTTCCTCCGGTCAGACTTCGGCATTGATAAACGCGTCGCAACTTCCGAAAGGAGTCTATAATGTTACGTTGTCACGTGGTGGAGTGTTGCTGGGAAACCAGAAACTCTTTATTGCTAAATGATGGTAAAATTAATAAGGTATAAAAAACAGGCGGATCTTTCGGTCCGCCTGTCTTGTAATGTGAGCAAGCAGGTTGTTATGCCTCTGCCGGTGCATCAGCTGCCGGAGCCTCCTCTGCAGGTGCTGCCTGAGCGGCCTCCTGTGCTGCAGCCTCTGCTGCGGCTGCCTCAGCTGCTGCCAGAGCCTCAGCCTTCTTCTTTGCAACCTTCTCTGCGATAGCCTCGTTGACCTTCTTCTCAGCCTCAAGTCTTGCCTTGCCAAGCTCACGCTTAGCCTGCTCGGCCTTAACTGTGATAGCCTTCTTGCTGCTCTCCTTAGCCTGCTTCCAGGCATCGAACTTAGCCTGTGCGGCTGCCTCGTCGAAAGCTCCCTTCTTAACACCACCCTGGAGGTGCTTCATCAGATAGACGCCCTCGCCGGAAAGGATGTTACGTGCCGTGTCTGTTGGCTGTGCGCCACAGTTGACCCAGTACAAAGCTCTCTCGAAATTCAAATCTACTGTAGCAGGATTGGTGTTAGGATTGTAAGTACCAATCTTCTCAATAAACTTTCCATCACGTGGAGCTCTTGAGTCGGCAATTACGATTGAATAGAATGCATAGCCTTTGTGGCCTCTTCTCTGCAATCTGATTTTTGTTGCCATAGTTTCTCTTTTTAATTGATTAATGATTTGAATTGTGCCTTAAACCCGTTAAGGCGGCGCAAAGATAACACTTTTTTTGTGTAGAACTACTCACTTTTGATTATTTATTTAAAAATATGAGTTGTCTATACAAAAATATGTGCGGTTTTGCTTACCGAACTGAATAATATAGTAACTTTACGAATTACAACCGGTGCTAGGCGCCGGTCGCTCCGGTGGATAATTTTTATATAAAAACAAATATGAAGAGGTTTGCTTTCAGATTAGCTGCGGCCGCCGCAGTATTGATGCTGTCATTGAATGTGATGGCACAGGACAACAAGACAGTTATGAAAATCTGGCCGGACGGAGCCCCGAACTCAAGTGGCCCCGGTGCCCGTGATGAGGGCTTTGAGCCAATACTTACCATCTACAAGGCTGCCGAGCCAAACGGCCTGGTTGTTCTGGGACTTCCGGGTGGTGGCTATGCCATGTTGTCAAAATCGCACGAGGCACACGATTTCTATTCTTTCTACAATTCAATAGGGGTCACATATGCTGTGTTGGAGTACAGATTGCCGAACGCGCATAAGGAGATTCCGTTGAGCGATGTTCACGAGTCAATCCGGATCCTTCGCGGTATGGCCGGGGAGCTTGGTATGAAAAAGCTTGGTGTTCAGGGTTGCTCGGCCGGAGGCCATCTGGCATCTACCGCAGCCACTCATTACACAGAGGAGACACGCCCTGATTTCCAGATTCTTTTCTATCCGGTCATAACGATGGACAAGTCTTTCACTCACATCAGCTCTCACGATCTTCTGCTTGGTGAGAATGCGTCGGAGGAGGATGAGATTCTGTTCAGCAATGAGAAGCAGGTTACCAAAGACACACCTGCGGCATTCATTCTTCACAGCTCTGATGACAGGCTGGTGCCGGTTGAGAACAGCATCCGCTATTATCAGGCACTTGTAGCCAATAATGTGTCTGCTACTATGCACATTTATCCGGTAGGCGGACACGGATGGGGCATCGGTGACAGGTTCCAGTACAAACCTCAGTGGACGGCCGAGTTGGAGCAGTGGCTCAAGGAGGAGATTCTCAAGGAGAAACCCGCAGGCTTCGGCGGTTTCGGCGGTTTCGGAATGTTCCCGTTTTAAGACAAGTGACAGGGTGGCGCGAGGCACGGATGACATACGGCACGATGGTTTCGTGGATTCCATAGACGGCAGCACTGTCTATGTCAGAATCGTGCAATCTTCTGCCTGCAGCGGGTGTCAGGCCAAGTCGTTGTGCAAGGTGTCTGAGGCTAGGGAGAAGGTAATAGAGGTGACGGATGCGGACACCTCGGAATTAAGCATAGGCCAGCAGGTCTGCGTTGTAGGATCAATGGAGCAGGGGATGAAGGCCGTGCTTCTGGCTTTTGGCTTGCCTCTGGTACTTCTTCTTGCTGTTGTGATTGTATGCAAGTCGCTTGGTGTGACAGATGGTATTGCCGCCATATCAGCCTTGACAATACTGATTCCGTATTACCTGGTATTGCTGCTCTGTCGTCAAAAACTAACGCATAAATTTCAATTTAAAATAACAGCTGTGAGCCAGCAGCCACTAGCCAACAGCTAACGGCCAACAGCCAAAGTTAAACATTATGTCAAATTCAATTTTAACAGCAGTGATTGTCCTGGGCGTTGCCGGACTGGTCATAGGCGTGGTGCTCTTCCTGATTTCCAAGAAGTTCGCCGTCAAGACCGATCCGCGTGTAGGCCAGATTGAGGCGTTGCTTCCCGGGGCAAACTGCGGAGGATGCGGCTTCCCTGGCTGCTCTGCCTTTGCCGAGGCTTGCGTGAAGCAAGGTTCCTTGAAAGGTATGAGCTGCTCTGCGTCTAAGCCGGAGGTGATGGAGAAGATTGCCGCCATAATGGGCGGCGAGGTTGAGGCAACTGTTCCAAAGGTTGCCGTGGTACGTTGCGACGGCAGTTGCGAGAATCGTCCGCGCGTGAATGAGTACGGAGGCGTCCGGCGCTGCTCGATAGCCAATATGGTCTGTGGAGGCGAGACAGGTTGCTTCTACGGATGCCTGGGTTGCGGAGACTGCGTTGACGCTTGTCGTTTTGATGCTATCCGTATGAACCCGGAGACAGGCCTTCCAGAGGTTGATCAGGACAAATGTACCGCCTGCGGAGCGTGTGCGAGTGCCTGCCCCAGGCATATCATTGAGCTTCGCAACAAGAATAAGAAAGACCGCAGGGTTTATGTGTGCTGCGTGAACAAGGACAAAGGTCCTGTGGCAAAGAAGGCTTGCGCGGTTGCCTGCATTGGTTGCGGCAAATGTGTGAAGGCCTGTCAGTTTGAGGCTATCACACTGGAGAACAACCTTGCGTACATTGATTTTGAGAAATGTCGTCTGTGTAAGAAGTGCGTGGAGGAGTGTCCGCAGCATACCATCAAGGCTGTGAACTTCCCGGCTCCTAAGCCGGTCGCAGAGGCTCCTGCGGCACCTGGACAGACTACTGTTGAATCTGCTAACGCATAAAACCAAAGTGACTATGCTGAAAACATTCAAAATAGGAGGCGTGCATCCTGATGACAATAAGCTTACGCGCTCCAGCAAGACAGAGATAGCTGAACTGCCTAAGCAGGCGGTCTTCCCGCTCTCGCAACATATAGGCGCGCCCGCCGTGGCCTGCGTACAGAGAGGCGATGTGGTCAAGGTAGGTACTTTGATAGCGAATGCAGGAGGTTTCGTATCGGCGAACATACACTCCTCTGTATCGGGAAAAGTGAATAAGATTGACAACGTGGTTGACGCCAGCGGTTATCGCAAGCCTGCGATCTTCATTGATGTGGATGGCGATGAGTGGGAGGAGTCAATTGACCGTTCTGAGCAGATTGTCAGGGAGTGCGCTCTTACTCCACAGGAAATAATAGACAAGATAAAGAATGCCGGAATTGTAGGAATGGGTGGTGCCTGTTTCCCTACTCACGTCAAGATGATGCCGCCAAAGGATTGTAAGATAGACTGCCTGATTGTGAACGGCGTGGAGTGTGAGCCATTCCTCACCGCCGACCACAGGCTTATGCTTGAGCATCCCGATGAGGTGTTGATAGGCGTCACCATTATTATGAGGGCTCTTGGCATAGATAAGGGCTACATAGGAATAGAGAACAATAAGAGAGATGCCATAGAGCTGCTTACAGGCAAAGCCGGTGAATACAAGGGTGTTGAGATTGTTCCGCTCCAGATGAAGTATCCGCAGGGCGGTGAGAAACAGCTTATTGATGCCGTAGTAGGCCGTCAGGTTCCCGCGCCTCCTGCCATTCCCGCAAATGTAGGCGCTATCGTGCAGAACGTAGGCACCGTATATGCCATCTATGAGGCTGTTCAGAAGAACAAGCCTCTGATTGAGCGCAATGTCACTGTAACCGGCAAGAGCGTGAAGAAACCGTGCAACCTGCTGGTGCGTATGGGTACTCCTATCTCACAGCTAATAGAATATGCTGGCGGAATGCCTGAGGATACGGGCAAGCTGATTAGTGGCGGCCCTATGATGGGACGTCCGCTGATGAGCGCCGATGTACCTGTAGTGAAAGGTACGTCTGGCGTGCTGATGCTGTCTCGCGAGGATGCTGAGCGCGCCGAGGAACGTCCCTGCATACGTTGCGCCAAGTGCGTGAGCGCGTGTCCTATGGGACTGGAGCCTTACAAGCTGGCTACTTTGGGAGAGCAGTCAGATTGGGAGAGTGCTGAAAAGGAGGATATAATGATCTGTATTGAGTGCGGATGCTGTCAGTCAACCTGTCCGTCGCGCAGGCCTCTTCTTGACTGGGTACGTCTTACAAAAACCACAGTGGGCGGCATAATCCGCTCACGTAACGCTAAGAAATGATTGCTATGGCACAGAAACTGATATTATCAACATCACCACACCTTCACAGAGGTGATACTGTGGAGAGGAATATGCATACGGTCATCGCGGCCTTGCTGCCGGCTATGATTGTGTCTTTCATTGTGTTTGGCATAGGTGCCCTGATAGTCACGCTGACATCGGTGGGCGCCTGCCTTTTCTTTGAGTGGAGCATCACCAAGTATATTCTGAAACGTGACCGCTCAACGCTTGGTGACGGCTCTGCCATTATTACCGGCATACTGCTGGCGTTCAACCTGCCGTCCAATATACCTCTTTATACTATTATTATCGGCTCTCTGGTGGCGATAGGTATAGGCAAGATGGTTTTTGGCGGACTTGGAAACAATCCGTTCAACCCGGCTCTGGTTGGTCGTGTGTTTATGCTCATATCGTTCCCTACCAAGATGACATCGTGGCCAGAGCCCCATCAGCTTCTGGCATATACAGATGCCACCACCTGCGCTACTCCTCTTAACCTGATGGGGCAGATAGCCGGTGGCAACAGCGCGGCTATGGAGCAGTTGCCGTCTGTATGGAACCTGTTTATAGGAAACACCGCCGGATGTATTGGCGAGGTCAGCGCGCTGGCATTGCTCATTGGTTTTGCCATACTTCTGTGGCGTAAGGTGATTACCTGGCATATCCCAGTGTCTATTCTTGCCACAGTAGCGGTTCTCACTGGTGTAATGCACCTGGTAAATCCGGAGCTCTATATGAATCCTCTGTATCATCTCTGCTCCGGCGGTCTGATGCTCGGTGCCTGCTTTATGGCTACTGATTATGTCACATCGCCAATGACTCATAAAGGTATGGTGTGGTTCGGTATCGGAATTGGATTCCTGACAGTGGTAATCAGGTATTTCGGATCATATCCAGAGGGTATGTCATTCGCCATTCTGATAATGAATGCGATAGTTCCTCTTATCAATAACTGGTGCAAGCCAAAACGTTTCGGGGAGGTTGCAAAATGAAAAAGCTGGAATCTACAATTCTGAATATGGCACTCGTGCTGACAATCATCTCTATCGTGTCGGCAGGGCTGCTTGCTCTGGTAAACAGTGTTACCAGTGAGCCTATTGCGAGAATCAGTGAGAAAACCGTATCGGACGGAGTAAAGAGCGTTATTCTCGGTGACCGTGACATTGAGTTTACAGTGGCGCCGGCTCAGGAAAAGAACGGTTTCGTCTTCCATAGAGTTACTGACGCAAGCGGTAACATTCTTGGTACAGCGGTTGAGTCAACAGATCCCAACGGATTTGGCGGCAATCTTAAAGTTATGGTGGGATTCGCACCCGAGGGTGAGATCTTAGGCTATCAGGTGCTGGAGCATTCTGAGACTCCCGGATTGGGAGCACAGGCCGATGAATGGTTCCGTCAGGCATCTGGCGAGGTGGCTGAGCAGTCTGCCGTGACATCAGTCATCTTCGGCGCGCCTGCTGAGGCCGGGAATCACAATATTATTGGTATGAACCCAGGTGATAATATGATGACAGTAAGCAAAGACGGAGGTGAGGTGGATGCGATTACAGCCTCTACCATTACATCGAAGGCTTTCCTGCGCGCTGTAAACGCCGCATATAAGGCTCTTTATGGATATTCCGCTGCCGATGCGGTGAGCGGCGCATCTACTCAGGTCAAAAAAAAGAATAGGAAATGAATTACTTCAAGACTATATTAAACGGAATAGTGAGGGAGAATCCTACATTCGTTCTCCTTCTGGGTATGTGTCCTACACTGGCTACCACATCTTCGGCCGCTAACGGTATGGGTATGGGCGTAGCTACAATGTTCGTGCTCATCTGCTCTAATGTGTTCATATCACTTCTTAAGAATCTGATACCTGATGGTGTCAGAATACCTTGCTATATAGTTGTCATCGCGTCATTCGTGACTGTGCTGCAGATGCTGATGCAGGCGTATGTGCCGGATCTGTACAAGACACTGGGTATTTTTATCCCTCTGATTGTAGTCAACTGCATCATTCTAGGCAGGGCAGAGGCGTTTGCCGCCAAGAACAACGTGCTGGCGTCTCTCTGCGACGGCATTGGAATAGGTCTTGGCTTTACGATAGCGCTTACGCTATTAGGCCTTATCCGCGAGCTGCTCGGCAAGGGAACATTCTTCGGAATGCAGATTCTTCCGGCATCGACCAATATGCTGGTATTTGTCCTGGCCCCTGGCGCGTTCATTACCCTGGGTCTGCTTATTGCGATAGTAAATTCAGTCAAGAACAGAAAAGCAAATTAAGCTATGGAATTTTTTCTGATTTTCATATCGGCGATTTTCGTCAACAACATAGTTCTGTCGCAGTTCCTCGGAATCTGTCCGTTCCTTGGCGTATCCAAGAAAACCAGTACTGCGGCTGGTATGGGCATAGCGGTGACATTCGTATTGACAATTGCTGTTATCGTGACCTACGCTCTTCAGACTTGGGTGCTTAACCCGTTAGGCCTGGGGTACCTGCAGACGATACTCTTCATTCTTGTCATTGCCGGACTTGTACAGATGCTGGAGACTGTACTGAAGAAGATATCCCCGTCGTTGTATCAGGCATTAGGTATCTTCCTGCCGTTGATTACAACAAACTGCTGTATTCTTGGCGTGTCAATCCTTGTTGCCAATGGCACGTATAATGCTCAGGGACTTGAGCCTTCGTTGCTGGTGGGAGTGCTCTATGCGTTCTCAACCGCATTGGGCTTCGCTTTGGCTCTGATAATCTTTGCAGGCATACGTGAGCAGCTTGCAATGGTAAGGATTCCAAAAGGAATGCAGGGAATGTCAATCGCCCTTATCACCGCCGGTCTTCTGGCATTGGCCTTTATGGGCTTCAGTGGCGTGGATCAGGGCATTGCGCGCGCACTTGGAATTTGATCTTGAATAGAATATACTTGTAATATGAAGAAACTCATCTTTATATTGCCTGTGATGGCAATGATTATGGCTGGATGCGCTGAAACCGCATCGTCTGACGGAGAGACAATCTCAAATGGCAAATTTTCTGCCATTGGGCTGAACTTCAATGGTACAGCCGATGTTACGGTAACAGTCAAGAAAAACCGTATCGCAAAGGTTGAGGTGGAGGATGATGGCACCACGTACAGCCAGTTTCAGACTCCTTACGACATTCTGCCTGATAGCATAGTATCGGCTCAGTCAACAGATGTTGATGGCGTTACAGGAGCTACTTACACATCGGATGCTATAAAGATGGGTGTTGAGGCCGCTTTGGCTCAGGCCCGTGGCGAGAGGCCAGTTGTGAGGTCTGACGCGCCAGTGTCATTTACTCCGGGTACCTATACCGGTAGCGGGAAAGGTTATGGCGGTGATGTCCAGGCGCAGGTTACCTTCTCGGCCGATGCTGTTACCGACATAAAGGTAATACGTCAGCGTGAGACCGCGCATATTGGTGAGTCGGCATTGCCTGTAGTCGCGAAGAGAATAATTGACGCCGATGGTCTTGGAGTGGACGCCGTGACCGGCGCTACTTATACTACTCACGCATTGAAGGCCGCTGTGCTGGATGCCGCCGAGCAGGCTGGCGTGACAAACCGTGATGCGTTCATATTGCGTACCAGGGAGGTTGTTGCCGGTAAGCCCATAGAAGGTACCTGGGATGTCGTTATAGTAGGCGGCGGTGGCGCAGGTATGTGTGCCGCGACTCAGGCAGTGCAGGAGGGCAATTCTGTTCTTGTCATTGAGAAGAATGCCGAGTTGGGTGGCAATACTCTTGTAGCCGGCGGCGTCTATCAAAGCATTGACCACAGCCTTGTATGGGACATCAATAATCCTGAGGCTACCTCGGCAAAGGGATTTGATGGAAAGACTCATAATAAAGTCCGCTCTACAGTTGGTTGTATCAATGACCTTAAGATTATTGCCGGATGGAGTGAGGAGCCGTTTGATGCGGAGTATTACAAGACTAATGAGTTTGTGGCCGGCGATATCAGGGAGCAGTCCAGACACGGAGTCCATCAGGAGTTCCTGCCAGTACTTCAGGATTTGAAGAAGGAGATTGCCGCTTACCTCAAATATGCTGAGCCAAAGCTGGCAAAGGGTGTTTCTGAGACACAACTGACATTGTTCTCAACAACAAATCTGCATATCTTCCAGACGTATTATGGCGGTCTGCGTCAGAGTACTGATAAATCGCAATGGATACACGGCGAATATGAGTTGATCAAGCAGTTCGTGGAGGAGGGAGAGCAGTTGAAACCGTGGCTGATGAGTATGGGCGTTGGCTTCACTGACAGTCAGTCCACTCTGATAGGCGCATTGTGGTATCGGGGAAATTCCATGACCGGATGCAGGGCTGATACCGATGGTGATGGAGTAGAGGAGTATTATCCTGGCAACTGGGGATCATATTTTGCTCCACACATTGCGGCAATTAATAATGGCGATCCGTCAAACCGCATTATGTGCTCTACCACTGCGAAGGAGCTGATATCTGAGAATGGCCGTGTTACAGGCGTGAAAGCTGTAATGGAAGATGGTACTGAGGTTACCGCTCACGCCAGGAAGGGTGTGCTGATCGCCTCCGGCGGTTATGCGGCCAATATCCAAAAGGTACTGAAAACGAACAGATACTGGTCTCGTATGTATCTCTCACCTACAATTGGTACTACAAACCGCTCCTCGCTGCGTGGCGATGGAATTGATATGGCCACAGCGGTAGGTGCCGCGACAGTTGGAATGGGATGGACTCAGCTTATGCCTCTGAGTAATGTGAATGATGGCTCAATAGCCTTTGGCGGTGTAGAGAATGCCATATTCGTGAGCCCGGCAACCGGCAAACGCTACGTTGATGAGTGCTCTGAGCGCGATGTCCTGGCACTGAGCTCACTGAAGAACGGTGTTGAGTGGCGTGGAGTCCGTGGCGTATTCCTGTACTTCACTGCCGGATTCGGGTTCGGTCCGCTCAGGGCAAATGACAACTTTGGTGGAATAGCCGGCTTTGGAGGCGCTTCGGCAAGGAATAGCCTCAAGTCTGCAAGTTGCACCGGAGCGACAATGCAGAGCGTATTTGATGAGCTTGGAATTGACGTTGACGCCGAGGCTGTGAAGAATACCATCCGGGAATATGATATGGCTGTTATGGATGGTGTGGCGCCTGTTCCAGGCAAGGCTCACGCTCCTGTGATAATAGGCAGGGCTAACCGCGGCGCTGACGGATATGACAAGTCAACGTACGATGTTGAGAATGCCAACCTCGCATTCAAAGTACTGGCTCCAGCCACGCATCATACGATGGGTGGATTGAAAGTTGATCTGGACCGTCACGTGCTTGATGAGGCTGGAAAACCTATACCGGGATTGTATGCTGCCGGCGAGGTTACCGGAGGCTTTTTCGGCGGAAACCGTCTTGGGGGCAATGCCCTTACTGAGGTTATGGCATCAGGCCGCATCGCAGCCCGTACTATTAATGCAGAGAACTGACAATAGATTATGATAGCATTTCCTAATGCGAAAATCAATATAGGACTCAATGTCGTGGCGCGCCGTCCTGACGGATACCACGATATTGAGACTGTGTTTTATCCTGTAAATGTGCAGGACGCGCTTGAGATTAACGTAAAGAAGATAATTAAGACTGCCCGTCCGTTATTGTATAAGATTATGGAGAAGGGCACGTATTATGAGGATGCGACCTGCTCTGTCACCATAAAAGGTAATCAGCTGCCTGGCAATCCGGCGGATAATCTCGTAACGCGCGCATACCGTATGCTGCTGGAGGATTTCGACCTTCCACCTGTTGATATTATGCTCTATAAGCATATACCGTCCGGAGCTGGCCTGGGTGGCGGATCGTCAGACTGCGCCAATATGATATTGTTGCTGAATCGTCGTTTCGGCTTGCGTATGACCGCCTCCTGTATGGAGCGTTATGCCGCAAGGCTTGGTGCCGATTGTGCTTTCTTTATTCAGAATCGTCCGGTTCTGGCAACAGGTATAGGGGATGTGATGCAACCATTAAGCCTGTCACTTAAAGGCTATACTGTCTTGCTGGTAAAGCCGGATATTGAGGTATCGACCAAAGAGGCATATAGTCTGGTTACTCCGGCACGTCCTGCTTTGGAGTTGTCTGAGGCTATCAGACTTCCTGTCAACGAGTGGCGTGACACCATCGGAAATGATTTCGAGAAGAGTATCTTTACCCTTCATCCTGAAATTGGGGCACTGAAGGATAAAATGTACGAGATGGGTGCGCTGTATGCGGCGATGAGTGGCTCCGGATCTACAGTATATGGTATTTTCAACGCACCGGTAGAGGAGCCTGAGCTCAAATTCCCCGGCCAGACCTGCATTCAGCGCGCATTGCTCTGACGCAAGGCGTTATTTTCCTGCCATTTTCCGAAGTCTGTCGGCGGCATATTTGCCAGACTGGATTGCGTTTGGCGTGCCTCCTGGCGATGTCTGCCACTGCGATGCGAGCAGAAAGTTGCCTAATCCCTTGATGCGCCCAAGATGATTGCCGATAGGTGCCTTTGACGTGGGGACAAAGCTCATATAGGAGCCCTTGTACGAGCCGCACCACCTGTTCATACTATACGGAGTAAGCACCTCTATGATTTCAGACTCACCTTCCTGAAGCTTGAAATGCCGGTCGATGCTTTCCTGTATTTTTCTGGCCAGAGCGTTCTTGCATTTGTCATACGTATTCTTGTCTTTCTTGTAAAGCCTCTCCCAATAATCATATTCTTCATCCTTGCTGATCAGTAGAACCTGAAGTACGGTGCGTCCCTCCGGAGCAAACCCCGGCTCGTAGGCATAGTGTTTTAAAAGCAGGCTGGTGAAGACGCCGCTGTCAATGGTGATGATGTCCGGCTCTCCCTGAACAATGCGGGCGGGAATGGAAAGGTATGTGATGAAGTTTGAGAAGACGGGATACTTTTCCGGGTCATTGTATCGTTTCGTAAAGAACTTGTCTTTATAGTCAGAAGGCAGCAGCGTGTTGAATGTGACAGATGTATCGCAGGCCGCGATATAATAATCCGCACTCATGATTTTTCCGTCTGTAAGCTCAACTCCCGTCACTTTCCGGCTGCTTTTGTCAATGATGAACCTGCTTGCCGCGTGGCTCGGCTTGAATACTCCGCCTAACTCCTTGAAACGGTCAAGAATTCTTTGTGCCGCAGCCTCCGAGCCTCCCATAGGGATATCTCCGTCGCCGCAGGCAAATGTTCCGTATGTGTAGAAGATTGCCTCCGCAAAGTATTCTTTTGGCAGATAGGATGTGAGAAAATGTCTTATGACTGGCGATTTGAACCTCTCGCTGTACTTCTGAAGTGATGTGTGTGAGTAGCGCAGGTGATGCTTGATTACGGGCCACATTCTGATGAGTAGATGGCAGTAATCAATTATGCCCATCTGCTCAAATGGTTTGATTGGCACCATCTCTCCATCGCGGTAGTCGCATACCAGTCTTACAAAACGGTGTATCTCCCTTGCATCCTCGGATGCTACGCGCAGCAGCTCATTCTCAAGCTTCTCAGGATCTTTATAAAAGTAGAGACTGCCATCTTTATAGTCGTGGCGGTGCATGATCTCGCGTTGGAGCATCGGAACGGAATCTGTGATTGTCCTTATCTCACGGTGTATCTCATTCAATGGATTACGTGGCGATGTTCCGGTCATCCAATGAAGACAGTTGTCTATTGTGTATCCCTGGCGTTTCCAGCCTGTGCATAACCCTCCCGGTTTGGCATTCTTCTCTATTATCGTAACGTCGAATCCATACTTGAGGGCATATATTCCAGCTGTCAGTCCGGCCAGTCCTCCTCCGACTATCAATGTACTCCTTTTCATACCTTGTAGCTAAATTGCCTGCGTTTCTGTTATTTGAGATAATCCTCAAAGTAATCCGTCACCTTGGTCATAAGGTGTACTCTGTCCTTGCCACTCACATTATGCAGGTGGGTGGGATAGGGGAAGTAATCAACCTGAACACCGTTTTTAATGCAAGACTCGACAAAACTAAGGCTGTGCTCCCAGACTACGGTCTCGTCAATCGCGCCCTGGCATATAAGCAGCTTGCCTTTCAGGTCTTTGGCTCTTGGAATTAATGATGTTGACGCAAAGCCCTCGGGGTTAGTCTGCTCAGTGTCCATATATCTCTCGCCGTACATTACCTCATACCATTTCCAGTCGATTACGGGACCGCCTGCCACACCAACCTTGAAGATATCCGGGTAATTAACCATAAGTGATATCGTCATAAAGCCGCCGTAGCTCCAGCCGTGAACGCCAATCCGCTCCTTGTCAACCCACGGATGTGACATCAGCCACTCCATGCCTTTCATCTGGTCGGCCATCTCCGCCTTTCCGCACTGACGATGGATAGCCTTCTCGTAGTCCTCACCGTGGTTTGGAGTTCCCCGGCCGTCCATTACAAAGACCACGTATCCGTGCTGCGCCATATACATCTCCCATCGGCGCAGGTTTGCCTGATAACTGTCTGTGACAAGCTGATTGTGCGGACCGCCATATACATACAGTATTACAGGATATTTCTTTGACGGATCAAAATCCAGAGGCTTCATAAGCCGGTACCAATTGTCGTACTTGCCGTCGGCGCTTTTCACTGTACCCATCTCAATGCTGGAGTAATTCAGCTTTCCACTGGGGTCTTCCGGTGTGAAGAATACGTTGTACCTCTTGCCGTCCGTTGAGCCGTATGCCACAACGCGAGGAGTATTCAGCGATGACCAGTTGTCGATGAACCATTTGCCGTCCGGGCTCACGTCGCACTTATGCCAGCCGGCGTCGCGCGTCAGACGTGTCTGCCTGCCACTCTTCAGATTTATGCGGAACAGATGCCTCTCAACCGGAGATACTTCAGAAGAATAGTAATACACATAATTGCCTCGCTGGCACAGGTACTCTACATCTGCATCGGTCCGGGTAAGACGCCTTGGCTCACCTCCGTCTTCGTTGCCTATATAAAGGTTCCAGTATCCGTCGCGCACATTGGTGGCATATATGAAACTGCCTGGGGCTGAATCCAGAAATACCAGCGGATGCTGCGGCTCCACATAACGGTCGTCGTGCTCGGTAAAGAGCGTGGCGATGAAGGCTCCTGTCTCAGCGTCGTATGAGTTCAGATGCATGTTTTTCTGCGCTCTGTCAAGCACCTGTATATATATCCTGCGGCTGTCCGGACTCCAGGTTATATTTGTGAGATAACGCTCTTCTGTGAAGTCTGTGACATTCATCCACACGGTCTTTCCGCTGGTCTTGTCAAAAACACCGAGCGTAATTATCTCGGATTCCATTCCGTTCATAGGATAGCGTATGGATCTCAGAGAGCCGGTGCGGGTGTTGATGTCAAGAAGCGGGAACAATGTGACGCGACTCTCATCTTTCTTGTAGAAAGCCATTTTGTTTCCGTCCGGTGATACGAACATGCCTTTCTCAATGCCGAACTCATTGCGGCTTACGGTGCGTCCGCATACTATGCCCGGGTTATCGTAATCTGTGATGGTCGTTTCTTTCCCATCCTTGTCTTTGTAAAAGATATTGTTTCCCCTGACGTAAGCCCAGGCCTCGGTCTCCTCGTCTCTCACCTCATCCTTGGGGGGCTTTGCCGATGTCTCTATGCTCCTGGCTTTTCCGGTGGAGAGGGTGATAGTCGTCTCCTGTCCGTCTGAGATAAATGAAAGTGACTTGCCGTCGGCGCTCCACACCGGCTTTATATCCTGTATCTTAAGACCGGTGCCAAGTGTGGCCTCCTCCATAGTAAGAATCCTTCTATCTTCCTGCGCTCTCATACCCAGTGCGGCTGCCAATGCCAGCCCAAAAACAAATATTCTTTTCATATTAGGAACTTTAATGCGAAGATACTGAATTTTGTTAATATCTGCCAATTTTGCTGATTTTATCTGGGAAATCAGTATTTTTGTCAGATTTCTATTGCGGAAGAGGATATGAACAACGATGAGGTACTAAAAATGAAACAACGTTTCCAGATTGTTGGAAACTGTCCGGAGCTGAACCGGGCCATTGATGTGGCCATTCAGGTCGCATCAACCGATTTGTCTGTGTTGATTACCGGTGAGAGTGGATCCGGTAAGGAGAATATCCCAAAGATCATTCACGCCAACAGCCTGCGAAAGTCTAAGCAGTACATTGCCGTGAACTGCGGCTCAATACCGGAAGGAACTGTTGACTCTGAGCTTTTCGGACACGAGAAGGGCGCGTTTACCGGTGCTGTGAACGAGCGCAAAGGCTATTTTGACGAGGCAAACGGCGGTACCATTTTTCTGGATGAGGTGGCTGAGCTTCCTTTGGCCACTCAGGCGCGTCTGCTTCGTGTGCTGGAGACGGGAGAGTTCATAAAGGTAGGCTCCTCTAAGGTGGAGAAGACTAATGTCCGTATCGTGGCGGCTACTAACGTGGATTTGCCAAAGGCGATAGAGGAAGGGCGTTTCCGCGAGGACCTTTATTATCGTCTGAACACCATACCTATCAAAGTCCCTCCTTTGCGTGAGCGCGGACAGGACATACTCCTGCTTTTTATGAAATTCGCCAACGATTGCGCGCAACAGTACCAGATGCCGATGCTCAGACTTACCGAGGATGCCCGTCAGATGCTGATGGGCTATCATTGGCCGGGAAATGTACGTCAGTTGAAGAATATCACTGAGCAGATGTCTATTATGGCGGAGCAGCGTCTTATATCTGCTGAAGAGCTTAGAGAATACCTGCCGGATATGCGTGTGTCAATGCTGCCGGTGGCTACGGGAAACTCTTCCTCTCAGGCTCACTCTTTTGAGAATGAGCGAGAGATTCTTTATAAGGTGCTGTTCGATCTGAGACGTGATGTCACTGATCTGAAGGAACAACTCAAGAACCTCTCCTCGCAGCAGACGCAGGTTGCGCCGCAGGCGGTCCAACCAGTGCCTATTTTTGCAAATCAGTCCATGTCTGACGGGGTTGCACACATACGTCAGGCCGACAGCAATGATGATGACATTCAGGATACGGAGGTATATGTTGAGGAGACTCTCTCGCTGGACGAGGTTGAGAAGGATATGATAAAGCGGGCTCTTGCCAAGCATAACGGTCGCAGAAAGAATGCCGCCAAAGACCTGAATATCTCAGAGCGCACGCTTTACCGCAAGATTAAGGAGTATAACTTGGAATAATTGGTATGAGACGTTTCCTGACATTCTTCTTTGGTGCTGTAATGTGTCTTTGCCTTGCATCGTGCATAGTGACGTACAAGTTCAATGGAGCATCCATAGACTACAACGTTGTCAAAAGCATCACAATTGAGGCCTTCACCAACCGTGCCGCTTATCAGTGGTCTCCTATGGCGCCTATGTTCAATCAGTCTCTCAGCGACATTTATGTGCGTCAGACCAAGCTGAAGCAGGTTAAGGCTAACGGCGATCTGCAGATTTCCGGTGAGATTACCGGATATGACCAGACAAACAAATCAATATCTTCAGACGGATATTCGTCAATGGTTCAACTGAAAATGACAGTTAGTGTCAGGTTCGTGAACAATACAAATCACAAGGAGGACTTTGACAAGTCGTTCTCCGCCTCACGAGACTACGACTCCTCACAGCAGCTTTCATCCGTACAGGAGGAACTCGTGCAGCAGATGATTGACGAGATTGTAGATCAGATATTCAACGCCACTGTGGCAAACTGGTAGTATGCTCTCTGTACGCGACATAGTTGAGCTGGCGCTTCATCCTGAGAATATGGGGCAAGATACCTTGGCTGACCTGCGTGAGGCTGTGAGCGCCTGCCCATACTCACACATTTACAGAATCCTTCTTCTGCAGAATATGTATTGTGTGAGCTCTCCTGATTTTGACTCGGAGATGAGCCGCTCGCGTGTCTTTCTGCCTTGTGTTGATGAGATGATGGGCGTTATGCTCGATGCGATGTCGCGCAGGCAGGCCGGTCAACTGGAGAATGACCGCACAATGGTGCTGTTAAATGCTTTCCTGGGCCAGGACATGCAAATGGATCAGGAACTGCCTGAGTATTCCGCGGCATCTGAGGATTATCTGGCATCTGCGGGATTGGATGCGGATGCCTCTGACATATCTGCTGAGGAAATGGCGCATTCAGGTGACCGCCTGTCTTTGACAGACTCGCTGCTTGACAGCATCTTCGGCGGCCATGTCGATGATACTCTTAGTCTGAATGTAAGTGCCCCGGCTATGGATGTTCCGGTCGCTATGGCCTCCGCTTTGGAACCGGATGAGGAATTCAATGCGGCTGACGATGACAAACCCGTTCTCAATGAGGAGCTTTTTACCGAGACATTGGCCGGAATTTATATAAAACAACACAGATATCAGGAAGCGATGGAAATTATTCGGTCGTTATCCTTGAATTTTCCAAATAAAAGCAGTTACTTTGCAGACCAAATTCGGTATTTGGAGAAAATAGAGAAGATAAATAATAAAAAAGACAAATAAAATGTACGCTGTTTTACTTATCGTTATTGTGATTTGCGCCTTGCTGCTTTGCTTCATAGTAACAATTCAGAACTCAAAAGGTGGCGGCCTTGCAGCCGGTTTCTCATCCTCAAATCAGATTATGGGTGTCCGCAAGACAACCGATTTTCTTGAGAAGTCAACCTGGACACTTATCGCCTGCATTGTTGTTCTCAGTGTGGCAACCGCTTTTGTGGGCAGACAGAGATCTGTTGAGTCAGGCTCGGTTATGATGGATTCCGCCAAGGAGCAGATGATGGTTAATCCTGAGACCACTCCTATTTACGACGTTCCGTCGGCTGAGGAGATTCCTGCAATCCCAGAGACTCCGGCTGAGTAATAAGTCAGACGTAAATAGACAGATAAAGCTAAGGGCTGCTTTCGGGTAGCCCTTTTTTATGTTGTGTATGATAACAGAGTCGCACCCGCTGGATCCTTTTTTGCCCGAGAATGGAACCGTGCTGTTCCTAGGCAGTTTCCCGCCTCCACGAAACAGGTGGAGTATGGATTTCTTCTATCCTAACTGGCAAAATGATTTCTGGCGTATCATAGGCCTGCTCTTTTTTGAGGATGCTCATCGTTTTGAGGTTAAAGGGGAGAAACGTTTCGACAAGGCGGGTATTGTCGCTTTCTGTAAGGAGAAAGGCTTCGGCTTTTTTGACAGTGCGCAGAAAGTATGCCGTCTGAAAGACAATGCAAGCGATAACTTCCTGCAAATTGTTGAGCCTGCTGATGTCAATGCGCTGCTGATGCGTATGCCATTGTGCCATTCAATTATTACAACCGGCGGCAAATCCTCAGAAGAGCTGGCCGGCATTCTCAGTATCGATACAATACCGGAAATAGGATGTGGAGTGTGTGTGAATGTATCCGGACGAAATGTGTCCTGGTACAGAGTTCCGTCAAGCTCACGTGCCTATCCAATGCCTGTGACGGGCAAGGCTGAGATATATGGAAATGTACTTATGGAAGTCCAAAAGAAAAACGGGTAACCGCCATACGGCAGCTACCCGTTCCTTATTAGCCTAAACAGTCAATTAAAGACCGAAATAGTCCATGAAAGGCTTTACATCACTTGACTTGAGGTTATCCTTTGTGATGTAGATAGTCGGGATATAGATGTTCTTATTCTTGATGTAGTCGAAAAGTGATGATACGGCCTTACGTCCCATCTCGAAAGTATTCTGAGCCATAATACCCTTGATGCATCCACCATCCTGAAGGCTGATGATAAACTCCTCGTATGCATCGAATGTATAGACGTTCTTCTTCTGAAGTGTGCTTGAGTTAAATACACTTTTGCAGAGATTACCGTTCAAAAATACAACATCGTTGATAGCCGGATACTTCTTCAACTGCTCTTCCATAGCGCTTGGTCTCTCGCTGTCATTGGCATCCCAGTACTCAATCTCATTGTCTGTTCCTTTCTCGAAACCTTCGATACGAGCCTTGGTTGGTATGCTGGCCTCAATTCTTGCTACCAGAATGTCACCCTTGTTGGTAATCTTTTTTGCGAGCTCCTCTCCGGCAGCCTCGTTATCGGTACCTACATATGCCTTGTAGATGTTCTTCAGAGGACTGTCGTCCTCATCGATAGGTGAGTCAATGACAACTACAGGAATGTCGCTTCCCACATAATCGGCAAGAGCCTGCTCTACGCTGTGGTCGTTGTCAGTGAAGATAGGAGCGATAATTACACCTTTAATGTTGTAGTCACTCTCCAATTTCTCAATTCCTGAGGTGAGAACTCTCTGATTCAGAAGATCTGCGTCTGTGTTAGTATAGAAGAATACAGTTCCCAAACCCTTTGAGGCGCACTCTTCCTCAATACCTTTGGTTACCTGCTTCCAGTAGTCGATGCTTCCGTTCTTTAAGATAGATACGATAACATCCTGCTTCTCTTTCTCCTCTTCGCCGCAGCTGGCGAACGTGAGGGTCATCAAGCCTAATGCTAAGGCTAATAATTTAAATTTCTTCATATCTGATTGCTGATTAGTTAATTACTATTCTTATTTCAATGGAATGCTGTCTATTCGTGTCTGATGCCTGCCACCCTCGAAAGGCGTACTCAGATACTCATCCATAATCTTGCGGGCCATATCGTTGTCAATGAAACGGCCTGGCATCACAAGTACATTGGCATTATTGTGCTGACGTATCAGGTGCGCAATCTCGGGAATCCAGCAGAGTCCCGCACGGATGCCCTGATGCTTGTTCAGTGTCATAGAGATGCCCTCGCCACTGCCGCACATTGCAATGCCTTTCTCAACCTCACCATTCTCTATGCCTTCGGCCAGCTTGTGTCCGAACTCGGCATAGTTGCAACTCTCCTCGGAGTAGGTGCCGTAGTCTTTGTACGGCAACCCTTTCTCCTCGAGATATTGCTTTACAAACTGCTTCAACGGGAAAGCAGCGTGGTCACTTGCTATTCCAATCATTACTTCAGAAGGCTCATTACCTGCTTGTACACGTTCTTTGCCGTATAGCCTAACTTCTCATCGAGCACCTTGTAAGGAGCGGAGAAACCGAAGCTCTCCAGACCCCAGATCTTGCCCTCTGCCTCAGGAACAAGTCCCAGCAGGTTTACTGGCAGACCGGCTGTCATACCGAATTTCTTGATGCCTGTAGGAAGAACGCTCTGCTGATACTCCTTGCTCTGGCTGCGGAACAGACCCTCTGACGGAACGCTTACAATGCGAACCTTGATGTGCTTCTTGCGGAGCAGCTCTGCGCCTGCCACGAGTGTTGATACCTCTGAGCCTGTAGCTACCAGGATAACATCCGGGTTCTCGTCTGAGCCTGCTACGATATAGCCACCCTTTGCGGCCAGTTTATAATCGTTGCCTGCAGGCAGGTTCTGTATGTTCTGACGTGACAGGATGAGAGCGGTCGGGGTCTTGGTGTTCTTCATTGCCAGTGACCATGCTGCTGTAGTCTCCTTTGCGTCTGCCGGACGGAGAACCAGAACTGACGGCTTGCCGCTGTGGTTCTTCAGCTTCTCCATCAGACGGATCTGAGCCTCCTGCTCAACAGGCTCGTGCGTAGGACCATCCTCGCCAACGCGGAATGCATCGTGTGTCCAGATGAACTTGACTGGAAGCTCCATCAGAGCAGCCATACGAACTGCCGGTTTCATATAGTCTGAGAATACGAAGAATGTACCGCAAGCCGGGATGACACCACCGTGCAGGGCCATACCGATGCAACAGCAAGCCATTGTGAGCTCAGCCACACCTGCCTGGAAGAACGCTCCGCTGAAATCGCCCTTTGTGAAGGCTTTGGTCTTCTTCAGGAAACCGTCGGTCTTGTCGGAGTTGCTCAGGTCTGCGCTTGCGCAAATCATATTAGGAACCTGCTCTGCCAGAACTGACAGACAAGCGGCTGATGCCGAGCGGGTAGCGTCGTTGTCTTTCTGGACGCACTTCTTCCAGTTGATTTTCGGAGCCTTGCCGCTGAACCACTCGTCCTGTGCGGCAGCCTTGTCCGGGTTAGCCTTAGCCCAGGCCTTCTCCTCTTTATAACGGTCGGCGCAGATATCCTTCAGCTCCTTGGCGCGGTCAGCATAAAGCTTCTTGACCTCCGGGAAAATCTGGAATGGTTTCTCTGGGTTACCGCCCAGATTCTTGATTGTGTTGATGTAGGCGTCGCCACCAAGAGGTGCGCCGTGAGTCTTGCAGTTAGCCTCGTATGATGAGCCGTCAGCCTTGAGGGCACCCTTACCCATAATGCACTTTCCAATGATGAGAGCCGGTTTGCCCTGAACGCCCTTGGCCCAGGTAAGAGCCTCGCGAATCTGATCTGCGTCGTTACCGCAAATCTCCTTGACCTCCCAGCCAAGAGCCTTGTACTTGGCTGCGGTGTCCTCGTTCATAACGTCCTTGGTCTCAGTTGAGAGCTGTATGTCGTTGGAGTCGTAGAACATGATGAGGTTGTCCAGACCAAGCACGCCTGCGATGCGGGCGCTGCCCTGTGAGATCTCCTCCTGTACGCCACCGTCAGAGATGTATGCGTAGATGGTCTCTTTCTCGAATGTCGGGTTGCCGGTGTGTGCTGCCAGGAACTTGGCTGCGATGGCTGCTCCTACCGCATAAGAGTGACCCTGTCCCAGAGGACCGGATGTGTTCTCAATGCCACGGGCAATCTCAAACTCCGGGTGACCAGTGGTAGGTGAGCCCCACTGACGAAGCTGTGCCAGCTCGTCAAGTGAGAACTTGCCGATGAGCGCGAGCTGTGAGTAAAGCATCGGAGCCATGTGGCCCGGATCAAGGAAGAAACGGTCGCGACCTACCCATGCCGGATTCTTCGGGTCATACTGTAAGAACTCTGAGAAGAGTACGTTAATAAAGTCTGCACCACCCATGGCACCACCCGGGTGACCTGATTTTGCCTTCTCAACCATTGAGGCTGCCAGAATGCGGATGTTGTCCGCAGCCTTGTTCATCAATTCCTTGCTGTTGTTCATAATTGTGTAATTATTAATGAATTAAAAACTTTTTTACTCGCTTTGCCATAAAATATGGCATCTAAACTCACAAAGTTAACATAAACTGCTGTAAATAACAAAATTTAATTGCGGCAAGTGATAGGCTTTGCTGCCTGTGGCGCAAAGCCTCATCATAAATGCGGTAAAAGCAGTCACATTTGTTTCTCGAAATGCTGGTAATCCTTAACGGTGCGCCATTCGCCTCCCCATACAAAACCTTTCTCCTTGAACAACCTATAGCACAAATCGTCCCGGTCAATCTTGTGGCTGAAATGAGCGCTTCTGTCGGAGTATGCTTTCCCGTTCGCAGGCAGGATGACACCATTCTTGATATAAGGGTTCTCTACCGGATTGATGTCAATGGCCAGACCTCTGGCGTGGAGCGACAATTTGCTTGAGTTTGTGGCTTTTCTGTAGTTAAAGCACGATGTGTTATTTGCTTCCATGGACTCATTGTCATCAGCGCCATACTCGTCAATCAGACTGATATTGGCAATCTGGTACTCCGACAGGAACAGCCTGTAGAAAATGTCCAATAAATCATCGGCTATCAACGCATTGCAAATCAACTCCCCGTAGCGGACATTCCCCTGATAGTCGTAATACCTTAATTTAAGATACCGTAGGTCGGATAGCGGAATCGCGCAATCGTACGGGTACGATTTTCCCACAATCAGGCTTCTGACAGAGTCATTGATAAACGAGGAGCTGAAACCTTCTCTTCCTTGCGGGAAATCCTGTCTCTGCGTGATGTCCTGTTCCCGCAAGGCATCCGGCAATGCCTGGCCTTTGCCCGACAGTACCGCCAACAGCAACAGAGTGCATAGAAAAACACGCTTCATAGTGCGAAGATACTACTTTTGCCCGACACTTCACGGCCTACAAGGCTTCTCGCTTATTGACCGCTCCGCTGAAACATATCAACCGCTGTCGTATCAATATTTTTACCAGGTATCAGTTGTGCTGCCCATTAAATTCGATGGCTGTAGAAGCTGAAATGCCTGCATTTGCCGGTGCTTTTATGGCGTGGCCGTGGCTCTGCCCGTTTTTCAACCATTTGGGTGAGTGCGGATGAAAAGAGCAACCGTGGCCTCGCGTGCGCGACGATTATTATATTAGAGCCATTTCTCAGAGAGAATTGCCTGTCAGAATCAGTGTCATTACTAATAACGCTATTGCCCACATACCTGCTGAGAGGTTTGAGGGTTGATCACAGGAACCAGGTCTGGTGCATAGA
>CALDKD010000005.1 GCA_937898885.1 uncultured Bacteroidales bacterium | reverse complement strand
TACCATTGCCCTTGTCTTAGTTCCGCTGCACGGAACGGGCGAGTGGGAGAGTAGGCAGCCGCCCGCTATATGTTGCGTGTGTGAATGAAAAAAGCCCCGGCTTGTGGCCAGGGCTTTCTGTCTTATAGGTGGTATGGTGATTACTCTACTTTCTTGTTTGTGATGATGTAGATTACAAGACCTATGATCATAAGGACCATTGCGCCTATCTGAACTCCATTGTAATTGTTCCATCCGAAGAAGAAACTGCAGATGAGTACGATTGCTGCGATTATAATCAGTATCGCACCGAGATACTTTTTAAATGAATTCATTTTTATGTTGTTTTTTAGTTATTCTGGTTTGTACCGTTTGCAAAGTAAACAATAATAATTTTAAGAATGAAACAATGATTGAAAAAGTTGATAAAAAACTTGTATTTGAGACCAAAAAGAGAAATTTATCACTATCTTTGCACCCGCAAATATTGCAAACCTATAATTTATTAACAAAACAGTATGAATCAGTACGAGACCGTTTTCATTTTAACTCCCGTTTTGTCTGAGCCTCAGATGAAGGAAACGGTAGAAAAGTTCAAGGGCATTCTTACTGCAAATGGTGCAGAGATTGTCAATGAAGAGAGTTGGGGTATGCGCAAGCTTGCCTATCCTATTGAGAAGAAGTCCACAGGTTTCTATCAGTTCATCGAGTTCAACGGTGAGCCTGATATCGTAGAGAAGCTGGAGGTTAACTTCCGTCGTGACGAGCGTGTTATCCGTTTCCTGACCATCAAGCAGGACAAGTTTGCTGCTGAGTATGCAATCAGAAGAAGAAATGTAAGACAATCTAAAGCAGAGGAGGCATAATTATGGCAGAGTCAACATCAGAGATCAGATATCTTGCACCTCAGACAGTAGATGTCAAGAGAAAGAAATATTGCCGCTTCAAGAAGGCTGGTATCAAGTATATCGACTATAAGGATCCTGAATTCCTTAAGAGATTCCTCAATGAGCAGGGTAAGCTTCTGCCTCGCCGTATCACCGGTACTTCACTGAAGTTCCAGCGTCGCGTGGCTCAGGCTGTTAAGAGAGCCCGTCATCTGGCTCTTCTCCCATACGTAACCGATATGATGAAGTAACCTTTAAAACAGTATTGAAATGGAAATTATCTTGAAGCAAGATGTAGCCAAGTTAGGTTACAAGGATGATATCGTAAAGGTGAAGGATGGTTATGGCCGCAATTATCTTATTCCTAACGGCCTGGCAATCGTAGCTACCGAGTCTGCAAAGAAGGTTTTGGCTGAGAATCAGCGTCAGCGCGCTCACAAGATTGCTAAGATTAAGGCAGATGCCGAGACTCTTGGCAAGAAGCTTGAGAATGTTGCTCTGACTATCAAGGCTAAGGTTAACGAGACTGGCACTATTTTTGGTGGTGTTGGTAGCGCTCAGATTGCTGATGAGCTTGCAAAGTTAGGTTTTGAGATTGACCGCAAGGCTATCGCAGTTGAGACAGTTAAGGCTGTTGGCGCTTACAAGGCAATCGTTACTCTTCACAGAGATGTGAAGGCTGAGATTCCTTTCGAGGTTGCTGCTGAGGCTGAGGAGACTCCGGCTGAGTAATAATCGCAAGGGTTATATTATGGAATCCGGTCTGAAAAGGCCGGATTTCTTTTTTCGTCACTATAGCTGCTGACACTGAAAAAGAGGGGCGTTTTATTTAAAGTAGTCGGAAAGATGCTTAATTTTGTGGTGGTATGGAATATGAGTATCTGAAAGGAAAAACGGCCGCTTTCTATACGCTGGGTTGTAAACTGAATTTCAGCGAGACATCGACTATTGCCAGACAATTGGCCGATGTTGGTGTGGTGCCTGTAAAAAGAGGTGCTGAGGCTGATATTTGTATAATCAATACCTGCTCGGTAACGGAAGTTGCCGATAAGAAGTGCCGTCAGGCCATACATAAGATTGTACGCCAGAATCCAAATGCATACGTTGTGGTTACGGGATGCTATGGTCAGCTTCAGCCTGAGGTGGTAGCATCTATTCCCGGGGTTGATATAGTGCTTGGTCAGGACCGTAAAGGTGAGGTTCTGGATAATCTGAACAATCTTGTAAAGCGCGAGCATGGTATTCACAGGACTGTTGGAACAAATGAGATAAAGACTTTTGTTCCGTCGTGCTCTCGTGGTGACAGAACCCGCTTTTTCTTAAAGGTTCAGGATGGCTGCGACTATTATTGTACATATTGTACGGTGCCTTATGCTCGCGGTCATAGTCGTAATGCTTCTGTAGCTGATTTGGTGTGTCAGGCAGAACAGGCTGCTGAGGAGGGCGCACGCGAGATAGTAATCACCGGAGTTAATATCGGGGATTTTGGAAAGAGTACTGGCGAGAGCTTTCTTGATTTGGTAAAAGCACTGGATTGCGTGAGAGGAATATCACGTTACAGGATTTCCTCTATTGAGCCGAACTTGCTGACTGATGATGTTATTGATTTTGTGGCGGAGTCAAGGGCTTTCATGCCTCATTTCCATATTCCGTTGCAGAGCGGGTCTGACGATGTGCTGAAACTGATGCATCGCAGATATACGCGCAGTGTGTTCGCATCGAAAGTGGCCCGCATCAAGAGTGCGATGCCGGATGCGTTCATAGGCGTGGATGTGATTGTTGGTATGAGAGGTGAGAGCGCGGAGTTCTTTGAGGATTCTTATGGCTTTCTTAACTCGCTGGATGTGTCGCAGCTTCATGTGTTCAGCTATTCTGAGCGCCCTGGTACGGTGGCTTTGAGTATTCCTCTTGCTGTTTCTCCACAGGAGAGACATATTAGAAGCAACCGGCTGCTGGAACTGTCTGATGCCAAGACAAAAGATTTCTACAGGTCACATATAGGCAGACAGGCAACAGTCCTTATAGAAAAGCCTAAGAAGGGGTGTCCTGCTCACGGTTTTACGGAGAATTATATCAGAGTGGAGGCTGACAATGCTGAAGGTCTGGAGAACAGGATTGTCAATGTGCGTCTTGGAGATTTCAACGAGGGGGGTGATGCGCTGAAAGCTATTCTGGTTTGATATGGATAAGCTGGCTGTTGTAATACTGAATTGGAACGGGCGTGAGATGCTTGAGAGATATCTTCCGACGCTGGTCCGTTGCTCTAATATCGGTGGTGTCAGTATTGTTGTGGCTGACAATTGCTCAACTGACGGCTCTGTCGATATGATGCGGGAACGATTCCCGGAGATCAGGCTTGTGGAGCTTGACCGTAATTATGGATTTGCAGGGGGATACAATATTGCTCTCAAACAAGTGGAGGCTGAATACTATATGCTCTTGAATTCTGATGTTGAGGTGACGGACGGCTGGCTGGAGCCTATGCTTGAGTATATGGATGCTCATCCTGAGGTCGCGGCTTGCCAGCCTAAATTGCTGGATTTGAAAAACCGTAGTTTGTTCGAGTATGCCGGAGCAGCTGGTGGTTATATGGACAAATGGGGATATCTGTTTTGCCGCGGTCGTATCTTCGGCAGTGTGGAGGCGGATAATGGTCAGTATGATGATATTCGCAGTCTGTTTTGGGCGACAGGAGCCGCGATGATGATTCGTAGCGTGGATTTTTGGGGGGCTGGTGCTTTGGATGAGTGTTTCTTCGCACATCAGGAGGAGATTGATCTTTGCTGGCGGTTGCGTAGCCGTAATCGTGAAATTGTATGCGTCAGTAGTAGCTCTGTATACCACGTTGGCGGTGCTACTCTCAGCGCGTCAAATCCTTATAAGACATTTCTAAACTTCAGGAATAATCTGTTGATGCTTTACAAGAATCTGCCGGAGGAGCGGTTGGGCAAGGTGATGTTCATTCGTTTCTGGTTGGATATTCTGGCAATGCTGATGTTTGTGGCAAAGTTTGATTTTAAGGATGCGGCTGCCGTTGTAAGGGGGCGCAGGGAGTTCAGACGAATGAGACCCGCGTTCGTCAGTAAGCGACAGGATAATTTATCTGCCGCTACGTTATGCTCTATTCCCGAGATTGCTGATTTCAGTATTTTGGCAAAATATCATTTAGGTAGGAGAAAGTGTTTCTCGGATCTGGCTTTTTGACGTGTTATGGAGACTGCGTTGTATTTGATTCCGTCGCTGTTAGGCGATACTCCCGTAGATAAGGTGCTTCCTGCATATAACAGGAATGTAGTTCTTGCGATAAGGCATTTTATTGTGGAGGACGTGCGTACTGCAAGACGTTTCCTGAAAGCTGTTGACCGTAGTATAGATATTGACTCTCTTACATTCAGCACGCTTAATGTTCATACAAGGCCAGAGGAGATAGCTGATATGTTGGCTCCGCTTGAGGCTGGTGAGTCTATGGGCGTGATATCTGAGGCCGGTTGTCCGGCTGTGGCAGATCCTGGTGCGGATGTTGTGGCTATTGCGCAACGTAAGGGATTGAAGGTGGTGCCTCTGGTGGGGCCTTCCAGTATCATTCTTTCTGTGATGGCATCTGGCTTCAATGGCCAGAGTTTCGCTTTTAACGGATATCTGCCTATTGAGCAAGGTGATAGAATCAAGCGGTTGAGACAGTTGGAGCAACGGGCATACAGCGAGGGCCAGACTCAGATTTTCATAGAGACTCCTTATAGAAATAACAAGATGCTGCAGGACATAATTAGCTCCTGTAGGCCTGATACGCGTGTCTGCATAGCCTCAAACCTGACTTGTGCTGATGAGTACGCTGTGACAAAGAGCGTTCAGGCTTGGAAAAAAGAATGCAAGGAACTACCGAAAGAACCTTGCATCTTCCTTATTTATAAGTCTTGACAAATCTCTCTATTTGAGATTCAAATCAAGGAAATCCTTTATTTTCATAAAGAGGTGCTTGCGCGTTGATGCACCTACAAGGCTATGTTCTTTGTCCGGGTAGATGTGCATGTCGAACTGAATGCCTTTCTCTACGAGTGCTGTGGTATATGCTGACGTGTTGGTGTAGAACACGTTGTCGTCCATAAGTCCGTGAACGATGAGAAGACGGCCGTGTAACTGGTCAATTCTGTTGATGGCCGATGCTCCCTGGTAGCCTTGACCATTCTGACCTGGTGTACGCATAAAACGCTCGGTGTATGTGGCGTCATAGAAACGAAAGTCTGTTACCGGTGCGACTGCTATGCCGCATTTGAATACAGGTGTGCCTTGACTCATAGACATCAGGGTGTTGTAGCCTCCATAACTCCATCCCCAGATTGCTATTTTGTCCTTGTCAACGTATGGCAGAGTGCCAATGTATTTGGCGGCCTCTACCTGATCGTCGCTCTCCATGACACCGATATTCAGATATGTCTGTTTTTTGAAGTCGGCTCCACGCCTGCCGGTGCCCCGGCCATCTACGCAGACTGTGATAATTCCATCCTGAAGCAGCCAGTTCTCAAGTGAGCCTCCTGCGTAGAAACCGCTGAACCACTCGTCAATAACCTCGTTTGAGCCGGGACCGCCGTACTGGTACATAAGGACTGGATATTTTTTACTTCCGTCTGCATTGGAGGGCTTGACTATCCAACCGTAAAGGGTAGTGCCGGTTGAGGTCTGGAATGAGAAGAACTCGCGCTTTACAAATCCCTCTTTTGCCACTTTCTCTTTGATGTCGGCGTTGTCATCTACAACACGGAGCTGTCGGCCGTTGTTGTCGCACACTGTTACAAGTGGAGGTGTGTTTATGTCAGACCACGTTGATACATAGTATTTGAGGCCACTGCCGAAGCTTGCAGTGACATTCCCTGTATCGTGCTGTGATAATTTTATTACCTTGCCCTTGCTGTCCATCTTGTATAGAGCTGACTGCAACGGGTTCTCAGTGTTGGCTGTGTAGTAGAGTGTCTGGGTCTTTGGGTCCCATCCATTGAGCCTGAGCACGTCCCAATTGCCCTTGGTGAGCTGTTTTATCAGTTTTCCGGAGAGATCGTACAGGTAGATGTGATTGTGGCCGTCGCGCTCGCTCTCCATAGTGAACCGGTCTCCGTAAAACGTAATGTTCAGGAATTCCTCAGGCTCAATATAGCGGTCGTCGTTCTGTCGGAGTGCAAGATTGCAAACTGTGGAGCGGGGATTGGCCTTGTATATGTCAAGTTGATTCTGGTTACGGTTGATGGTGAAGACGAATAGTGTGTTATTCTCGTCTTCAGCGAATTTTACTCTCGGAACGTAAGTCTCGCTCTCAAGTGGAAGCTGCATATCGCGGATTACCGAGCTCTTGATATCGAATGTGTGAACTGATACGGTGGAGTAGGAGGAGCCTGTTACAGGATACCACACTTCCTGATTGTGAAGAAGTCGCTGCTCTGTGGCGTTTTCCTCAGGGCTCGTAAGAAAAACCGGAAGACTGTATCTGTCAACATCGGCACAGTTGAAACGGACGTATGCAAGCATTTTGCTGTCGGCGCTGAAATCATAGGCGCTGCTGATAGAGAACTCTTCATCGTAGCACCAGTCCGGTACTCCGTTCAGTATGCTGCCAGCCTTGCCGTCTTTGGTTACCTGCGACTCTGCGTTGTTGAAAAGCAGTTTCACAAGGAATATGTTGCCGTCACGCACGAATGCTATCACGTTGCCATCGGGCGAGAATTTAGGTGCCTGCTGTGGCCCACCGTTGGAGAGCGGCTCCATCTTATTGTTGCCGATGTGGTGAATATAGTAATTGGCGCTGAATGAGTTGCGGAAGATTTTGTTTCTGCCGGACTGTATAAGTATGCGGTCCTCCTTTGGCGAGAGAATGAATCCGTCGAAGGATGTAAGGCGCTCACCACGTACTGTCTCAATGTTGAACAATGTGTCAACGGCCTGTCCTGTCTTGAAAGAATAGCGTATTATGCATTTCTTTGTTGACATAAGATAATGCTCTCCATCTGACATCGGTGTGAATGAACTGGCGGTATTGCCGCGATATTCGTTGCGTACTATGTTGTCGATGTTGAGCTCAGCCCTTACTCCTGCGGATATCAAGGCTGCAATGACTATTAGTGTGAGACGTCTCATAATTGTATTTGCTGTTTGCCCAAGTGGCATTCAAAGTTACTAAAAATCATCAAGGATTCCTTTTCCTTGACGGATGATTTCCGGCTCCCCATCGATGCAGTTTACTATGGTGGAGTATTCAAAGCCTCCGGCACCACCGTTTATGATTATATCGACATCGTCCCCGAACTTCTCTGCTATGAGCTCAGGGTCTGTCAGGTATCCTATGTCTTCTGACTCGTCGTACGGGATGGTGGTGGTTAGTATAGGGGCCTCAAGCTGTCTGCAGATCTCGCGTATGATGTTGTTGTCCGGTACGCGTATTCCAACCTCTTTCCTGTTGCTGAATATTTTAGGGAGGCGGTTTCCTGATGGCAATACAAAGGTGAAGGGGCCTGGCAGGTTGCGTTTCATAAGCTTGAATGTGGCATTGTCAACCTTCACATACTGGCTGATGTCGCTCAGGTCATAGCAGATTATGGAGAAACGGTGCTTTCCGGGATTGAGACCTTTCAGTCTGCAGATTTTCTCAATGGGCCTCTCTTTCAGGGCGTGGCAGCCTATGGCGTATGCCGTGTCGGTGGGGAAAATTATTACACCTCCATCCTGAAGTACTTGAAGGATACGGTCAATGTCGCGTTGATTGTTGTTCTTGTCGTATAGTCTTATCTGCATAGGCTGTCTCAGATTGTTGTCTGTATATGGTTGATTATCTTATCAGTCTCTGCCGGGTTGAACCAGGTGATTGACTCATCGCGCTTGAACCAGGTCATCTGCTTGCGTGAGTAGATGCGGGTGTTTTGCTTTATCTTCTCAATGGCGAATTCCAGAGTCCATGGATTTCCGTCTGGCGTGAGCGCCCCGTCCATCCAACTATAGATTTCCTTATATCCTACGGTATTGAGTGAATTGTAGCTTCGGTACGGCATCACCCGCCGTGCCTCGTCAACAAGACCATTGTCAATCATTTCGTCAACACGCAGGCTGATGCGCTCATATAGCTCCTCCCGGGGGCGTGTGAGCCCTATCTTAATTATGTTGAACGGGCGCTTGCGTGTCTTGTTCGTGCGAAGTGATGTATATGTGCCTCCTGTCATCTCGCAGACTTCCAGTGCGTGAAGGACACGCTTGGGATTCCTGCGGTCAACAATGCGATGGTAATCGGGGTCTTTCTGCTCCAGAATGGCAACCATAGCGTCAAGTCCTTGTTCCTGATACTGGCGCATTATCTTATCGCGCACCTGTGGCGTAATGGTGGGAATGTCATCAATGCCATGGCACAACGCGTCAATGTACATCATAGAACCGCCTGTAACCAGTAGAATATCGTGTGTCTTGAAAAGGTCAGATATAAGGCTGATAGCCTCTTCCTCGTATTTTGCCGCGCTGTAATACTGGTCAAGGCTGAGAGTTCCTACAAAATAGTGCCGGGCGCGTTGCAGTTGCTCTTTGGTGGGAGCTGCCGTACCAATAGGTATGTCGGCGTACATCTGACGTGAGTCGGCAGATATTATTGGTGAATGAAAGAAACCGGCGAGGGTAAGACACAATTCGGTCTTGCCCACGCCGGTAGGTCCAAGTATTATTATCAGATTCTTAGTAGAGGTCATCTATAGAGTCCAAACTGACGGTTTCTCCACCTTCGTCACCCATATCGAATCCGTCACGGTCAAGCTCATCCTCGTCAAAGTCATCATCACCATAGAAGGTCTCGCCTGTATCAAGGTTTTGGCTTTTGGCAAACTCCTCAAAGTCGATAGTCTGCTTCGGCGCCTTTCCTCCCTTGCGTGTGCATTCTGCCTTTGTCTGCCTCTCGCCCGTGATGATCTCCTTAAGCTCAATGAAGAAGCAACGCTCTGCCAATGGATCAAAGACATAGAGCAGACGTTGTCCCTCGTCCTCAATGAACTCGCTGAGTGTGGTTGACTCCATTACCCAGCTGTCCTCATCAGAACGGGTGCGCATCTCTTGAAGTGTTATCTCCTCGCACTTCTCCCAATTGCTCTCGCACATAAAGAACGATGTCATCTGGTCATCGGGATACCCGGCGGCCGATAAGATGATCTTGTGAAAATCAAGGAATGTGGCCTCTGAGTCAATTTTTATCTCACGGAAGAAGTCATCAACCTCGTCTGATACTAAAATAAATCTGTAAGTCATAGCTATTGTGGCGTTAATGGTCAGTCTCTTATTATGCCTCTGTCTGATTTCTCAATGAAATCAATTATGTATTTAACCTCTGGTGTCTGTGCGATTGGCTCTTGCCTGAGCGACGACAATGCCTGTGTGACGTTCAGACCGCTTTGGTAGATGATGCGGTAGGCAGAATGGATATTCTCAATCTGCTCTTTGTCAAATCCGCGTCTGCGGAGGCCTACAATATTGATACCCATATAGGAGATAGGCTCGCGGGCTGCCATGATGTAAGGTGGTATGTCCTTTGGCGTACCGCAACCGCCTTGTACCATAACATAGCCGCCGATGTGGCAGAACTGATGTACAAGTACTGTTGAGCTGATTACCGCAAAATCATCCACGACAACCTCTCCGGCCAGTTTTGTCTGATTGCCGATGATGCAGTTGTTTCCTACAACGCAGTCATGAGCAATATGCATACCCTCCATAAGAAGATTGTTGGAGCCTACGACGGTCTTGCCCTTTGAGGCGGTGCCACGGTTGATGGTGACATTCTCACGAATTTTGTTATTGTCACCGATAATCAATGTGGTCTCTTCTCCTACAAACTTGAGGTCCTGCGGAATGGCGCCTATCACGGCTCCCGGGAATATCTGGTTGTTCCGGCCCATACGGGTACCGGAGAACACCGTAACGTGTGGCATAAGCACGCAGCCATCTCCAATTACAACATCTTTGTCTATATAACAGAATGGGGCTATATCAACATTCTCACCAATCTGTGCCTCGGGATCTATATATGCTAACGGGCTTATCATTTTTCCTCTTCTTTTAGTGTCATTTGAACCATAAACTCAGCCTCACTTACCAGTTTGTCACCTACGAAACTGTATCCTTTCAGGGTGAGTATGTTGTGCCGCAAAGGCGATGTGCGCACCACACGCATAAGAAGAGTGTCGCCAGGCACTACGGACTGACGGAACTTGGCGTTGTCAATCTTCATAATCAGCGCGTTGTAACGCTGTGGGGTGCTTGAATACTGAAGCGCGAGTGTGCCTCCGAGCTGTGCCATAGCCTCAAGTATCAGCACGCCGGGCATAATTGGATGGTCTGGGAAATGTCCTTGGAAGAACATCTCATCGCCGGTAATATTCTTGATTCCCTCGGCATAGAGGTCGGTCAGAGTTATCACTTTGTCCAAAAGAAGGAACGGGAAGCGCTGTGGAAGACTAGCCCTTATCTGCTCGGCGTTCATGACTGGAGGAACGGACGGATTGTATTTTGGGGGCTGTGTGTCGCTCAGCTTGATGTTCTTGCGAATGATGCGTGCAAACTTGTTGTTGATGGTGTGACCAGGGCGCGTTGCGATAATACGACCTTTGATTGGCTTGCCAACCAGCGCTAGGTCACCAATAAGGTCCAGCAGCTTGTGACGCGCAGGCTCATTTGGCCAGGAAAGTGGCTTGTGCATAATGAAACCGCGTTTTGTCGCATCCATTCGTGGAACGTTCATTACCTCGGCAAGCTTGTCAAAACGCTCTTGTGACATCTCCTTCTCATAGATGACGATAGCGTTGTCAAGGTCTCCGCCCTTTATGAGGCCAGCTCCAAGAAGCGGCTCTATCTCGCGGACGAATACGAAAGTACGGCTGCTGGCTATCTCAGATGGGAAATCCTCCATATTCTCCAATGTGGCGTACTGGTTGTCCAGAACCTCGGATTGGAAGGAGATGAGTACGTTGGCACAGAACTTATCGTCCGGCAGGAGAATGATGGATGATCCGGTCTCCTCATCTTGAATCTCTATCTTGGACGTTACGGCGTAATAGTCCTTAAGGGCATCCTGCTCCTTGATTCCTACAGCTTGAATGCTCTCTACGTAATATTTGGCGCTTCCGTCAAGTATAGGGAACTCCGGTCCGTTGACTTCAATGTGACAGTTGTCAATGCCTGCGGCGTAGAGTGCGGCCATAGCATGCTCCACCGTGCTTACTCTGGCGTTGCCTTTAAACAATACGGTGCCTCGCATGGTCTCCTTGACATTCTCCGCGAGAGCCTCGATGATTGGCTTGCTCTCAAGGTCAATACGCTGAATCTTATATCCGTAATCTGCTGGAGCGGGCTTGAATGTGACTGTCAGATCCAAGCCTGTGTGAAGTCCCTTGCCGCTCAGAGAGAAGCTGTCCTTCAGTGTCTTCTGCTTGTACATTATTCGTTTTTGTTTTCTAATTGTGACTTGAGTTCCTCAACCTCCTTCTGTAGAGCACGGAACTCCTTGTAAAAGTCTGGCAATATCTTATGAATGGCGGTAGAGCGTAAAAATGCCCTATGCTCAATGGCTGGTGTACCCATAAGTGTCGTGCCTGACTTTATGTTGCCTATCACTCCTGTCTGGGCGCAGAGATTGACTTTATCGCCTATGGTCAGATGACCGCTGATGCCTGTCTGTCCGCCGAACATACACCAGGCACCGGTCTTGGTTGAGCCTGCTATGCCTGACTGTGCGGACATCACGGTATTCTCGCCAACCTCAACGTTATGTGCTATCTGAACAAGATTGTCAATCTTGACACCCTTGTGTATTACAGTGAATCCCATTGTGGAACGGTCAACGCAACTGTTCGCGCCAATCTCTACATCGTCCTCAATGAGAACTGCGCCTATCTGTGGAATCTTCTCGTAACCGTTGGATGATGGAGCGAAGCCAAAACCATCGGCGCCGATTACGCATCCTGCGTGCAGAATGCATCGGTTGCCTATCTTGCATCCGTAGTATACTGTTACGCCAGGGTAGAGGATACATCCGTTGCCAATGCAGGCTCCTTGTCCGACAGTTACCTGAGGGTATAGCTGAGTGCCATCACCAATAATGGCTCCATCCTCTATTGTAACGAAGGGAGCAATATATACATCCTTTCCTATTGTCGCTTTCTCTGAGACTGATGCCAGAGGGCTTATTCCTTTTCTGGCCGGTTTCATGGAATCATACAGAGACAGCAGCTTTGCTATGCTCTCGTATGCGTTATTTACTTTTATGAGTGTGGCATTTACCGGATGCTCTGGCGTGAAATCCTTATTTACCAGTACTATGCTGGATTTTGTCTCGTATATGTATGGGGTATATTTCGGATTGGAAAGGAAGGACAAGGCTCCTGCTTTGCCCTCCTCAATCTTGGCAAAAGTGTTGACGGTGGCTGCCTCATTTCCTACAATCTCACCTTGCAGGAATTCTGCTATCTGTTTTGCTGAAAACTCCATTATCAAATTGTTCTTACAAAGATAATAAATATAGTTGTATTAAATAAGGTGTTGTGACATTTGCTCCCGCACCTTGAATGCCTCTGCGCGGGCTGCCTCAGCAAACTGCTCCGTGCTGTCTGCATAGAGGATAGCGCGGCTGCTGTTTACTATTAACCCACACTTGCTATTCATACCATACTTGCATACATCTTCGAGTGAGCCTCCCTGTGCGCCGATGCCGGGGACAAGCAGGAAGTTGTCTGGTATGATTTTCCTGATGTCGGCCAACATATCAGCACGTGTGGCACCGACAACGTACATCATATTGTCTGGCGTGCCACCCCAATCCTGACACGAGGTGCGGATAACTTTCTGATATAGTTTCTCGCCGCTTTCAGAAATTGTATTCTGGAAATCGGCAGATCCCTTGTTGGAAGTGAGCGCGAGAAGAATTACCCATTTGCCATTGTAGCCAAGGAATGGGGTCACACTGTCGCTTCCCATATATGGAGCAACGGTTACTGCGTCGAATTCCATCTTCTCAAAGAAGGAGCGCGCATACATTGCTGAGGTGTTGCCTATATCACCGCGTTTGGCGTCGGCAATAATAAGTTGGTCAGGATAGTTCTGACGAATGTATGCGACTGTGCGTTCCAATGTGCGGACTCCCTGCCATCCGGCTGCCTCATAGAATGCCAGATTTGGCTTGTAGGCAATGCATAGGTCTGCCGTGGCGTCAATGATAGCCTTGTTGAAACTGAATATCGGGTCTTCCTCACTAAGCAGATGCTGTGGAATCTTCTTTATGTCCGTATCAAGGCCTACGCAGAGAAAAGATCTCTTGCGTTTTATGTTTGCGTATAACTCCTCTCTTGTCATATTGTCTTATAATTCGCTCTCTTTCAGACGCTCGGCATTCTCTGCAACGGACAGATGGTCAATGCAGTCTTGTATGTCGCCGTCCATAAAAGCGGGCAGATTGTAGATTGTATAGTTGATTCTGTGGTCTGTAATTCTTCCCTGTGGGTAGTTGTATGTGCGGATTTTCGCAGAACGGTCTCCTGTGGATACCATCGTCTTGCGACGCGCGGAGATATCATCTATGTATTTCTGATGCTCGCGGTCATAAATCATAGTGCGCAGGCGTGACAAGGCGCGTTCCTTGTTCTTTGGCTGGTCTCTGGTCTCGGTGCATTCAATAAGGATTTCCTCTACTATTCCGGTGTTGGGATTCTTCCAATTGTAACGCAACCTGACTCCGGACTCCACCTTGTTGACGTTCTGACCTCCTGCACCGCTGCTGCGGAATGTGTCCCAGCGTATCTCACCCTCGTTTATCTGCACCTCGAACGCATCTGCCTCGGGCAAGACTGCCACAGTGGCCGCGGATGTATGGATGCGGCCTTGAGTCTCGGTAACGGGAACACGCTGTACGCGATGAACGCCAGACTCATATTTCAACGTTCCATACACCTTGTCGCCCGATACAGTGAAGATAATCTCCTTGAAACCGCCAGATGCGCCTTCAGAACAAGATGATACGGCGGTTTTCCAACCTTTGGCCTCGCAGTATTTTTGATACATACGGAATAAATCTCCTGCGAAGATAGCTGCCTCATCGCCGCCAGTCCCGCCGCGTATCTCCATAATTACATCCTTCTCATCCTGAGGGTCTGCCGGTACCAGCATTAAACGAATATCCTCCTCTAGTCGCGCAAGGCGGAGTGTATCGGAATCTATCTCCTCGCGTGCCATCTGACGCATTTCGGCATCAGATTCCGAAGCCAGAAGCTCTTGGGCATCTGCAAGGTCCTTTCTGGTGCTTATATACTCCCTCCGTGCCTTCAGCAGTGGCTCAAGCTCGCGGTATTCACGGTTGAGCTTGACATAGCGTTGCATATCGGCTATTACAGCCGGATCTGTTATAAGCAAGGCAATCTCCTGAAAACGCGCCTCCAGTCCGTCTAGTTTCTCTAACAGTCTCTCTCCGTCCATACTGCTGGCAATAGGCTAGTAGGTGAACTCGCCGAATTCTGAATGAATGGTCAGACAATTCCTCTGTGCGGCCTCAACACGTCCCACAATCTGTGCGTCGATGTTGAAACTGCGGCTTATCTCAATAACCCGTTCTGCATACTCCTGCGGAAGATATACCTCGAAGCGATGGCCCATATTGAACACCTTGTACATCTCAGACCATTCAGTGCCGCTTTGCTCGTGAATAGTACGGAACAGTGGCGGAACAGGAAACAGATTGTCCTTGATGACGTGCATATTCTCAACAAAGTGCATGATTTTGGTCTGCGCGCCTCCTGAGCAGTGTATCATTCCGTGAATATGCGGACGAAGCTCATCAAGCAGTCTCCTTACAACAGGCGCATAGGTGCGGGTGGGGGAGAGTACCAGCTTTCCTGCATCAATAGGCGAGCCTTCCACTTTGTCTGTCAGTCTGAGCCCTCCGGAATATACCAGATCCTCAGGAACGGCTTTGTCGTAAGTCTCAGGATACTTTTCTGCCAGATACTTGCTGAATACGTCGTGACGTGCGCTGGTGAGGCCGTTGCTTCCCATACCGCCATTGTATCCGTGCTCGTATGTGGCCTGTCCGGAAGAAGACAGTCCTACAATCACATCGCCCGGGCGGATATTCGCGTTGTCTATTACATCGCTGCGCCTCATACGACAGGTTACGGTGCTGTCAACAATTATAGTGCGGACCAGATCTCCTACATCGGCGGTCTCACCGCCGGTTGGCCAAGCGCCTACGCCCATCTGACGAAGTTCCTCAAGAAGCTCGTCTGTTCCATTGATGATGGCGCTGATGACCTCGCCAGGTACCAGATTCTTGTTGCGGCCAATGGTGGAACTGACAAGAATACCATCGGTCGCACCCACGCAAAGGAGATCGTCGATATTCATTATGAGCGCATCCTGCGCGATTCCCTTCCATACCGAAAGATCTCCGGTCTCTTTCCAATAAGCGTAGGCGAGTGATGATTTTGTACCTGCGCCATCAGCGTGCATTATGTTGCAATATTCAGGATCACCTCCCAGAATATCGGGAATAATCTTGCAGAAGGCTTTAGGGAAGATACCCTTGTCTATGTTTTTTATGGCGTTGTGCACATCCTCTTTCGATGCGCTTACGCCACGCCTCATATATCTCTCGTCCATTAGAATTCTACTTTTGGTGCTTTTTCTGAACCCTCCTCAGCCTCAAAGTAAGGCTTCTTGTCGAAGTTCAGGATTGATGCGAAAATGCTGTTCGGAAATTTACGTATGAAGGTGTTGAAGTCATTGGCGGCATCGTTGAAGTTGCGGCGCTCTACGGCTATGCGGTTCTCGGTGCCCTCAAGCTGGGACTGCAGCTCCTTGAAATTCTCGTTGGCCTTCAAGTCCGGGTATGCCTCGCTGATGGCTATGAGGCGTCCCAAAGCGCCTCCAACCTCATTCTGGGCCTGTTGGAATTCTTTCATACTCTCCTCGGTCAACTCCTCCGGATTGATGTTGATGCTGGTCGCCTTGGTGCGAGCCTCAACTACAGCCTGAAGAGTTCCGCTCTCGTGCTCAGCATAGCCTTTTACCGTGTTTACCAGGTTGGGAATAAGGTCTGCGCGGCGTTGGTACTGGCTCTCAACATTACTCCAAGCCTTGTTCACTCCTTCTTCCTTGGAAACCATTGTGTTGTTGATTCTCACTCCCCAGAGGACAATCAGCACGATTGCCACAATAAGGATAAGTGTACTTTTCTTTTTCATCGTTCTATTGTTTATTGATTATTAGTCAAAATATATCTTTCTCAGAATCTTGAGCCTGCTCCACCGCCTCCGAAGTGGCCCCCTCCGTAAGAGCCGCCAATACGGCCGCCCATAGAGCCTCCGGCGAGACTGCCTCCGCCGAAGCCTCCACCGGAAATGCCTCCGTGTGACTTGTAGAGTGTCTCGTTGCGTGTGAGCGTATGGTGGCAGTTCTGGCACTCGAAGGTTATGGCGCGTATCCTTTTTGTTGAACTGTTCAGTATTGTGACGGCACTCACAGCCTTGAGCTTGTGCTTGTGGCAGTTGGGACACCTGTATTTACGTCTCTCAATCAGTGCCACCAGAACGGCGAACAGGCCAAAAGGCATAATTAGGCCCAATATGGCCCATCCGCTGAGATCGTCTTCGGTGCCGTCCAGGAAACCGTCGTTGAAAAGATATCCGCGGATGGCCTGTGCGCCTGCCAGCATTCCGTCGTCCCAGTTGTCATCTTTGAAGAACGGATTCATAAACTGCTCCTGAATGCGGCGGCAGATGGCATCCGGCAGCATTCCCTCTATGCCGTATCCTGTTACCATCTGAATGCATCGTTCGCCTGTTGACAGAAGAATGACCAGGCCGTTGTCGCTTCCGGATTTTCCTACACCGACCCCCTCGCCCAACTGGTATGCGAACTCGTAGCAATCGTCTGGGTCAATCTGGCTTACAACAGCAATGAGAGTCTCAATGCCTGTGCTGTCCTCAATGGCGCGGAAGATTGCGTCAATGGAATCAGTAACCTCTTGCGATATGATACCTTCCGGATTGCATACGTATCTGTTCCGGTCAGCAATGTGAGCTACGGGAATGTTCGTAGGCTTCCACACCGTGGCGCCTGCAGTTGCCGCTATGAGCAGCGCCGCAATTGTAAGAATGACACTCTTTCTCATTGATTCCATATTTTCCAGGCTTCCTCCGCCTGAATGCGGAGCATCTCAGATCCGTTCTTTATGGCGGCTCCGTGTTCTGCCCCTTTCTTCAGGAACAAGGTTGTCTCAGGATTGTATATCAGATCGAACAATATATGTTCCGGTGAAATATAGGCGTACGGGATATCCGGACACTGTTCTGTGTCTGGCGACATTCCAACTGGAGTACAGTTGATAATAAGCCGGTGCTCCTCCATGATGGAGGGTGACAACTCATAGTAACCTAAAATGTCAAAAGAAGATGACCTCGATACGCTGTGATACTCAATTCCCATCTGCCTGAGCGCGTAACATACAGCCTTTGACGCACCTCCTGTTCCCAGTACCAATGCCTTGACTGGCAATTCAGGCAACATAGGTTTGAGTGAGCGCCCAAAACCAACGTGGTCCGTGTTGTATCCGATAAGACGGATGTTGCCGGCGCCTCTCTCCACTTTGACGACATTGACGGCTCCAATCTCCCTTGCAGTGTCATCCAACTCGTCCAGATATGGGATTACGTCTGTCTTGTAAGGAATGGTGACGTTAAGACCGCATATCTTTGGGTTGTGCTCAACGAGATTCCGGATCTCCTCCGCGCTCTCAAGCTCGAAGTTGCAGTAGTCTGCGGAAATGCCCTCTGCGCGGAACTTCTTCTTGAAACTGACCATCGATGTGGAGTGACCGAGCGGCTTGCCTATGAGGCCGAAGATGCGATCAACATTCTTTGGCGCAAAAGGCGTGCGCTCGGGAACGGTTCTTTTCTCCTGCTCTTTATGACTGGCCTCTGCGGGGCGCTGATTCGGCTCTTCCAATGGCGCAGTCACTACCTCCGGCTCGGGATTGGGTTTACTCGCCGTTGGGGCAGTGTATTGGGTACTGGAATGCTCATCCTCAATGCCGCCTTCTCTTGCGGGAGTCCACACGTCATTCGGATTGGCCTTGATATTGGTCTTGACCGCTTTCAGTATAAAGACGGCTATCAGTACAATAAATAGCAGGAATGTAACCATTATCTTGATGCAAGCCAGTTGCTGATGTTCTTCTCAATTCTCTCTGCGATGTTCTCACAACCGGCCTTCTCGAATTTTGTGCCGGTAATATGCTCGTACAGCTCAATGTAGCGCTCTGATACACTCTCTGCGTATGCATCGGTTATCTCTGGCATCACATCGCCCGGACGGTTCATAAAGTCGTGCTCAATCAGCCACTGACGTACAAACTCCTTTGATAACTGCTTCTGTGGCTCACCTTTCAGGAACTTTTCCTCGTATCCGTCGGCATAGAAATAACGCGAGCTGTCGGGAGTGTGAATCTCGTCAATCAGATACACCTTGCCGTCACGCTTTCCGAACTCGTATTTTGTGTCAACCAGAATAAGCCCTTTGCCGGCAGCTATCTCAGTGCCACGCTTGAAGAGAGCGCGGGTGTACTGTTCCATCAGCTCGTAATCCTCCTTGCTTACCAGGCCCTGAGCTATGATCTCTTCCTTTGATATGTTCTCGTCGTGTCCTTCCTCGGCCTTTGTCGTAGGGGTGATGATGGGCTCCGGGAACTTCTGGTTCTCCCTCATTCCGTCAGGCAGTGTGATACCGCAGAGTGTGCGGTTTCCATCACGGTACTCACGCCATGCGGATCCGGTCAGGTAGCCTCTGATAATCATCTCAACGCGGAATCCCTCGCACTTGAGGCCTACTGTCACCATAGGATCCGGTGTAGCCAGTTTCCAGTTTGGTACAATGTCAGCCGTCGCATCAAGAAAACTTGCGGCAATCTGGTTCAGAACCTGTCCTTTGAATGGAATGCCCTTTGGAAGAATAACGTCGAAAGCCGAAATGCGGTCTGTCGCCACCATTACCATCAGGTCATCGTTGATGTTGTAAACATCGCGTACCTTACCGTGATAAACACTCTTCTGTCCCTGGAACTTAAACTCGGTTCCTGTTAAAGCCTTGCTCATTTCTTATCTTGTTTTAAATCGTCGTTCAAATTTGCCGCATCGGCACGGCGTGGCTTGTGCGTCTCGTCGTAAGCATCGTATGCATCTACTATTCTCGTTACCAGCTTGTGCCGGACAATGTCCTTTTTAGTCATACGGATAACCGCAATGCCTTCCACACCTCTCAATACCTCGAGAGCCTGTACCAGACCGGACGTCTGTGTGGGCGGCAGGTCTATTTGCGTGAGGTCTCCGGTAACAATCATCTTGGTGTTCCATCCCATTCTGGTCAGGAACATCTTGATTTGTTGTGGGGTGGTGTTCTGCGCCTCGTCAAGAATGACTACCGCGTCGTTCAATGTGCGTCCGCGCATGAAGGCCAGCGGAGCTATCTGTATTACATTCAGCTCCATATACTCCTTCAGCTTTCCTGCGGGAATCATATCCTGCAGGGCATCGTAAAGTGGCTGCAGGAACGGATCAATCTTCTCACGCATGTCTCCGGGCAGGAATCCGAGTTTCTCTCCTGCCTCTACGGCAGGGCGGCACAGGACAATGCGTTTGACCTCTCTGTTCTTCAATGCGCGCACCGCAAGGGCGATAGCTGTGTATGTCTTGCCGGAACCGGCTGGTCCGATAGCGAAAAGCATGTCGTTCCTGGAGTATTCCTCTACGAGTCTGAGCTGGTTTGAGCTGCGTGGCACAATCGGCCTGCCTGTAACGCCAAAGACAATTACGTTGTCTGCCTTCTCGCCGGATGGTGTCTGGCCGTTTACGATGTCGATGATGTTCTCTTCCTTGAGCGAGTTGTATTCCGCGCAGAAACGCTCGATCTTCTGAACGGTCTCCTCAAGACGCGCGGTCTCACCCTCGTCGCCAATGGCGCGGATGACATTCCCCCGGGCTACTATTCTCAGCTTTGAGAACAAAGCCTTAAGCAACTGCAGGTTACAATTATTCACCCCGTAGAAAACCACAGGATCCACACTGTCAATTATTATGTGCTTTTCTATCATTCGGCCGGAACGCTTTCTTTTCGTACGCAAAGTTACTCAATTATGCGAAATCCCACGCGTGTGCGCGAACCTAGTTATCAACAATTGTCTGACTTTATTGCTATGAGCGAAGCACTCTGGTCACGCTCTTTATGGAGCGGATTCCAGCGATGACCTTGTTCAACTCCAGGTTGCTGCTGACGGAAATGGTGAGCTGAATCTCGTATGTGCCGGTCCGTGTGCTCTCTGAGACGTTCAGCCCGCGTATTGATGCCTTGAACTGTTCGGTTACATTGCTGATCTGTGTGATTACGGAGTTCTCGTGTATGGTGGTGATGCGAAGCGTCGTCTGAAAGCCAGCCCCGCTTGGTGTGTCACTCCATGCCACCTTCTGTATTCTGTAAGGATATTTCTCAATAAGTCTGGAGGCGTTGGCGCAAGACATCCGATGTATTTTCACACCCTCGCGTATGGTTACAAATCCAAAAACGTCATCACCATATACCGGGTGACAGCAACGGGCCATCTTGTAGTCGAGGCCCCTCACATCATCGGCGTTCAGAACCAGTATGTCATCGCTTCCGGAGGCCTGCTGTGAGGCGGTGCGTTCCCATTCTTTGCGCTCCTCCTGCCTCTCGTGCGATGCGGGTGCCCGTTCTGCCCGTTGTGCCAGAATAGCATCCCGCACGGCTATGATGTCGGTCTTCCCGCTTGCCAGGTCGGCGAAGAATGAGTTCTTTGTCTTTATCTGCCACTTTCTGAGTAAATCAGTAAGCTCCTGGTCTGAGATCTCCATTTTCCAGTTTCTCAGACGCCGCTCCAGCAGTTCCTTGCCCTGGGCGGCAATCTTGAACTCCTCTTCCTTGAGCTTCTGCCGTATTTTGCTTCTCGCCTTGCCTGTTACAACAAAGTTCAGCCAGGCTTGTGTGGGATGTTGATTCCTGCTTGTAATAATCTCCACAACATCACCTGTGTGCAGCTCATCGCGTATTGAGACGCCCTTGCCGTTAACTTTTCCTCCTGTGCAACGACATCCCAGTCCTGTGTGGATGTCGAATGCGAAATCAAGTACGGTTGATCCCGAACGCAGCCGGCGAAGCTCTCCTGACGGCGTGAAGACAAAGATATCGTCGGCCGGTGGCGTTGGCAGGACTTCCTCCTCTCCGTAGTCGCGAGGAGAGAGCGTCTGGCCGCTCTTGCCCTGCTCCAACATAGTTCTTGCCGCTTTCATCCAGGTGGTAAGCTTCTCCTCGGAGTGTATTCCCTTGTAAGACCAGTGCGATGCCAGTCCCTTTTCGGCCGTCTCGTCCATCCGGCGCGTGCGTATCTGCACCTCCAGTACAGCTCCGTCGCTGTCGCTCACTGTGATATGCAGCGATTCGTATCCGTTCGGTTTGGGCTTGGTGAGCCAGTCGCGCAGCCGGCTTGTGTCGGACTTGTATCTTTCGGTGACGAAAGAGAAAACCTTCCAGCATAGGGCCCTTTCCAACTCTATGCCTTCCAAGGGATTGCCTTGCTGGTCAGTGACCGACTCGCTTTGCTCAGGGTCGATGATGAATCTGATTGCGAAAACATCAAACACGCCGGAGAACCCCACATTCTGCTTCCTCATCTTTGTCCAGATGGAGTAGGCAGTCTTGGTACGGACTTTCAGAGTGTATGAGATGCCTGCTTCCTGAAGCTTCTCCTTGAGCGGCTCAATGAACTGTTCTGTTATCTTTTTTCTATCTTTTTCGGTGGCCAGGAGATTGTTCTTTATGGAACGGTACTGCTGTGGCTCAGCATATCTGAAATAGATATCCTCCAGCTCACTCTTCATGTTGTAGAGACCTAACTGGTGCGCCAGCGGAATATATAGAAGCAGTGTCTCAAGTACCTTGTTGTCTCTGGCTGTCTTTGGAAAAATATCCAGTGAGCGCATCACCTCCAGCCTGTCTGCCAGTTTCAGTACTGTGATTCGAGGGTCTGACGAGTAGGCTACTATCAGTTTCTTGTAGTTCTCGGCCTCAAGTCTTGTATCCTTTGGCTTTATTGATGATATATGATTCAATCCTTGCACAAGCGTGGTTATGTCGGCAGGAAAACCGTTCAGGATGCTGATGTCAGCATTCCCCCTAGTCAAGGCCTCGTGCAAGAATACCGCCGCCGTGCACGGGGCGGGAAGCCCAATCTCAAAGGCGGAGATGTAAGCCACATTCAAAGGGTGGCCAATAAATGGCGAGCCGTCACTTCTAGTCACTTCTTTCAGCGAGGAGAGTGCCGTGTCGTAAGCCATTTGTACTATGCTCTTGTCTGTGGCGTCATATATATTAAGTAGGGTATCTATATCTTTAAGCATATTGTCCTGTTGGCGGGTTGAGTCCCGCCTTGTAAAAATATGAATGTTTTTTGTATGTACCATATATGTGTTGAAACTTATTTTGAATTCAGTCTGTCTCCTATTTGGAATTATTATTATTTTTGCATCATAATTCTTAAAAATACGAAAATGAAAAAGGTATTGGCTATTATTCTTTCCGCATCTCTGGTATTTTCAGGATGCTCATCTTGGACTAAACTCGCTTCTGGTGCGACTATAGGCGGCGGCAGCGGTGCGGCTGTTGGCGCAGGTGTCGGCGCTCTGATTGGCAAGGATGGCAAGAGTGCCGCCATCGGTTCCGCAATCGGTACAATGATCGGTGCCGGCGTTGGTGCCATTATCGGCAATAAGATGGATCAGAAGGCAAAGGAGCTTGCCGCAATTGAGAACGCTCAGGTTGAGACCGTACAGGATGTGAACGGCCTGGACGCCATCAAGGTTACATTTGAGAGCGGTATTTTGTTTAAGACCAACAGCTCTACATTGAGCGCTGCGTCAAAGGAGGCTCTGAAATCGTTCGCTGAGCAGATGAAGGATCTGCCTGAGACTGATATTACTGTTTACGGTCATACCGACAACACCGGTTCCGACGCTGTTAACGAGAAACTGTCTCTTCAGAGAGCCAATGCGGTGTCTAAGTATCTCTCAGATTGCGGAATTGCAAAAGAGCGTATGACATCCGAGGGCAAGTCTTATTCAATGCCTGTCGCAGACAACTCAACAGAGGAGGGCCGTTCACAGAACCGTCGCGTGGAGATATTCATCTCTGCAAATGAGACTATGATTCAGCAGGCCGAGCAGGGTACTCTCTGATTCCGTCACTGATTGATTCTTTTGACAGTCTGCCTGGCGCGAACCTTGCAGGCTGTCTTTTTTCACACAAAACATCAAACTCTATATAAGAAAATATGAAAGAGACTCCCGTGCTGTTGCTGACCGGTTATCTTGGCAGCGGAAAGACTACACTTGTAAATAAGATACTCACGAACAGGAAAGGCCTGCGATTTGCGGTCATAGTCAATGATATAGGTGAGGTGAACATAGACGCGGACCTGATAGAGAGAGATGGTGTGGTAGGCAAGCGCGATGAGAGTCTTATGGCTCTTACAAACGGTTGCATCTGCTGTACTCTGAAGATGGATCTGGTGGAGCAGATAAATGAGATCGTGTCGATGCGCAAGTTTGACTATCTGGTAATAGAGGCAAGCGGAATCTGCGAGCCGGAGCCTATTGCGCGTACTATTTGTTCAATACCATATATGGGCGAGAAATATACCAGCAATGGTACGGCTCGTCTGGACTGTATAGTAACGGTTGTCGATGCCCGCCGTATGCGCGATGAGTTCTCTTGTGCCAAGGACCTTCTGCGTGGAAACATTGCCGAGGATGATATTGAGAATCTGGTGATTCAGCAGATAGAGTTCTGTAATATAGTGCTTCTGAACAAGGCCTCGGAAGTGAGTGCCTCTGAGCTTGGAAAAGTCCGTGAGATAGTGCGCGCCTTGCAGCCAAAGGCACAGATAATAGAATGTGATTTCGGTGAGGTCGATATGGACAGGATTCTGAATACCGGTCTTTTCAATTATGACTCTGTAGCCGCTTCTGCCACCTGGATAACCGAGGTGGAGAAAGGTGCGGAGGAGGAAGAGGGCGAGGCTCTTGAGTATGGCATCGGAACCTATGTCTATTTCAGCCGCAGACCTCTCAATCTTGATAAATTTGACTTCTTCGTAGCAAGACACTGGCCGGCGGGAGTAATCCGTGCCAAAGGAATGTGCTATTTCTCGGAGGAGTTTGATGTATGTTACATCTTTGAACAGGCCGGGACCCAGATATCAATGAAGAATGTGGGCCAGTGGTATGCCACAATGCCAGAGGATGAGCTTATGAGAGAGCTTGCGCGCGATGCCGCTCTTCAGCGCGACTGGGATCCTGAGTATGGCGACAGAATGCAGAAACTGGTCTTCATAGGCCAGAATATGGATACCGCCGCCATAAAACGTGCTCTTGATGCCTGTCTGGATTAAAGCGTTCTCTGAATTCCAGTCTATTTTATTGTCTTAAGCAGCTGGTCTGCCAGCTCATCGCCAAGTTCCTTTGCCTTCTGCAAATGGACTTTGGCTTGTGCCTCGTTGTCTGAGCGCATCAGGCAGATACCCATCAGACGCTGGCAGTCAGTGTCATCGGGATACTCCGTCACGAGCTTTCTCATAATAGGTGTGGCTTCCGCTACCATTCCCATCCGTAGAAGCAGGCTGGCCTGCTCAAGGCTGAGGCCCATATCGTCGGGGGCCAGCAGCACCGCCCTCTCAATGTCTCTGATGGCCTGCTCATACATCTTTGCCTTAATCTCAATCTGCTCACGGTAGTAATAGTACTCAGATGAGAGATTGGATGCACCGACAATTCGCTCGTACTCATTCAAGTCAAGCACGGCGTCACGGTATCTCTCAAGCCCTTCTTTTGTCGTGGCACGCTCAAGTATGAACGGCGCCACATTTGATGTGTAAGGCCTTCCGTAGAAGTTTACGGCACTATCCAGTGTCGCTATTATCTCATCGGCGCCGGCATTCATCTTGCCTTTGATTACAGATGTGTAATAATAGGTCTCTGGCGATGCCATGTTTGTCTTGTTGAGTTTTCTGTAGCTGTCAAGAGCATCGGCATATCTCTCAAGAGAGTAGAGAATGTTGCCCTGAAGCTGTAGGTAGGCTGGCACCTCATTTATGCTGATGGCCTCGTTGATCTTGCCCAATGCGTTATCCAGATTCCAGCCTTCCTTGCGGACAACGGGCTGAGAGGTAAGGGTGGCATATATCAGCCGGGCATACTCAAACAGGGCGTTATCCTTCTGCGTCGCTATTCCGGCTGCCTTGTCCATAAGGGCTATGCCATCATCATATCTGGTAGAGTCTCCGCTTGTAATGAGCAGAGTACCTTTTCTAATATAGCCCTCGGGACTCTCCGGATACTGGCTGATGAACTGATCCAGTATCTTGCTGTATCTGTCCGGATCGCCTCCCTGATTCATAAAAAGAAACACCTGTGCCTGCTCCTCGTTGTCTGGCAAGGCCTTGGGAAATGTCAAGCCCTTGTAGTTGTCATCGTTCAACGTCAGTGCCGATGATATGGCCAGTGAGCCTGCGTAACGGCTGTCAATCGCATAGTTGCAGGTGTCTGTCTCAATGGAGCTCTGAATCACCCCGACAACCTGTCCGTCCGCATTCAGCAGCGGGCAGCCTGCGGCATCGCTCATAAAACCGCCACTTAATGAATAATAGGTGTAGTCTCCTGCCATACCTGTGTTTTTCTGAATTGTGAGCAAAACCGGCTGTATGCTCTTTTCTGTGGAGTAGGGCAGCATATAAAGTGTCTCACCCTCCTGTGCGGCCGATTCTGACATATTCAGTGCTGTCGTCTGCTTGTCTGTCTCCATTTTGAAGCGTACAACATCGTATATTCGATTCGCGCCAAGCAGGTAAGAGATGTTATGGCTCACACCTTTTGAGTCTATTGCTACTGCTGTGGCCGCGTTTGAGAAAATATCGTATTCTGAGATTCCGGTTCCGTCCGGACTTACTATGAAACCTGTGGCGCGGCCAGTCTCATTGCCTTCCTCGTTGTATGCGATTATCTGACAGACGGCATTGCGGCTGCTCTTGACCCATTTCGGCATCTTTGCGGCAAATGTTGATGAGACAACCGTCAGAAGCGCTATGGCTGTAATAATAATTCTACGCATTATTGCTCAAGTCTTTGTTTTACAATTTCATAAATAAGTATTCCTGCCGCAACTGATACATTGAGCGACTCTATCTTGCCAAGTATCGGAATGCGGACCCATTCGTCGCACATTGACAGGTGCTCAGCCGGGATACCGGTGTCCTCGGCTCCCATAATCAGACAGACAGGTCCAGTGTATGTGCCCTGCGTGTAGCTGGTCTCACCTTTCTCTGTGGCGCCTACTATGCGGAAACCGCACTCTTTCAGAAATCTGATGGTGTTGTCAATACGTCCTTCACGACATACTGGAATGGTATGCAAGGCACCGGCGGATGTCTTGACCGCATCGGCGGTGGCGCTCACGCTGTTGTGCATCGGGATGATGATGGCATCGGCGGCAGCGCATTCCGCGGTTCTTGCTATGGCACCGAAATTCCGCACATCGGTAATACCGTCCAGAAGAATGAAGAACGGATTGCGTCCCTCCTCAAACAGAGTGGGGACTATGTCCTCAACGTGCTGGTATGTTATCTCTGTCGTAAAGGCTATTACTCCCTGATGATTCTTGCGCGTTATGCGGTTCAGACGCTCCACGGGAACTCTCTGAACAGGTATGCCTCGTCCTTTCAGCGCATTGAACAACTCTTTGGAGAGGTCTCCCTGAAGATCTTTCTTTATGAGCAGCTTGTCTATCTCCTTGCCGGCCTCGATGGCCTCTATCACGGCACGTATGCCGAAGATTGTTCCGTTATCCATTATTCACTCATTAGTGCCCTGGCATTCTCAAGCGCGGCCTCTGTTATTGTGGCTCCGCTCATCATCCGGGCTATTTCTGTAATTCTTTGTTCTTTATTAAGCTCTCTGATATACGTGTGGGTGGCGTCGTCGCCCTCCTCCTTATATACAAGATAGTGCGCGTCACTCTTGGCGGCTATCTGTGGCAGGTGCGAGATTGCAATGACCTGACGTCCTTCCGCACACATATCACGCATCATAATTGCCATCCTCTCCGCAACAGCGCCTGAGACTCCGGTGTCAATCTCGTCGAATATGATTACCGGAAGATTCCTGGCGCCCGCCATCATTGACTTTATTGCCAGCATGACCCTGGACAACTCTCCGCCCGATGCAACCGATGCCAGTTCCTGCAGCGCGCTGCCTTGGTTTGCGGAGAAAAGAAACTCTGTCTGGTCCGCTCCGTTTACGTCTAATCTCTCTTTTTGAGTTACTTGTACCGAAATGCGCGCAGATGGGATGCCTAGAGGTATAAGCATAGGTATTATGCGCTTTTCCATATCGCTTGCGGCTTTTTTGCGGCTTTTGGTCAGCTTGTCTGCAAGAGCGGCAGCCTCTTTGAGAGATTTGCATACATCAGACTCAAGAGCAGATATCTCCTCCTGATACGAGCCCATTCTGTCCAGTCTTCCTCTTATGGACGAGGCATACTCTATGAGGGCCTCTATCGTATCGCAATGATGTTTCTTCATAAGAGAGTACAACTGGTCAAGGCGGTCGGTTATGGCATCCAGCCGCTCCGGGTTGAATGTCGTGGCTTCTCCGTATCGTGATGCCTCGCTACAGATATCGCGCATCTCTATGAGGCAGCTGTCCATCCTGTCTGCCAGCTGCTCTGCGGCAGGAAGGTTTCGTGCGGCTCCCCGCATAGACTGTAGCGCCTGCCTCAAGACCGATATGGCTCCTGAGTCTCCTTCCAGATGCTCGCATACCTGATACAGGCACTCCTTTATCTCTTCTGCGTGCGCGAGCACATCTTGTTCTTCCTCCAGCTCTTGCTGCTCACCCTCGGAAAGGCGGGCCTTCTCCAGCTCATCATATTGGAACTGAAGATATTCCTGCTCACGGATGCACTCCTCTGACTCTTTTCTCAGTCCGTCCAGCCTTGTGGATTGTCTGGAGTATTGCGAATAAGCGTTGCGATACTGGCTCAGCAAGGTCTCATTCCCGGCAACGGTATCAATTACGCTGGTCTGGAAAGCCTCGGTTCCCAGCAATAGATTCTGATGCTGCGAGTGAATATCAATCAAATGGCCGCCAATCTCCTTTAATAAGGAAAGACTGACTGGCGTATCGTTGATGAATGCACGGCTTTTACCGGAAATTGATACCTCGCGCCGGAAAATAGTGTCGTGCTCGTCGAAATCAAGTCCGTTATTCTCAAACAGACTCTCCAGGCCGAAGCCTGCAATGTCAAAGTGCCCCTCAACGGTACATTTCTCCGCTCCCTCTGCTATGACTCTGCTCTCAGCGCGTTGTCCCATCAGCAGGTTAAGCGCACCCAGAATGATGGATTTGCCGGCGCCGGTCTGGCCTGTCAGCACAGAGAAGCCCTGACGGAAGTCAATGTCAAGACTCTTTATCAGGACGTAGCTTTTGATTTGAATGGATTTAAGCATAAGATTATTTAGATGTTTTAATGGTATTCCAATCCTCAGAGAATGATGGATTGGCGGCATTTAGAATTCCTGCAACCTTAGTCTTCTCGCCAGGCTGTCCCTTGGAATAGATGTTCAGCAGCTCGTCGCGCTTTATTTCAGTAAACAGAACCGGCAGTATTGATGTGCTTTTTGCTTTTTGTGTCTCCTCAAGCAGACTCATACTCTCTGTAATGACAGTGCGCCCGCGCTCCACACTGGACGCCATCTCGTCCATACCCTTGCGGTGATATGCGTACTGCAACTTGCGGAACGAGGCCAGATTACCGTTCATATAGTCGTTTATTATGGCATAGCGGTTCTGATTGTCATCCAATGAGCGCCAGCCTGTAGCTCCCAAAGACTGGGCGTTGCTGACCACATTCTCGGCCTGATGAAGAATCTCGGTGCCCCCGTTCTCGGCCATAGTGTCAAAATCGAGACCTATTATCAGATAGCTGTAGAAAGCCATAATGGCTGTAAGATTGTTGTCAACATTGGACTCCGTGAACTCCAGCCTGTCTTGCTCCGTGTAATTGAAAGTCACGTTTTTGTCAAGAAAACTGAAAACAGTGGTGTTGTATGTGGAGCCATAGACCGGACGGTTGCTCTGTACCATCATCTCGCACTCAAAGGCGCCTGTGCCGGCCTCGTATTTATTAACGGTGATGTTGAAATTGCAAGCTATACGCTCTTTCTCTGCGAATTTGTAATTAGTCCACTGACGCTGGCGCATAAAATCGTTAAGCGCGCTTTGAAGCGATGTGAAGACGTCCTTGTCAGTACCTGCAATCTTTGAAGAGTTTACAATGATGTTAGCATTCAGTTCCTGTGCTGACAATCTCAGAGAAGGCAGAAAAAGGAACAGCAGGCAGGCAAGAAGTCCGGCCAGCTTGTCTATGATGTCGCGTGCCACACCCTTCTTGGATTTGAGCGGGTAGGCGGTGCTGCCGTCCTTATCAATTATTGTAACCTTGTTGGTGTCATAGCCGAAACCAGCGCCCTCGTCGCGAAGAGAGTTCATTACAATGAAATCCAGATTCTTCTTCTGTAGCTTGCCTTCAGCGTTGGTCTGCTCATTGTCCGTCTCAAGCGCGAATCCTGCCATAACCTGACCGGGTCTCTTTATGGCTCCGAGCGATGCTGCGATATCTTTTGTAGGCACAAGCCGCAGCATCATCTCGCCTTTGCGCTTTATCTTGCTGTCGGCGGTAACCTCTGGCGTGAAGTCTGCCACCGCAGCGCACAGAACGGCTGCGTCAGATTGCGGGAACTCGCTCATTGCGGCCTGATACATCTCCTCAGCGGTGGTGACATCTATGCGCCGTATCCCAGGATGGGTGGTCTTGAGCGATACCGGTCCTGCAATCAGCGTTACATCCGCGCCTCGTGACGCGCATTCCTCGGCCAGCGCGAACCCCATCTTGCCGGTGGAGTCGTTTCCAAGGAAGCGGACCGGGTCAATCCTCTCGTGCGTAGGCCCTGCCGTTATCAGAACTTTTTTTTTTGAAAGCTGACTCCCGCTGCTGAAATAATCTCTCAACACCTCAACAATATTCTCCGGCTCCTCCATACGGCCCTTGCCTACAAGCTTGCTTGCAAGCTCACCTTCTGCCGGCTCAATTATTATGTTGCCGAAACCGCGAAGCGTCTCAAGATTGCGTGCTGTGGTAGGATGGGCGAACATATCCAGATCCATGGCTGGCGCTACGAATACCGGTGCCTTCATCGCCAGATAGGTGGTTACAAGCATATTGTCGGCTACTCCGCCCGCCATCTTTCCCAGTGTGGAAGCCGTGCAAGGAGCTATTATCATGGCATCTGCCCACTGACCAAGGGCCACATGGCTGTGCCACGAGCCGTCACGTCCTGAGAAGAACTCGCTTATCACAGGCTTGGATGTGAGTGCGGACAGGGTGATGGGAGTAATGAACTCCTTGCCTGCCGGCGTTATTACAACCTGAACCTCAGCTCCTTCCTTTATCAACAGGCGAATGAGCGTGCAGGCCTTGTAAGCCGCGATGCTCCCGGTTATTCCCAACACAAAGTGTTTTCCTGAAAGTATGCTATCCATCTTGCCGTAGTTATTTCAGCATTTGTTTGCCAGTTTGATTCTTGTGAGTACCTGCTTGGTGTTCAGCGCGAAGTCTCCGTCCATCATCCATCTGTAATAGCTGGGGTCTCTCTGCAGGACCTGAGCGACAGGCTGATCCTTATATTTGCCGAAGTTGAAGACCTCAATATGGCTCTTGTTATATACTATGCGTCCCGCAAAGTCCACATTGTCGGTGAAACTTGAGAACTCCGAAAGGAAAGTCATGTCGTTCTGGAGCTCGGGGTAACGGTCCAATTGTGCCTTCAGCACCTCGTATGTGGCGCGGGTATCGCCCTCGGCGCTGTGGGCATCCTCCAGATTCTTTCCGCAATAGAACTTGTACGCCGCAGACAGTGTACGTTGCTCCATCTTGTGGAATATTACTTGAACGTCAATCAGCTTGTGCCGTGTAAGGTCCAGGTCAACACCTGCGCGCAGGAATTCCTCGGCCAGCATCGGAACGTCAAAACGGTTTGAGTTGAAGCCGGCTATGTCGCATCCCTCAAAATCGTGCGCCACCTCTTTCGCAACCATCTTGAAGGTAGGGCAGTCGGCCACATCCTTATCGTATATGCCGTGAACCTCTGAGGCCTGCTCCGGAATGTGCATCTCCGGATTGATTCTCATAGTACGTGCGGATTCGTTGCCGTTCGGCCATACTTTCAGATAGCAGATCTCAACAATGCGGTCGTGCGCCACATTAACGCCTGTCGTCTCCAGATCGAAGAAGACAATCGGATTAGTAAGATTGAGTCTCATCAGTCGTTCAGTACCATTGGCATCAGCAGCATAAGCAGGTTGTCGTTCTCCTCCTGCTCCGATGGAACCACAACACCAGCCCTTGACGGATCGGCCAGCTTGAAGATAATCTCCTGACCTGGAGTGTTGTTGAGAATATCAATAAGGAAACCTGCCTTGAAACCAATACTCATTGGAGCACCCTCGTACTGGCAGGCCAGTGTCTCGGTGGCCGATGTTGAGAAGTCCAGGTCCTGGGTGGATATTGTAAGCTGGTTGTCCTTGATGCGCAGACGGATGAGTCCGCTGCTGGCCGGTGAGAATACTGAGACACGCTTGAGCGCGCTGATAAGTGTGGCGCGGTCTATGGTAAGCTTGTGCGGATTGTTTGCCGGAATAACCGAGTTGTAGTTAGGGTAGCGGCCCTCAATCAGACGGCATACCATACGGTAACCCGACATTGAGATCATCGCGCTGCGGTTGTCAAAGCTGATTGTCACATCTCCGTCGCTGCCTAAAAGTGACTTTATCATTGATGCCGGACGCTTTGGCAGAATCACAGCCGCACGTTCCGGACTCTTGTACGAGCTGTTCTTGTCGCATACCAGCTTGTGGCCGTCCGATGCTACGAAAGCCAGACACTCAGTGTCGAAATCCACATAGACACCGTTCATTACCGGACGAAGCTCATCGTCTGCCACAGCGAAGATGCAGCGGGATATGCCCGACGCGAAGACTGATGCGGGTATTGTGTGCGATGTGGCATCGGTTGCCAGTACTGAGGGCTGCGGATACTCGTCCGCATCGTGTCCCATAATCACATATTGACCGTTCAGATACTTAACGACTGTCTCGTGCGTGTTGTCGTCAATCTCGAAAGTCAGTGGCTGGTCTGGAATCTCCTTGAGCGCGTCAAGCATGGTCTTGGCGGGAAGTGCTATCTGCGCGTCACTCTCGCTGTCCGTCAGCTCCACGGTAGTCTCAAGCGTGGTGTCGTTGTCGGCTGCGGTGACAGTAAGGATGTTCCCCTCGGTTCTCAGAAGGAAATCCTGCAAGATAGGATTGATGGACTTTGGGTTAATGACCCTGCTTATGGCCTGAAGCCTGCTGCTCAGTGTTGAGCTCGAAACTGAGAATCTCATATATTATCTATTTTTTTGTTATTTTATTCAAGATTGTAATATCTGCGAAGGTAGAAAATATTACGTGAATATTCTCAATTTTATGAGTGGAAATTTGCTGTTGATTTTCCTAAAATGTAATTTCGCACTGCAAAGAATATCACTATGGAATTAACAGGAAAAATCATTCAGGTCTTAGAGGCCAGGTCTGGTGTGGCAAAGAGTTCCGGCAACAGCTGGAAAGTACAGGAATATGTGATTGAGACTCAGGAACAGTATCCCCACAGGATGATGTTCAGCATCTTCGGCGAGGATAAGATTCAGCAGGCAGCCATCAAGGCCGGCGATGAGGTTACGGTGAGCTTCGATATCAATTGCCGTGAGTTCAACGGCCGTTGGTTCAATGATATACGTGCCTGGAAAGTTGATCATGTGGCTGGCGGTGATGCTCCGGTTCCACCGGCTGCCGCCTCTGCGGACCCTGTGGCATCGCCATTCACTCCTTCCGACGAGAAGGATGATCTGCCTTTCTAAACGGCCTCGGCCGTTTAGAAACTTTGGCTGTTGGCCTTTGGCCGTTGGCGGCCATCCGGCAATAAACAATAAAAAAACTGCGGTCTCCCGCAGTTTTTTTATTTGCCAACAGCCAACCGCTACTTATTCATGCTGGCCAGGAACTCGGCATTGTCCTTGGTCTGCTCAAGCCTGCTCTTAGTGAACTCCATCGCCTCAATCGGGTTCATATCCGAGAGGTATTTGCGCAGAATCCACATACGGTCAAGAGTGGCCTTGTCGTGGAGCAGGTCATCGCGACGTGTACTTGATGCGGTGATGTTTACTGCCGGGAAGATACGCTTGTTGCTCAGGTTGCGGTCCAGCTGAAGCTCCATATTACCTGTTCCCTTGAACTCCTCAAAGATAACCTCGTCCATCTTTGAGCCGGTGTCAATAAGGGCGGTTGCAATAATGGTGAGTGAGCCGCCGTTCTCAATGTTTCTGGCTGCTCCGAAGAAGCGCTTGGGCTTGTGGAGCGCGTTTGCGTCAACACCGCCTGACAGCACCTTGCCGCTTGCCGGACTGACAGTATTGTATGCGCGGGCCAGACGTGTTATTGAGTCCAGGAAAATAACCACATCGTGTCCGCACTCAACCATTCGCTTGGCTTTCTCTATCACAATGCTCGCAATCTTCACGTGGCGCTCTGCCGGCTCGTCAAAGGTGGATGCTATCACCTCGGCCTTTACGCTGCGGGCCATATCGGTAACCTCCTCAGGACGCTCGTCTATGAGAAGCATAATCATATATACCTCGGGGTGATTCTCTGCAATTGCGTTCGCAATATCCTTGAGCAGTATTGTCTTGCCGGTCTTGGGCTGTGCCACTATAAGACCGCGCTGTCCCTTGCCTATAGGAGCGAACATATCCACCACACGCGCGGACATATTGTCATAATTGCCTTTGCACAACGTGAACTTCTCGTCAGGGAAGAGTGGGGTAAGGTGCTCGAACGGAACGCGGTCGCGGGCTACCGACGGGTCAAGACCGTTTACCTTGTTCACCTTTACCAGCGGGAAGTATTTCTCACCCTCACGTGGCGGGCGGATGATGCCCTCAACAACATCACCGGTCTTCAGGCCTGCAAGGCGAATCTGCGACTGGGAAACGTATATATCATCTGGAGAAGACAGATAGTTGTAGTCTGATGAGCGCAGGAAACCGTAATTCTCCGGCATTATCTCAAGCACTCCCTCGCCCTTGAGGATTTCTCCGAAATCATACTGGCGGTTCTCTTGCTCTGGCTTCTGCTCAGCTCTCTGCTGATTCTCCTGTGGCGCAAGGCTGCTTTCCTGTGGCGCACGGTTGCTTTCCTGTGGCGCACGGTTGTCGCGCTGCTGACGCTGGCGGTTCTCCTTGCTGCGCTGCTCACGCTGCTCCTGCTGCTCTCCCTGTGAATTTCCGGCAGGCTCGTCTGCGGGAGCCGCCTCTGATGCGTTTATGCTTTCCGGCTCTTTCTGCTCCGGCTCAGCCTGTGTTTCGGATGCCGTTGGCTGCTCTGATGTCTCCGGAGCGGCCTGAGGCTGTTCCTCTTTGTGCTTTTTAGCGCGGTTCCTGCGGTTTTGCGACTGCTTCGGCTCTTTCTGCCCTGTCTGTTCTGACTGACGGTCCCGGGCTGAGTCTTCAGCCGGAACCTCTTTGGCATCATCGCTTACGTTCTCAACGGTTTTTGTCTCCTCCTTCAGAACGGCTGTCTCAGCCTGCTCCTTTTTAGGACGTCCGCGACGTTTCTTGGGCTCCGGGCCATTGTCGCCGCTCTCAGCCGGCTTTGCGGGCTCCTGCGGCTTTGCCTCAGACTCAGGCTTGGCCCCGGCTTTTGGCTGTGCCTTCGCCTCGTCGTCCTCATTAGTGGAAAAAACCTTTTCCGGAGTATTGTCGCGTTTGTTGTTTATTCTGTTCTTCTGTCTTCCTTCCCTGCGCTGCGGCTCGTCTGGCTTTGCTGCGGCTCCCTTAATGGCCTGCTGGTCAAGAATGGCATATACCAGACTTTCCTTTGTCATCGACTTTATGTCGTTCTCCCTCAAGCCAAGCTCACGGGCAATCTGCTGAAGCTCGCCCAGCTCTTTTTCTCTCAATTGTAAAATGTTAAGCATAAAAATCTGAAATCAGACCATACCTGTATCCTTGGTGGATGCATAGCCGTGGTCTCCTTTTGTAATCAGTATTGATAATAAAGTTGTAAAATGGCCGGATGGCCCCCGAGAACGGACTCTGCGATGCAGATGAATCCGTTAACGCCGCGAAATTATAAAAAAATCAGAATATATCTGTCCTGAGGATAAAAAATCAATCTTTTGTGTTGAGGGATTTGTTTACGGCATCAATATAGTCAAGAACCTCGTCACGGCCGGATTTCCTGAGCGATGATGTCACAAAGTGCGGGGGAAGCTCTTCCCATTCCTCTGCAAGAGTATCCAGAAACTTCCTTATGTTTATGCCTAGCCTGCCGTTTCCCAACTTGTCTGATTTTGTGAAGATTATGCCGAACGGCACACCGTTCTCTCCCAGCCAGCGTATAAACTCCAGGTCAATCTTTTGCGGCTCAAGACGGCTGTCAATCAGCACAAACAGCGATGTCAGGCTCTCCCTCCGCAGAATATACCCCTGTATGATACGCGTAAGCTGCTCCTGCTGCTGCTTGCCTCTCTGGGCGTATCCGTAACCTGGAAGATCAACCAGATACCATTCCTTGTTGATGAGAAAATGGTTTATCAGCAGTGTCTTGCCCGGGGTGGATGATGTCATCGCCAGTTTGGAGTTGTCCGTGAGCATATTAATCAGACTGGACTTGCCCACGTTGGAGCGTCCTATGAAAGCGTATTCAGGCAGATTCCCGCCCGGACATTTTGTTACATCGGTGTTGCTTATGACAAACTCTGCTGTACGGATATTCATCTTGTTTACCTTATTTATGATGCAAAGATAGGGGTTTGTCCGGATTTTGCACTAATTTTGAAGCCGAATGCGCGTCAGGCGTGTTCAGTTATATGAGTATGGAATATCCGTCAGCAGCATTGGAAAGAGCGGTGAGTGAGTTCGCCTCCTTGCCTGGAATAGGCCGCAGGACCGCGCTCAGACTCGTTCTGCATCTCTTGTCCAGACCCGATGGCGAGGTCCGCGAGTTCGGCCGTGTGATGGAGTCTCTGAAAGATGATATCCACTACTGCAAAATCTGCCACAATATATCCGATATGGAGGTGTGCTCTGTCTGCGGCAATCCCCGGCGCGATTCCTCAACAGTGTGTGTCGTTGAGAACGTGCAGGATGTCCTTGCCGTAGAGAACACAATGCAATACAAGGGCGTGTACCACGTGCTTGGCGGGGTGATATCTCCTATGAACGGCATCGGCCCGTCAGACCTTCAGATAGCCGGCCTTGTGGAGCGTGTGGAGGCCGGCGGCATCAATGAGGTGATACTGGCGCTCAGTCCAACTATGGAGGGCGATACCACAAACTTCTTCATCTCTCGCAAACTGGCCCATACCGGAGTGAGACTGAGCGTGATAGCCCGTGGCGTGGCAGTCGGTAATAATCTGGAATATGCGGACGAGGTGTCGTTGGGACGCTCCATAGTTGACCGCACTCCGTTCGTGTAATTTGTTTTTTGTGTTATGAATTCAGGAAAACTTGCATTGAGATTGAGAATAGGGTGGTTCGCCATATATGCGGTGGCCGCCGTGACAGCTGTGTTGTACGAGACTGGCGTACTGCCAAAGGCCGCCGTGACTGATGCCGGCACCATCTACATCCTGCACGTCGTAGCCGTTCTGGTATCGCTGGCTGCCATTCCTCTTGCCTTGCGCGGCTTCAAGAAGATGATGGACCGTATGGAGGACAAGCCTTTTGAGAGACGTCTTGGAATATATATGGTGTGCTCGTGGCTCCGCCTGCTGGCGTTCTTCCTTGTGGTAGAGTACAGCGTTCTGGTATATTATCTTACTGGCGATGACCTTGGGCTCTACTGTGCGGTAATAGGCGCCATCTGCTCTATGTTCTGCTATCCCACAAAAAGCGCGTTGGAGTACGAGGTTGACTGGGAAGACTAGGAGTGATGGCATCGCTTAGCGTAATAATAGTAAGCTATAACGTCAGGTACTACCTTGAACAGTGCCTGCGCTCTGTGGCAAAGGCCTCATCAGGTCTGGACGTGGAGGTGCTGGTGGTCGATAACGACTCGGCGGATAATACCGTTGAGTATCTTGAGCCGCTCTTCCCACAGGTCCGCTTTATGCGCGCCGGAGGCAATCTTGGCTTCTCACGCGCAAATAACCTGGCGCTCAGGGAGGCTTCTGGAAGATATGTGTTGTTCCTCAATCCCGACACGATAGTGGCCGAGGGCGTGCTGTCCGATTGCATACGCTTTATGGACAATCATCCGCAGGCCGGAGCCGCCGGAGTGCGTATGATAAACCGTGACGGCTCTTTCGCGCGTGAGTCGCGCCGCTCCGTTCCCACACCGTTCGTATCGCTGTGCAAGATGTCCGGTCTCTGCTCACTGCTGCCCAAGTCCAGAGTGTTCGGCCGCTATTATCTGGGCTACCTTGACCCGATGGAGGCAAATCGCATTGAGATTGTATCCGGTGCCTTTATGTTCGTGCGCCGTGAGGCCCTGGAGCGTACCGGAGGATTCGATGAGTCGTTCTTTATGTATGGCGAGGATGTGGATCTGTCATACCGCATCCTGAAGGAGGGCTTTGAGAACTGGTACATTCCCGTTCCTGTGCTTCACTACAAGGGCGAGAGTACCAACAAGACATCGTACCGCTATGCGAAGGTGTTCTACAATGCCATGCTGATATTCTTCAACAAGCATTTCAGAGGCTACCATCTCCTGTTCGGCCTGATGGTACGGATTGTGGTGGCAGTCCAGACAGTACTGTCATATATGGCAAACAACATCGTGCATCGCACAAGGAAGGGCGATGACACGCGGCTTGTCTGGATGTACGCGGGCCATTCGGAGCTGCTTCCTCTGGTGAGCCGCCTTACAGGCACGAATGAGGGTGATATAGTATCGTCGCGAATGTCTTTGCCAACATCGGAGCACCCCCGTGACTATACCATATATGATGTGTCTGCGTTCTCGTATTCAGAGATTATTGACAATATGGTGCGGAATCAGGGAGTGGCAAGGATCGCTACACTGTATCCAGGCTCCAAGGTACTGATAACGGATCAGGAAATAAGGCAAGATGCTGGAGAAAATGCTTGATGACGGCAGCCTGCGCCTGCGTGCGCCTGAGCCTGCCGATGTTGACGCGTTGTTCCGTCTGGAGAACGACGAGGCTTTGTGGACGGTCTCCTGCAATTCCGCGCCCTACTCACGGGCACAGCTTTCGCGTTATGTGGAGGAATCTGTCCACGACCTGTTCGCTGAGCATCAGGTCAGACTGATTATTGAGGTGTACGGAGTGGTGGCCGGCTGCATTGACCTTACCGATGTGGATGCTGTCCAGTCACGGGCTCAGGTTGGCATTGCCCTGCTTAGTGAGTTCCGGGGCAGGGGAGTGGCCTTGTCTGCATTGGAGAGAATCTGCGCGTATGCGGAGCGTCGTCTCCGCCTGCGTCAGTTGTACGCGCTTGTGCCAGTGGACAATACCGCCAGTCTGCGCCTTTTTGAGTCTTGCGGCTTTGACAGGTCTGGCCTGCTGCATGAATGGCTCTGGGGTGGCGATGTGTTCTCTGACGTAGTGATACTCCAAAAAATTTTTCAAAAAAAAGTGTGCCAATGCTTGTAGGAATAAAAAAAGTACGTACCTTTGCAGCGTCAACAAGCAAGGACACAATGGTGTGTTAGTTCAGCTTGGTTAGAATGCCGCCCTGTCACGGCGGAGGTCATGGGTTCGAGCCCCATACACACCGCAAGGCCCCTTCGGAATTCCGGAGGGGCTTTTGCTGTAAATATGGCTATTCTGGGCTGGCTGGCTCACCCGAAAAAGTATGTGCTTCAAGGCCGCAGTCAGAGGCTGTCTTTGGGGCTAGGCTCTACGAAGCCTACTCCCTACGAAGCCCAGGGCTCGCTCAATAGGGGCTCCGAGGCGAATTCCGCTGACAATAGTGCGATTTCTATTGCCGATAATCCGGTTTTAGTGCAGTCTTTCGGAATGATTTCATATTTTTGTCTGAGAAAGGCATTGCCAATACCACATTGAGGTTGGTGCCGGAATGAGCATTCTGAGTGGGCTGAACGCCGGGCAGGTCAGAGAGGGGGTACACTTTGAAGACAGTCCGGCCAAAGTATATGGTTTTAGAAGCGGCAAAATGAAATTGAAGAAAAGAAAGATAAAGTATGCGGCAATATTCTTCCTCTGCTGGTTTGTCCTCTTGGTAATTCTGGTGGATGGGGTGTTGAGGTTCCAGACTTTGGTTGACCGTCTCGGGTCATACGCATTAGTGGAGATTACACTGCTACTGATGGTTGTCATTCCAACAGTGGCAGTTTACAAATTCACAAAAGAATAGGGTGCAATACACAGCTTTCCTCAAAGACGTTCCAGAGGTACATCTCAGTGGATGTACCTTTAGTAGCGAGGCCTTTGGACTGTAACCTTTATGCAAACAGCGTTCAAAGGTGGTGGAAAACAGATTTGTACAGGCGGCTTGGTATCAAACCGGGTGACTGCCGCATTGCTTTTGAGTATGGCAATGGATTGGCACTCACAAAATCAATATGGGAGGACGGGGCGCACGGAAAAACCTAAATAGCGGTTTGAGTCTTCCAAAAGAAGCTTGCTGTCACTGAAATGAAGCCCATTTACGGCGTTGCAAGAAGCCCAGGGTCCTTGATAACTTGAACTTGGCCAGTAGTAACCTTCCTGGCCCTTATTGATGAGGCTGTTTCCTTTGCGTTGCCCAGCGGCGGGAAGGAAGATGGAGCAATCTGTATATTCGGCCTTATTGCTGGTTACTATGTAACCGGCCGTACCTGTGCTGTTGTAATTGTCAGTCCAGCTCCAGGTGCAGCAGTCTATGAGTTCCTGACACTCCGCATCTGTAGGCATCCGCCACCCTTCACCCAGATTGACGCAGGCGGCATCATCGGCTGGCTCAAGAACGGCTTTGCCATCTCCTGCTATGTTGTCACCTTGCATGTGTGAGGTGTACTTTGTCCAAAGAATAGGAGAAGAATATTCATCTGTTATTCCGCTTCCCGTATAGTATGGGCAGTTTTCCCAGCCAAGCAATTTGCTGACGTCTGAGACATCCTCTGTTCCCGCCCACTGGTAATAGCCGCCGTACTCCCAAGGATTAGATGCGCCCAGGTTACAGGCCGCCCACCTCACGCTCAGGCCCAAATCAACAGATAAATTATTATCAGAGAAAGAAACGGCTCTTGTAATGAGGCGGACGGAACAGCCTTGACCGCGTGATGGAGCTCCAATATTGATGAATCTGTCGGAGGAGTCCACAGAGCCCGCATTGTATCCAGTTGTTGTCGTAGTATCATATAAATGTCCCGTTGACGACCAGTACCAGCCTTTGATTCCAACGTCTGAGACTGCATCGGCAGTGCGATAACCGGCGGCAGGAAGGCAGACAAGACCGGCAGTCTGTGCCTCGGCCCAGGTCATAGGAGTAGAAGTGTCACTGTATTCAGCTTGAAGCGGACTGGCCGTAATATTCCAGTCGTCAGGGGCAATGACAACGCAATTCGGCTTTCCGCAAACGGTAACTCCGCATTTGTAAAGGCTGGAAGCGTTGGTGCGTTCCTTAAACAGGTACTGCCATTCGGCACGGGTAGGTGTTAGCCAGGGGGCTGTTGTACCCGCTATCATGCTGCCCCAGTCCTCGCTATATGGCAGATTCCCATTCTCTATTTCCACATTGTCAGAATTATCTCCGGTTGGAAGCAGCGACTGTGTGGCGCTGTATCCCCAGGTGAAAAGGTCAATCTGTGTATCATCGTCTGTGGCAGTCCTTGTCTCGCCGTAGTTCAGGGCATTGCTGTCATACTGGTTGTTGTAAATGCCCCACGTCCAGAATGAGTAACTTCCAAAGCCGATCTTCTTTGCATAGAGATTGCCCCTGGCGAAGTGCACCTGCCTGCCGTCGGCCACACTGAACTTGCCGGGCAGGGCATACAAAGACAGTGCAGGCGCAAAGTCTGATGTCCAGTTGAAGGTATAGACGTTGCTGCGCTCTATGGTGACATCCTTTGCCGTGGTCTTCTCATAGATACCTCCGCTTGTATTTGTAATGACAAACCTCATACCGGCTGAGTATGTTCCCGGCGCAAGATAGATGTAGAATCTCGTGGCGGTCTCCATATTGAGCGGCACGCCCGTCACACCGCATTCCAGGGTGACGGTCTTGCCGGTGCCGGTCAGGCTTACGGTAGTGGCATCGGTCATAGAGAAAGCGCCGCAGATGGGCTCGTATGCTGTGACAGCTATGCTCCTGACGCTCCCGGTTCCCTTCAGCGCAAGGCATATAACACCGCAGATGTTCCTGAATGACAGGTTGTCGGTCTCACTCTCGGCATACATCGGGGCGTTGAGCTTGCCTGCCGAATATGCCTGGGTAGCTGGGAACGCATAGCTTCCGGCATTGTACAGACTGGCGGGAAAGACAGCCTTGTAGGTCGGCTCGGGGTCGGTGCCGCTCACAAACGTGAAGTCCGCCTTGGTGGCATCGGACTCATCGGGGGTAGCGGAATAGACAGCTCCGTTTATGCTGATCTGGTCACCTGACTCCCAGTTTACCTTGTATTCATCGGTTAGGACCGTCCTGGTGGTCTCCTGCTCTATGACGGCGGTGAAGGGCTTGCCGGCAATGCCGCTATTTCCGACTTGGGGTACTGTCTCCTGCTTTGTGCACGACACGGCAAAAAGGAACGCCGATACGGCGGCTATGGCTGTTGCTATGGTTCTTTTCATTTCTGTTGCTCCATATTTGTCAGAACCAGTCATCCGGTTCATTGTTCTTGTAACCTTCGGTGCTGGAAGCCAGAATGCCTTCCAATCTCACACGGATTATCCGCATTGAGGGCCTGATGTACTGACTGCGCCCTGTATGGGCGGAAAAAGTTTTGTCTGTTACCATTTTATGCAAAAACTGCAATTGCCGGAACTGGGCGCAAAGGTAGCGCATTTTGTTAATATCTTGTGAATTCCGGACTACATTTGTATCAATATGATCCATCTCGTTCCTGACATCTTATGAAAGACTCGTGCCTATAGTTACGCTCGTTTCGTTTCATTATTTGAAACGAAATAAATATAGTTAGAGAAATTTCGTTTCATTATTTGAAATGAAATGAGCGAGTGACTCAGAACCTTAGATAAATGGGGAATTACCGGAGTGCCTATAGTTACGCTCGTTTCGTTTCATTGTTTGTAACTGCCTCCGGATTGATGTTGCCTGAGAACCGGATCTTAACACCGCTCGGATAGACAATCTCGCATATAGGTTGGTTGCTGCTGGCATTGCCGCTACCGAACCCGTTACTTCCCAGAATGGCAACCTTACCGCCTCTGTTGTTGATGCTGACTGGGAGAAACTCCCCGGTACCTTTTGCCGCTTCCATCCTGACCTTTGCCTGCCAGTGATAGAACCTGCATTCCTCTATGCCTTCGTCGGAACAGAA
>CALDKD010000004.1 GCA_937898885.1 uncultured Bacteroidales bacterium | reverse complement strand
CCATCAATGGAAACATCACCGCGACAAAGTCCGATGTGACTCTGGATGTCCCTGCAGCCTGTCAGGATATCACAGCAACAGGCACCACTTACGATTGCCTGCTGGTTCCTTCAAAGGTTGAGACAGGCCGGCAGGACGTTTCCCTTACCCTCACGATAGATGGGGAGGCCAAGACCGCAAACCTCAGCGGCAACAACGGCGTGATCATCGCCCAGAACACCAAGTCCAACATCACCATCACCCTCAGCAACAGCGGAATCTCTGTGCAGACCGTTTCTGTGAAGGACTGGAACGTGGTCGAGATCGGAGGGCACAAGGTGATGGTAAAACTTGCAGATGTCGATGGGATTGAAAAGGACATAATGGTTACGGCCTATGCAGAAGGAACATCTGTAGTAATCATGGCTCAAGCCGCATCCGGCAGACCTGTTGAATGCGTCCTCTCAGATGATAAGTTGTGCGACTTTACCAAAAACAACAATATCTATACCTTCACCATCTCCGATATCACATCCGATTTGATTGCGACAGTCGGCTATCAGGTTGCGCATAGTGTCTCATTGGACAAGGATGCGCTGAACCTGACAAAGGAATATGGCCATTACCGGCTTGTTGCCACGGTTCTGCCGGAAGAAGCGGAGGACAAGACACTCATATGGAGCAGTTCTGATAAATCAGTCGCTACGGTTGACCAGAACGGGTATGTCAAGGCATTAGCCACAGGTTCAGCAACGATAACTGTCGAAACCAAAGTCGGAGGATACACTGCCACCTGCTCCGTAACGGTCGCTGAGCCTCAGAGCCGTCCCGATGGCGCTCTCCCTGGGCATTTCAGCGTCAGTGACAGTACGGTGGTCTTCTTCTCCAAGGGAAATCTCTACTGCAGCGGAGCCACATTCAAGGATGACGGCACTGTTAAGAGTATGCTTGGCGCCACATGGGGATTCGAGACGCATCAGTACGACACGACTCCATCTGTAGATGGCGATAGGGCTCCGGACCATATCTCCCATTTCATGTGGTGCAACAAAGCTGAAATGGCTATGGCATTGAGCTATGATAGCAAATGGGATGGGAAATCAACATTCTTCGCTGAGAAGGATTTCTCGATTGGTGGAGTCAATATCTGGTCAACACCCACTACGGATGAATGGAGATATCTTCTCAACACCAGAACAATGAAAAATGATGTTCCTCGTTACACCAATATAATAAGTGGAATCACAATAGAAGGCAAAGATTATATCGGTCTTTTCATTTATCCGGATGATTATGATGGAATGGTTGTGGGAGAGGCATCGGAAACCTGGACCTGGGAAAATATTAACGACGCTGAAATTGTATTCCTTCCTGCTGCCGGCAGTCGCTCTGGCGGCAGTGGCGTTACGCGTGTCAGCGGCGTAGGCTACGGCTTTTACTGGTTGGCGTCTTCGAGCGGCAACGGCAGCGCTTTTGGCTTGTTCTTAGGCGACAGCTATGTCATTTCGGACGGCTTTATCAGCCCTCGGAGCCAGGCCTACTCCGTCCGTCTCGTCACAGAAGTGAAGTAATTTTCCGCAAGCATAATACACCTAGAAGCAGACCCTCAGGGGTCTGCTTCTTGTTTTCTGAAACTTGGTGATTTTGGTCCTTGCAATAATCCATCCAGCTGCATACATGATGAAAAACAACCGTATAACCTAATAACTGTTATTGCTACGAAAAGTGGCTAAAACGTAGCAAAACCTGAGAAATAATGACATTTTGCTACGTTTGGAGGCGATATCGTAGCATTTCTGGACTTTGACGCAGAGCTTTTCAAACTTATTGAATTTGTCCCGTATAACAGGTTAACTTGTTTCTGAAATCCAAAGACTCTTGCCGTCCATCAAACCTACATGTTTAACGCCCCTCAGCATATCTGGACATAGGTATGCTACTAAGCCGCCTATCCATGTATGTTTTGTGGCGGCTGAAAAGCAGAATTCCAGCCGAAAATCGCAATAATTTCCATC
>CALDKD010000003.1 GCA_937898885.1 uncultured Bacteroidales bacterium | reverse complement strand
GCTTTATCGGAACAGCAGGTTCAGATCCATTGACAGGAATTCCTCGAATGACAGGCCGCCTGAGCCCACGGTAATGGCATGATAAGGATTGTATAGGGTCTTGAATTTTGGAAGACCGGCATTGACTGTACGCCGTCCGCTCTTGACTTCGATGGCTATCTTCCTGTCACGTCTTGTAAGAACAAAATCCACTTCGTCATTGTTTTCCCTCCAGTAGTAAACCTTATAGTCTGCAATCTGAGCCTGGCTCACCAGATATGCACCGACTGCCGATTCGGCCATCCGGCCCCATTCTTTGGGATTCTCTACCGCCTCAGAATAACTCAGTTCGGACCAGGCGTTTCTCAGGGCATTGTTATGAACCTGGAACTTTGGTATGGAATTGTACTTACGCGAATTGTCTGCGGCATATTTCTGAAGTCCGCACAGCAGACCGCACTCGTCAAGAAGATGCAGATATCCGGCCAGCGTGGTCACATTGCCGGCATCCTGCAGCTGTGCGGCCACCTTAGTGAGTGACAGCAGTTCGCCGCTGCAGCTGCTTCCTATCTCGAACAGCTGTCTGAGAAGCTGGGGTTTCAGCACCCTGGTATCCATAAGCACATCTTTGGAGATGGAAGGCTCCACGAGCGAGTCCTTCACATAGTTCTTCCATCGCGTTTCATTGCCTATGAATGCGGCAGCACCCGGATACCCGCCAAAGAATATGTACTGCGGCAGTGTCCATCCGAAGCAGTCACGCATTTCCATGTAGGTCCAATGTGACAGTCTGATGAGTTCGAATCGGCCCGCCAGGGATTCCGTCAGCCCTTTTTCTATGAGCATTCTTGACGATCCGAGCAGCACCACAATGAGTTCGCGCTTCTCTCTGGTGTCGCGGTCCCATTCGGCCTTCACCGTTTCGCTCCAGTTGCTTATCTTCTGTACTTCATCAATCACGAGCAGACGTTTGATGTTACCTTGAGCAAGCATCTTCATTCGTGCCGTCTCCCAGACCTGTGCCAGCCAGTCGGCACTGACACCGGTCACATCATCGGCCGAATAGCTGTCGTATGGCAGCGTGCATTCCTCAAGCACCTGTCCCATAAGTGTTGTCTTGCCCACCTGACGGGGTCCGACAATGACCTGCAGCTTGCCTCTCTGTTCGTCAATACGTGATAAGATGTCCTTGATTTGTTCTCTTTTATAGCTCATTGTCAATTGATTATATAATTGATTGCGGAAATGTTCAATCTAATGAAGAAAAATGTTCAATGTATGCCGCAAAAATATTCAATCTGTTTTGAAAAACAAAGGACTTCAACTTATTTGATAACATTGAATTCGTGAAGTGTC
>CALDKD010000002.1 GCA_937898885.1 uncultured Bacteroidales bacterium | reverse complement strand
TCATCTTGCAAGAATGAAAATCTTGAGTACTAACCGATATACGAACGCGCCATCATTTTCCGTATCAATGTGTTCAGCACACATCTAAACGGACCCTGCCTTTTAAGCGGATGCAAAAGTAGTTACATTTTCCCAAACGTCCAAGTTTCCGGAACTTTTTTTATATTCGCGGCAGAAATAACAAAAAGAGGATGTGGCATAAAGAGAGAGGAATAGTACTTGGAACTGTCAGGCACAACGACAAATCAAGCATCATTCACATATTCACAGAGGGGAACGGACACGTGCCATACGTTCTTTATGCGGCCACGGGCAACAAAGGGGCAAGGCGCAACACGATCACTCAGCCACTTACAATAATTGAATTCGAGAGCAGGATAGTACCTTCCGACACGCTTCAGCACCTAAAGGAGCCCTGCAACATTATGCCATTCAAGGATATTCCCTTCAATCCGATAAAAAGCAGCATAGCGTTGTTATTAGGCGAGTTTCTGACATATTCCCTACGCGAGGAGAGCGAGAACAGGCCTCTGTTCTCATTCATAGCCAACGCGATTTCGGAATTTGACAAATTGGAGAACGCCGGAAACTTTCACCTGTATTTTATTCTGAAGGTCATTGGCTATTTAGGCATCGGCCCGAACACTGACAATTACCAGCCTGGATGCTGGCTTGATATGAGAGACGGCACCTTCCCGGCCATACAACCGCCACATTATGATCTCATACAGCCGGACCATGCATACAAGACCGTGCTGCTAATGCAGAGTGAGAATGCGCAGGAGGCCTCAAAGACGGCAATGACCGGCTCTGAAAGGGCCGGCCTGCTGAATTGTCTGAACGACTACCTGCGAATGCACATCCCCGGTTTTCCGGTTCTCAAATCAATTGAGGTGCTTCAGACAGTGTTTAACTGAGAGTCTGCGCTACTGCTTTCTCCTTGTCGCGGAGCGCTTTCATCTCCGACAGATCCGATGAGCGGCGAAGATTTGTAGGAGACTCGTTAAGCGCATTGATGAGCGCGTCATTGTCCATATCATCATCCTCAAGCTCAAAAATGTAGAGGGCTTTCTTACCTGCCGGCTCTCCATATAGCTTGCCAATTGCCTCCTCATTGTCGGTATTATCCTCCACCAGAGGAATGTTGCTCATTCCGAAGCCAGTGGCAAGCACTGTAATCTTAACCTTGTCGCCAAGGTTCGGATCATTGGCCAGTCCCCAGATAACCTCTATGTTCTCATCCTCAAACTTGTCCATAAAATGACGGATCTCGTTCATCTCGTTCAAGACAAGCTGATACTGCTCATCAGAGCTCTGGTAGATGTTGAACAGTATTTTCTTAGAACGATATATGTCGTTGTTGTAAAGAAGTGGTGAATTGAGGGCGGACTGAATTGCCTGTTCAACACGGTTCTCGCCTGAGGCCTCGCCAGAGCTCATTATGGCAACGCCGCCATCCTTCAGAATCTTCTTGACATCACGGAAGTCCAGATTTATTATGCCACGGCAGGTAATAATCTCGGCGATGCTCTTGGTAGCTGTGGTAAGGGTCTCATCTACCTTCTTGAAGCCAACGGCGACCTTTTGCTCAGAATAGATGTCAAGCAGTCGCTCATTATTGATTACCAGCAAGGCATCCACATATTGCGCCATCTCCTTCACGCCGGCTATGGCCTGACGGATCTTAGGACGCATCTCAAACTTAAACGGGATAGTGACAATGCCTACAGTAAGCATCCCCTCCTCCTTGGCGCACCTGGCAATGACTGGTGCTGCTCCAGTTCCTGTACCGCCGCCCATTCCGGCGGTAATGAAAACCATCTGAGTCTCGTCCTTGAAAAGCCTGCGGATATCCTCAATGCTCTCCTCGGCAGCCGCCTTGGCGACATTCGGATCATTTCCGGCGCCAAGTCCCTCGGTAACCATCTTGCCAAGTTGCAGCTTTACAGGTATGTCAGACTCAGCGAGAGCCTGGCTGTCGGTGTTGGCCAATACGAAAACCACATCGCGTATTCCCTCGCGATACATAGTCTTCACGGCATTACCGCCACCGCCGCCAACTCCGATAACCTTTATGATTTTAGGCGCGTCTGTCGGAAATCCGAATGGCAGCACCTCATTCTCCTCAAAAGATTTAATTGTCTTGTTCATAGCTATGTATCGCGTTATTATTGAACATCATCGAAAAACTTATGGAAATAATTCCTGGCGGAGTTTATCAGGGAATTCTTCTTCTCCTTCTTCTCTGCCTTCTTCCTGGCAGCCTCAAGGTCGTGCTCTTCCTTTGCCTTGCGGCGCTCAGCCTCCTTACGGTCGCGCTCAGCCTGAGCGCTCTCACCCTCATCATTGAATATGCTGAGCGTATCAAAACTCTGCCCCTCTTCCGGAACAGGCTCAACCATCATATCAACCTCCTGATACTCACAGCAATTCTCATCGCCTCTGGCAAGAAGCGCGAGAAGTGTAAGAGACGTTCCGTCCGAAGTATCCCAGGATGAGTCACACCACTTGACATCAAGAGGAGCCCTGCCACAAATACGAATCGGACTTACTCCCGCGAAAATGCCGGACATTATATTATTGAGTCTTTTGAGATTGCTGCCGCCGCCAGTCACTACGATGCCCCCAAACAAGGAATCGTAATAGCCCGAGGCGCGTATCTGTCTGGCCACATTAACCATTATCTCCTCGTTTCTGGCCTCGATTATCTCGCCCAGAAGTTTCAGCGATATCTGTTTGTCGCCAACTGTCGCACTCTCCTCAATCTGACCAGCCTCTCCACAAAGGCCATACGTCACCTTCAGAGACTCAGCCTGCCCGTGTGTGAGCTGGAGCTGGCTCATAATATCCTTTGTGATTGTGTCGCTTCCAAGCGGTATCACACGCAGATAGCCCAGCTGGCCACCCTTATAGACGCTTACTGTGACAGTATCTGCTCCATAATCAACAAGCGCGCATCCACGTTGACGCTCCTCCTCAGAGAGAATGAGGTTGGCAAGGGCCATAGGAGCCACATAGCTGTCCGCTATATCCAGACTTGCGTGTTTGAAGCTGTCATCCAGAAGTTTGAACAGGCGCGGACGTATCATGACCCTCTGGAAACGACCCTCAACGTAAGAGCAGGCTACACCCACCGGATCAGGCTCCGCAACGCTCTTGTGGTCGGTTCTGAACTCCTGTGATGCCACGCAAAGCGAGAGCAAGTCGTCCGACTGGACCTCACCGCATTCCGCGAGCATATCATCCACAAGCTCGTTCGTAATAACGGCACCTTCCTCAAGAGTCCGCTCAAGTACTACCGGTACTGTACGCAGGGATTTTCCGGCATAACCGATGAAAGCCTGTTGGATTTTGGTATTCAATTGCCTCTCAAGCAACTCAATGAGTTTCGCAATACCATCGGCTGTCCGGTCCAGATTATACACTGCGCCATTCTTTATGTATGCCGATGAGGGCACCGACGCGCAAGCAAGTACTTCCAAGCCGCCATTTACAGTCCTACGCGCGGCAGCTCCGGATATTTTGGAAGATCCAAGCTCAATAGCTACTATTACTTTCTCGTTCTCCATATATCAATAATATCTTTACTATCAATCAATTTACCGTCTCCGGCACACAACCTGGCCGTCATAGGCCACACTGATAGAGGAGTATTTATTCCACCCTATCTTGCTCAAGCCATCCTGATAGAACTTCATCAGACGGTCAAGTTTCTCCTCCAGATTGTCGGCATCGCCAAGTTTTATCAGATGATTGCCTACACGTGGCACAAGCTCTATCTGACCTTTCGCATCAATGTTTATCTGCTCCACCTGAGCCTTCCAGAAACGGCTTTCATTAATGGTCTCAACCAATTTGACAAGTCCGGTACCTGCAAATTCCCTGGAAATGTGCCCTGTTGCCACTGGCACCTGCACAACGCTCCGGTTTCTTTCCAGAATACGGCCCCGGCTGTCAACCAGATAGTCCGTACCATAGTCGCCCAGAACTCTGACAAGAGGCACGCAGGTATGAATCTTTATCTTCACTGTTTTTCCGGCGGTCTTGAAGCACTCTGCGGAAAGCACCATCGGATGATTCATAATAATATGCTCCATGCTGTCCAGGTCAATCTGATCAAGCTCCTTCCCTACAGGATTCATCCTCTTCTCATCCAACAGACCGGTTATCATTCCAGGGGTAAGCAGTCCATAGTGAAGGCTGTCCTGTATCTTGAAATCAAGTCCCTCGCAGACAGCGCCACGCGGATTGTCAGTAAGACTTGACAGCGAGAACACCAGATAGCCGGCCATCAGAGCCACAATTACTATTCCCAGAATGCGTCTTACCATTTTCAGCAGTTATTTTCCAGAATGTCCGTTATCTGTCCCGAAAGGTTATCCAGATCTCCGGCGCCTACGGTAACCAGCACCTCAACATCAGAGGCGATACCACGGACAAGTTCCGGCACATCTTTAATACCTATCACACCCTTGCATACTCCGGCACGGATGTCTCTCGCCACCAATTCGCTCGTAACACCAGGTATAGGTTGCTCACGCGCCGGATAGATATCCACCAGCCACACCTCATCAAACAGAGAGAGACTGTCGGCAAACTCTTTGTGAAAATCGCGTGTACGCGTATATAAATGAGGTTGGAATATAGCGGTTATCTTACGGTCTGCATAAAGTCCGCGAACAGAGATAGCACACTGACGCAATTCCGCCGGATGATGGGCGTAATCACTCAGATAGACCTTGTCCGGTCTCTTAAGATGGAAGTCAAACCTGCGGTCTGTTCCCCGGAATGACGCCATCCTCTGGCGAATAACGTCTGAAGTGGCACCGCTCAGTTGCGCCAAGGCCATCGCCGCTACTCCGTTCTCTATATTGATTGCAACGGGCACTCCCAATTGTATGTCACATATATTCTCAACCGGTGATATGAAATCAAATGTTATCTCGCCATTACCCATCCGCACATTCTCTGCGTGGAAATCGCCTTTTTCCGCAGAATACGACCACAGATGAACACCCTCATTCAGCTCAGGGCGCAACTTATCCTCTAAGCCATACCTGAGTATCAGGTCACCTCCAGGACGTATCAGGGATACGTAGTGACGGAAGCTCTCCAGGTAATTGTCGTATGTTCCGTATATATCCAGATGATCAGCGTCAATCGCGGTAATCACCGAGCGCAGCGGTCTGAGATGATGGAATGAGCGGTCAAACTCATCGGCCTCAATCACGACCCTGAGGCTGCGGTCGCTGAGCATAAGATTGCTTCTGGTGTTCTTAAGGATTCCACCAAGAAAAGCATTACAGCCCTCTGCGGTGCCTGACAAAATATGTGAGGTCATAGCAGATGTCGTTGTCTTGCCGTGAGTTCCGGCAACACAGAGGCCATCCATACTGCGTGTAAGTGTTCCCAGGACCTGAGCACGTTTCTGAATATCAAAACCGTTATTGCGGAACCAGGCCATCTCAGAATGGTCCGCAGGAATAGCAGGTGTATATACGACCAACGTTGTCTGGGAGTCACGGCAGCACTCAGGAATAAGCTGCGCATCATCCTCAAAATGAATTGCAGCCCCCTCTGATATCAAAGCCGATGTAAGCTCACTGGGAGTCTTGTCATAACCGGCCACGAACTTGCCATTGGCAAGGAAAAAACGGACAAGCGCGCTCATTCCTATGCCTCCGGCACCTACAAAATACACCGATTTTATCTGATCTGTCTCCATAATTTCCTTATAATTTTAACCTCACTTTCCATCCGCCAGCCTGAGTACCTCACGGGCGATAATCGCCGCAGAGTCAGGCAAAGCCATACGTAGAATATTCTCACTTAGCGACAGGAGCCGGCCGGCATCCCTGACCAATGTCAACGCTTCAGGAATAAGCCGCTCACGGGACTGACTGTCTGCAATATGCACTGCGGCATCTTTCTTGACCAGAGCCATGGCGTTTTTGGTCTGATGATCCTCTGCCACATTTGGAGAAGGAACCAGAATAACCGGCTTTCCCAGAAGGCAGAGCTCGGATATTGAGCTGGCACCTGCCCTTGATATTACGAGGTCAGCGGCGCTGTATGCCTGATCCATACTCGCTATGAAATCCGTAGGGAACAGATTAGGCACCGGCTCTTGCTCCGCCAGACGTTTTCTCATCTCCTCAATGTATATCTTGCCGGTCTGCCAGAACACCTGCACATCATCTGCCGCACGAATGGCATCCAGCTGAGCCATCACACTCTCATTCACACTACGGGCTCCAAGGCTGCCTCCAATAATCAAGATAATGCGTTTCTCCGGATCAAGCCCCATTGCCCTGGCGGCATCTGCCTTTGGCATACGGTTCTCAGTCAGGCTCTGACGCACTGGATTGCCGGTCATCATAATTACTTCTTTCGGGAAGAATCTCTCCATTCCCTCGTAGGCCACACAGATCCGGCTGGCACGTTTGGCCAGCAATTTGTTGGTTACTCCGGCAAAAGAGTTCTGCTCCTGCAGCAAAGTAGGAATGCCCATACGGCCTGCCATACGCAATGTAGGACCGCTGGCATATCCGCCCACGCCCACAGCTACCTGTGGACGAAATGACTTGACAATCCGACGTGCCTTACACTGGCTTCTCATCAATTTCACCAGGACAGATATATTCTTCAAAGGATGCGAGCGGTCAAAACCGGCTACAGGCAATCCCTCAATGCGATATCCTGCGGCAGGAACACGTTGCATCTCCATTCTGTTCTCGGCCCCCACAAACAGTATCTCCGCATCTGGCCGTAAGGCTTTTACTGCATTAGCTATGGATATGGCGGGAAAGATATGTCCTCCTGTACCGCCGCCACTGATGATGATTCTTGTCTCTGCCATTATTTTGTAATTATTCGTCCACTGAGATATCTTCCGTTGCCTGACTCTCCACACCACTCCAGCTTATGCTGATCAGCATACCCATATAGGCGCAAGTCACAATAATAGAAGTTCCACCTGTACTTATCAAAGGTAAAGGCTGACCTGTGACAGGAATAAGTCCTACCGCCACTGCCATATTGATAAACGCCTGCAACGTAATCTGCAACACTATACCCATCGCCATATATCTAGCAAAACGGTTTTTTCCGCATTTGGTGGCAATACCTCCCGTCTTTAAAAGCAGCCACAAATAGATCCCGAGAACGCAAAGAGCGCCCACAAGGCCCAGTTCCTCTATTATTATGGCGTAGATGAAATCGCAGCTGGCCTCCTGCAGGAAATCTCTCTCCACGGAGTTTCCGGGCCCCTTGCCGAATATGTTGCTGCTTGCTATCGCTATATTGGCGTGAGTCTCCTGTGGTTTGTCACGAGCCACATTCCTGACATAATCCAAAGGAGTTGACTTATCGCTCTTGTCAGTAAAATCAAGCACGCGTGCCTGCCAGGTGACGAAACGGCTTGGCAGAGGTGAATCCGCAATCTTGGAAGGAGGAACCAGAAGCATGATAGCCAGCATCAGACCTCCCGCAAGCATACCCACGCCTATCAGGCGGAACATATATTTCCGGCGAATCTGCCCCACATACATCATAGCCAGCACGACAATGGTAAGCAACAAGGCTGTTGACAGGTTCTCCGGCATAATCATCAGAATGAATATGCCCGACAATGCTATTATGCGCCAGAACGTCTGAAGCTGCGACATCGCATCATCTACATCCAACTTTGAAAGCATCCAGGCTACAGCCGTTATGACACCCATTTTGGCAAACTCCGATGGTTGAATTGATATGAACGGCAATGCTATCCACCTGTCTGTCACTCCTGTTGTCATACTCTTGAACAGCAGATAGCCCAGCGCAAGAGCAGACAAAGGAAGCAGTACATACGGGACGAGTCTGAAAAAACGATATGGTACCCTGTGAACGACATACAGACAGGTGAATCCCACGCAAAGGTGTGCCACGTGACGAATCACCGGCCGCAAATAGTTCTGCTCACCGCCGAACGTCATCCTGCTGGTCGCGCTGAAGACCTCAACTATAGAGATCAGACACAGAACGATACAGAAAATCCAGTATATCGACGCGCCTTTGAAATATGTCTTTTCTTTCTCCTCCATCCTGTCAGACAATTACAGAGCCCTTACGCAAGCCTTGAACTGGTCTCCACGGTCCTCATAGCTTTTGAACAGGTCAAAACTGGCGCAGCACGGGCTGAGCAGTACAATCTGCCCTTTCTCCGCCATCTCCGAGGCAGCCTTTACAGCATCGCGCATAGACTGCACATCGGCTACCGGCAGTCCGAATCCATCGAAGAAATCGTGAAGTTTCTCATTATGTAAACCCATATATACCAAGCCGCAGCACTTCTCGCGAACCAGATCAGCAATCTCGTTGTAATCATTGCCTTTATCCTTGCCTCCAAGAATCAGCACGCACTTCACAGGCATACTCTGAAGAGCATACCAGCAACTGTTCACATTCGTTGCCTTAGAGTCATTTATGTAGTCCACACCGGCTACCCGTGCCACGCGCTCAAGGCGATGCTCAACACCCTTGAATGTCTGTAATGCCTTGCGGATGGTCTCCTTCTGTATGCCGGCAATGTTTGCAGATATACCGGCAGCCATTGAGTTATATAGATTATGGCGTCCTTCCAGGGCCAGTGACTCCTGCTCCATATTGAACGACTCCGGCCTGTCAAAACAGACGTTGCCATCCTCAACGTATGCGGCAAGACCGGCGGCCTTTGCCTCTGCAAAGGGATACAATTTTGCCGTTATACCATATTTTCTCAGCTCACGCTGTATAATCGGATCATCATTCCAGAACACGAAAGCATCGTTCTCAGTCTGATTCCGGATCACGCGCATCTTGGCATCCACATAATTCTGCATCTCATAGCCATATCGGTCAAGATGGTCTGGTGTGATGTTCATCAGGACTGCTATGTCGGCCTTGAAATCATACATATTGTCAAGCTGGAAGCTGCTCAGCTCTATTACATAGTAGTCGTGCGGGTCCTCGGCCACCTGAAGAGCAAGGCTGTTGCCTATATTGCCTGCCAATCCAACATTCAGACCTGCCATCCTGAAAATATGGTATATAAGCGAGGTTGTGGTAGTCTTGCCGTTGCTGCCGGTGATACATATCATCTTCGACGTGGTGTAACGCCCTGCGAATTCTATCTCCGATATAACGCGGATACCCTTCGCTACCGCCTTTTGAATGATGGGGGCATCGTTTGGAATACCCGGGCTCTTGATTATCTCGTCCGCGCTGAGAATACGCTGCTCAGTATGCAGGCCCTCCTCGAAATCAATGCCACGTCTCTCAAGCTCATCCTTGTATTTCGGCTTAATTGCCGACATATCGGACACGAACACCTCAAAGCCCTCCTTTACAGCCAGAACTGCGGCTCCCACGCCACTCTCACCGGCTCCTAATACAACAATCTTCCCTGCCATCATTATCTGATTTTCAATGTCAATATTGTAAACGCCGCCAGACCAATGCTGATAATCCAGAAACGTAATGTAATCTTTGTCTCAAACTGCAGATTTCCCTTTCCCTTGAACAGCACTGAGCACCCCGGATCACTTTTCTGCACCTGCTCCAGAGATGTACGGTAGTGATCGTGAAATGGCGTACGCTTCCAGAGACGGCGATGTACGCCTTTTTTCTTTCCAGTCTTGTAGAAGAGACGCTGTCCTATCACCGAGACGCTCTCCATAAGGAAAACTCCGCACAATATAGGCAGCAGGAGTTCCTTATGGATGCACAGAGCTGACACGGCGATGATTCCGCCAATTGTCAGGCTGCCTGTATCGCCCATAAAAATCTCCGCAGGATATGAGTTGTACCAGAGGAATCCGATGAGGGCACCGACAAACGCGCTCAGGAAGACCACAACCTCCTGGCTGCCTGGTATGTACATAAGGTTGAAATGGCTGGCGATGACCACGTTACTGGAAACGTAAGCGAGCACTGTCAGAGCCAGTCCTATAATAGCCGAGTTTCCAGCGGCCATTCCATCCATTCCGTCATTGAGATTGGAGCCGTTTGACACTGCAGTCACGACAAATATCGTAAGCAGTACAAAGAATATCCATCCGGCCTTGTACTTTGCGCTCTCACCCAGCCATCCGAACATATCCGCATAGTTCAGGTTGTGATTCTTGAAAAAAGGAATAGTTGTTCGTGTTGACTTGACATCGGGAGTCTTTACCACGATCTCCGTATTGTTCTCAATGCGCGTCTCTACCCTCTCATTGATGACTACCTGAGGACTGTATCTGAGAGTAAGGCCTACTATAAGTCCCAGCGCCACCTGACCGAGAACCTTTATCCAGCCGTTCAACCCATCCTTGTTCTTGCGGAAAGTCTTGATGTAGTCGTCACAAAAGCCCAGGGTTCCAAGTATCAGTGTCGTGACCAGCATCAGTATCATATAGACATTCTCAAGACGGCCTACCAGCAGGCAAGGCAACAGAATAGCTACAATGATTATGATGCCTCCCATTGTAGGAACGCCCACCTTACCAACGCCGAACGGGTCAATCCTTGCATCACGCTGAGTCTCTGATATATTCTTTTTTCTAAGAAAACGTATCAGGAATTTTCCAAACCACGAGGATATGATTATGGAAAGTACCAGAGCGAAAATGGCACGGAAAGTAATGTAGGTGAACATTCCGGCTCCAGGAATATTCATCTTGTCAAGATACTCAAACAGATAATTCAGCATAACTTACTCCATATTAAAGCATTCGCGAAGCACCTCCTTGTCATCGAAATGATGCTTCACACCCTTCACATCCTGATATGTCTCGTGTCCTTTGCCGGCTACAAGCAGCACATCGCCACTCTCGGCCATCATACAGGCCGTGCGGATAGCCTCACGACGGTCTGTTATCGTTATAGTCTTACGCATCTCCACCGGCGACAGCCCGGCAAGCATATCGTTGATTATATCCTCCGGCTCCTCAAAACGCGGATTGTCCGATGTAATGATAAGACGGTCACTTCTTTTTGCGCTCTCCAGAGCCATTAATGGTCTCTTGCCCTTATCACGGTTTCCGCCAGCGCCCACTACGGTAATAACCTTGCCCTTACCGTTCTGAACCTCGCTGATGGAGTCAAGCACATTGACCAGCGCGTCGGGAGTGTGGGCGTAATCAACTATAGCGGTAAAGCCTTTTGGTGAATGCAGAGCGTCAAAACGTCCATTCACCGGTACAAGTGTACTCATAACCTTGAGTACCTCCATCGGGTCACGGCCCAGGTTACAGGCTGTACCATACACTGCAAGAAGATTGCTGGCATTGAAACGGCCGATGAAACGGAGGAAAACCTCCCTGCCATTGATGTCAATCAGCATACCGTCAAAGCCGGACTCCAGGATCTTGCCCTTGAAATCGCTTATGCTGCGCAATGAGTAGGTAGTGACTCTCGCCTTTGTATTCTGTGTCATCACAAGGCCGTTCTTGTCATCCAGGTTGGTCACCACAAAAGCATCTTTGCCCAATTCATCGAAGAATGCCTTCTTCGCCTTGAGATAATTCTCAACTGTCTTGTGATAGTCCAGATGATCACGGGTAAGATTTGTGAATATGCCGCCGGCATATCTGAGGCCGCCTATTCGCTTCTGCGCTATGGCGTGTGAGCTGCACTCCATAAACACATACTTGCACCCCTCATCGGCCATACGGCCAAGCAGGCTGTTCAGCGTGATTGCATCTGGCGTGGTATGATCCGTACCTATCGGCTCACCGTCTATGTAATTGCATACTGTGGAGATAAGTCCGCACTTATAGCCGAACTTGCGGAACATCTCATACAGAAGAGTGGCAATGGTGGTCTTGCCATTGGTACCGGTCACGCCAACCAATGTGACCTTCGATGTAGGATCACCGAAAAAGCGTGTTGCTATGCGCCCTACCACATCCTCGGTATTCTGATAACGGATATAGGTTACAGCAGGGTCAGTCTCTGCCGGTATCTCCTCGCATACGATAGCTGACGCACCCTGCCTTATGGCACTCCCGATGTATGCGTGACCATCCTGGGCAGTTCCTCTCATAGCCACGAACATTGACCCGGCTCCAACCTTTCTGGAGTCAATCTCTACTCCCGACACAGATACGGACAAGTCTCCGATTACCTCTATGGGGCTTATTCCCTTGATAAGTTCTGCAAGTGCAATCATCACATTCTCAGTCTTATTGATATTGTATTTCCTCTTACGGCCTTCGTTCCGGGACTCAGGCTCTGGCTATATACACGCCCTACGCCGCTCAGACTTACCCTGAGGCCGGCTTTCTCCAACAGATACACGGCATCCGACGCTCCCATTCCCACCACATTCGGAACGAGTCCGTTGTTGTAGTCACGTACATTGAGCCGCAGTGTGTCATTATCGTTTGATGCAGTTCCCCAGGCGCTGTCACTCAATTCATAGTCACCTTCAGTCAACGCGTCTATCCTCAACTCTTTCAGTACGGTATGAGCCTTGGCCAAATCGCCGGAGAGCACCCTTGGCGTGTGTCCGTTCACGGAATCCCTGGCTTCAGCGATATCTCTGGTCTCCGACATGGACATTACCTTTTCCGATATCTCATTGAAAACAGGGCCGGCAACACCAGCGCCATATCCCACAGGCGTATGCACCGCCACTATGCAGGAGTATTTAGGATTATCGGCAGGGAAATAACCGCAAAATGACGCCAGATATGAGCGGCCGCCATTCGTATAGCCACTGGCACCGTGCGACATCTGGGCTGTTCCAGTCTTTCCGGCTACCTTAAAGTAAGGCGATCCCGCCTGCTTTCCCGTTCCGTCAGATACAACTTTCTCAAGCATATATCTTATGTCGCGCAATGTAGTCTCCTTACACATCTTCTCACGTGCCACTTTCACTGGAAACTCCTGAATGACCTTTCCATTGCGTCTGACCTCAGTCACCAGTCTGGGCTCCACCATACACCCGCCATTGGCTATTCCATTATAAAAAGCAAGAGTATTGATGGCCGGTAACTGAACATTATAGCCATACGTCATCCAAGGCAGGCGAGTGGCGTCCCAGTAACCGTCCTTTCTGATAACAGGAGCGCCCGTACCGGTAAGCTGCATCTGGAAATGAGTGTTTATTCCCGTTCTGTATATGCCTTCCACAAAGTCTGACTCGTGACCTTTATAGTGCGGTGCTATCAGTTTGGCCGTACCAATGTTGGATGACTCCATCAGAATCTCCGCAGTGGTGAGCCATCCCTCCGCGTGTGAGTCAGTCATTCTGACACCGCCAAAGCCGTAGTATTGTCCTTTCTCGCAATAAACGCTGTCTGCGAGCGATATCTTTCCGTCATCAAGAGCCACCATCATAGATACGGTCTTGAATGTTGAGCCCGGCTCATATATCTCTCTCACGACATTATTCTGAATCTCATAATAGCTGCCCTCACCGGTTCGGGTCAGGCTGGCCATAGCCTTGATATCGCCGGTAGCCACCTCCATCAGCACCGCTACTCCAGATGTGGCGCCAAGGTCAACAAGCCTGCGTCTGAGCGCGGTCTCGGCTACATCCTGCATACGCACGTTGAGAGTAGTCACAATATCGCAACCATCTATCTGGGCGGTATCCACAATGGTACGCACCGTGTTGCGGATACGCTCCTCGTGACCGACTCCCGGTTTACCACGCAACACTGAATCGAACGAGAGCTCAAGACCGTATCTGGCTGAGTCCTTGGCACCGTAAAGGTCACCCAATGTACGTGTAGCCAGACGACCGAACGGCTTCTTGCGCGCAACGACACTATTCTTGCTGTAGAACCACCCGTCATAGCGTGTCTTCAGCCACGGCACTATCTCAACAGCCTCCTTGTATTGATTATACGACAACGCTCTGGCATCGGGCATCAACGCATAATAGTGGCTCTTCTGAGAATAACCTTTTTTATAGTACTCTACAAAACGGCTCTCTGAGATATCCGGAAAGATGCCATGCATAGCGGCTGCGGTCGCAGAGAGGAAATTATTATAAAGACTATCCTTGCGCATCTGGTCCATCTGACGCAGCTTTTCCACCCGCTCGCCGCTTTTGAAATCAAGGAAGATGCGGTATTGAGGCATACTGCTCGCCATAAGCAATCCCTCATCGCTCAGGATATTGCCTCTACGCGGCTCGATAGTCTTGTTCCAGGTAACCATATATCCGGCCACCTCGTTCCAGTAATTCCGCTCGGCGAACATCACAAAGACAAGCTTGCCCACAATAAACAAGGCTGCCACAGCCAGCAGCAGCATTATGCCTTGAAAGCGGTCAACTGATTTGTCTCGTTTCTTATCCATACCTATTTTTTGCCTGAATGAATACGGTACGGAGACTGCTCCGATGTCTGTAATCCTGAATTACCATTGCCAACAGCCTGCTCTATATAGGAAGGCTTGCTTTTGGCCGATACATCACTTGTGGTGTTCAAAGCCTGGTAGCGCACATCAACAAGTTCTTTTTTCAACTTCTCTATACGTACAAGATCGCACTGGCTGTCATATCTGTTGCCTACATATATGAGCACAAGCAGGATTACAAGCAGGGCAAAAGGAATCTGACGGCGAAGGAATGCCACTATGCGTGGATCCTCACCCTTCAGAAGTTGTTTGATGCCGAATTTGCTCTCCTCAGGAGCCTCGGCCTGCCTGCCATTGACCGACTCTGCCATAATTACAATCTTTCCGCTATTCTAAGCCGCGCGCTGCGCGAGCGTGGATTTGACATCTGCTCCTCCGTATCGGCCACAACCGGCTTTTCTATCATACGATATGGCACATTCCTGTTGCCATAGAAATCCTCCTCAACCTTGCCGCCCACATTACCGCTCCGCATGACATTCTTTACCATACGGTCCTCTATCGAGTGATATGTAATAACCACAAGACGGCCACCGGGGCGAAGAAGGCCGGCTGCCTGCTGAAGCATCTCCTGAAGCGCGTCAGTCTCGTGGTTCACCTCCATACGCAGCGCCTGGAACACCTTGGCCATATCTTTCCTGACCCGCTCGCGGCCTATCAGAGGCTCCGCTATGGAGCAGAGCTGACCCGTGCGCTCAATGCGTGACTGTCTGCGGGCATTTGTCACGGCTCTGGCCAGGCGGCCTCCGCACTGCAGCTCACCATATAGATAGAATATGCGCGCCAGACTCTCCTCGTCATAGTCATTCAGCACATCGGCGGCACTGCGACCCTCTTTCTGGTTCATACGCATATCGAGCGGTGCATCGAACCTGAACGAGAATCCGCGCTCCGCATCGTCAAAATGATGCCAGGACACGCCAAGGTCCGCGAGTATGCCATCCAACTTATCTATTCCGTAATAGCGCATAAAATTGCGCATATACCTGAAGTTGCTATACACAAATGTGAAGCGTGGGTCGGGAAGCGTGTTTGCCATCGCATCGGCGTCCTGATCGAAACCATACAGATGGCCTTTGCCTGAAAGTCTTGAGAGTATCTCGCGGGAGTGGCCCCCGCCGCCAAATGTAGCGTCGGCATAAACCCCATCAGGGGTAACAACCAGTCCGTCTACGCTCTGTTTGAGAAGGACCGGTACGTGATATGTCGTCTCGTTAGTCTCCAATACTCTGATATGTGACAATTCGCTCTCACTCGGTCATAAACTCTTTAATACCCTCCGCAAAGTCGGCATCACTCATAAACGGCTCATTGCCTCCGCTCCTGGCCTCCGCTGCCGATGGAGCCCATATCTCAATGGTCTGCTCCATTCCGACGAAAAGCGCCTCCTGCCCTATGCCAACCTTGTCAAGCAGTACACGGGGAATCAGTATTCTGCCGCTGGCATCAAGAGGAATCTCCATCGCCTCAGACACCATCTTGCGATATACCATCTGTTGCGTGCTGTCAAAACGGTTCAATCTTGAACGGACCTTCTCAACTTCGGCCTGCCACTGACTCTCCGGATAGATGACCAGACAATTCTCAAAGAAATCCTTCCGCACCACAAGCGTTACATCAGGCACCTCGGCGCCATCAGAAACGGGGGTCAGAAAATTTCGGCGATATGCAGCCGGCAAAAACACCCTGTTCTTGCTGTCAATCTTAGCCGAAAATTGTCCGATAAAGCTCATCTTCTCCACTTGGGGTTAATTCAGGTTTCAAAGTTAGGCATTTTGCCCCACTTCGCACCACAACGCCCCACTTTTTATGCTAAAGTTTTCAACAGGTTGTTGATAAGGCCTCAAGACATACTACACGGAATGGCTTCTGACATACCCGGGACCACTTTTCTTCCCGTGATTATTGATGTTACGGAAATTTCATCTATCTTTGCACCCGTCTTTAGGACATCGGTGTAAAAACATTGATCCGTTAGCTCAGTTGGTTTAGAGCGCTTGCTTGACAGGCAAGAGGTCGGCGGTTCAAATCCGCCACGGATCACAAGTGTTTCGGGTCAAAGGTTTTCTTCCCTGACCCGATTTTTCGTTCATACCGGAGCCTATGGCGAAGGCTCGATTATCAATTTGTCTTGTGATAGCTCAACACCGCCCAGGTAGTGGTGATGCATCCTATGCCTGTCAGGCAGACAAGGTCGAGCCAGGTGTCGGCAAGCGTACTGCCCTTGAGCATAATGCCTCTCATAGCGTCTGCGAAATAGGTCAGCGGGTTGGCATAGGCTACTGCCTTGGCCCATCCGGGCATAGAGGCAATCGGGGTGAAAATGCCTCCCACGAGCATAAATATCATACTGAAGAACCAGATAATGAACATAGCCTGCTGCGCATTGTCACTGTAATTCGAGACCAGGAGTCCGAATGATGCCATAACCACGATATGGACAAACGTGAAGATACAGATATCCACAAGGCTCCCGGCGCATCCATACCCGAATGCTATCTTTGACAAGAGCATGCAGGAGAAAACCATAAAATATGCTACAGCCAGATATGGTATCATTTTGCAGACGATGAAGGCGAACTTGCTCACCGGGGTAACGTTAATCTGCTCTATCGTACCCTTCTCTTTCTCTGAGACAATGTTGAGAGCGGGGAGGAAGCCGCACATCATCGTTATCGCTATGACAATCAGCGCAGGTATCATAAACAGCTTGTAATCCTGAAAATCGTTGTACAGATACGTTTCGCTTATATCTATACGCTTCATCCGTGACATGTCCGTGCCCTTGACGGACATTACGTAATTCGAGACGCACTGACTCAGATATTGAGAGCCGATGCTTCCCCTCGTGCCGTTTACAGTGTTGACTTTTATAGAAACCGGAAGCTCTCCGGCTGAAGGGCCCGAGTCTCTGAGATGTTTTGCAAAACCAGCCTCAATGGTCAGTATCGCATCGATGTCGCCGTTATCCATCAAGGCAAGGGCCTCGTCAGGTGATGTAGTCACATTGATAATATTGAAATAACCAGAGGAGGCGCATTTCTCCATCAGCATCCCCGCCTGATCGGAATGATCATTGTCCACCATCGCAAGATTGAGATTGCGAACTTCCATACTCGCCGCATAAGGGAAGACCAGAATGATCAGGAACGGGAACATCATAGTCATACGCGGCATTCCCGGATCCCTAAGGAACTGTTTGAATTCTTTCTTTAACAAATATTTCCACATATGCTACAGTCTGGTCTTGAATTTCTTTATGCTGAACCACAACAGGAATACCATCATTCCGGTCAAAATCGCGAGCTCCTTATATATGGAAGTTATACCGGCCCCCTGAATCATTATCTTCTTCACCATAATGATGAACCATTTCGCCGGCAATATGTCGGACACCAGCTGGAGTGCGAATGGCATACTCTCGCACGGGAAGATGAGTCCGGAAAGCATCATAGTCGGCATCGTGAGTCCCATTCCGCACAGGAGAAGCGCTGTCTGCTGCGTGGATGAGATCACTGATACGAGAAGTCCCAGACCGAGCGATGAGCCGACAAAAATCAGAGCTACCATCGACAGGAGGGCGATGCTTCCGTTCACGGGAACGTCCATTACGAATACCGCCAGCAGGAGCACTGTGATGAAATTAATTATTGAAAGCAACAGATATGGAACCATCTTGCTCAGAATAATCCAGAACGGTCTCACCGGAGATACCAGCACGAGCTCAAGCGTCCCCAGTTCCTTTTCCTTCACGATGGAGACAGCCGTCATCATGGAGCATATCAGCATCAGGATGAGTCCCATAACCCCGGGGACGAAGTTGTATGAGGAATTCATCGCCGGGTTGTACATCAATTGTACATTGGGCCTCATTGACGCTCCGCCGCTCTCTGTCATGGAAGTACTTATCTCAAGCTGCTCGGCGGAAATCACCCCCTTGATGTAGCTTGATACTATCTGCGCTGAATTCGGGTCCGCTCCATCATTTATTATTGCGACGGAGGCTTTCCCTTCATTGGTGATGGTCTTGTCGAAGTCGTCGCTGAAGGCTAAGGCCGCGATTGCCTTGCCCTTTCTTATCCTGACCTCAACATCCCGAAGATTGTCGGAAATCTGCCCGATCTCCATATATTCATTGCTGTTTATCCTATTGATGACCCTCTGTACTACCGGGTCCGAGATGTCACCCACTATATCCACGATGGCATTGTGCACCTCCGTGCTGATGGCGAAGCCGAATAGGACAATCTGTAGCACGGGCATCACCAGGACAATCAGAATTGTGCGTCTGTCCCTGAAAATGTGCCAGAATTCCTTCTGTATGAACGCTGCAATCTCGGTCATTATTGTCTTTCCGCCCTTCCCGCTATTTTTGTGAATACCTCATCCATATTTCCGGCATTGTATTTTTCCTTGAGACGGGCGGGAGAGTCAAGGGCTTCAATCCTCCCGTCCACCATTACGGATACGCGGTCGCAATATTCCGCCTCATCCATATAATGGGTAGTCACGAATACGGTGACTCCCTTGGAGGAGGCCTCATAAATCAGTTCCCAGAAACTCCGCCTTGTCACAGGGTCAACGCCTCCTGTAGGCTCGTCCAGGAATACTATCTCCGGATCGTGGACCATTGCAATGCTGAATGCCAGCTTCTGTTTCCATCCCAGAGGCATATCCCTCACGAACATTTCTCTGGCATTCTCCATTGAGAGCGCTTTCAGCATCTTGTCGGTCTTTTCCGCAATCTGCTTATCATTCAGCCCGTAAATCCCGCCGAAAAGCTCTATATTCTCCCATACTCTCAGGTCCTGATACAGGGAGAATTTCTGACTCATATAGCCTATATGCTTTTTTATGCTTTCCTGCTTCCGGTTAATGTCGAAACCAGCCACAGTCCCTTCTCCGTGTGTAGGCTTGCTCAAGCCGCAAAGAATGCGGATGGCTGTGGTCTTTCCGGCCCCGTTGGCCCCGAGAAAGCCGAAAATCTCTCCTCTGCTGACTTCAAAGGAGATATTGTCAACCGCGGTGAAATCGCCAAAACGCTTGACCAGATTCTTGATTACGACAGTCTTTACTCCAATATCCATAATTATGACAATCCGATGAAACAGTCTTCAATGCCGGCAGTTATCTCTTCCACGCTGCAGCCTTTCATCCCGGCGTCTTCCAATGCCGACAGGAGTGCGGTCACGTCCGGCCCGTCATCAGCTACAGCGACGTGACACTCACAACCGAATGAGCTGCAGAGAATCACGCCTTCCATCGGCCTCAATATCCCCAGTATCTTGAACATATTCTCCCCTCTCACCGCAAACAGCCTATGCGGGTAGCGCGCCTTGATTTCATCCGGAGTACCCTTGTCTATTATCCTGCCGTCCAATATCAATGCGATGTGGTCGCATAGACCGGCCTCATCCATATATGGAGTGGAAACGAATATTGTCACCCCTGAGTCCTTTATCCTTGCCAGCATTGCCCAGAATTCCTTCCTGCTCACCGCATCTACCCCTGTCGTGGGCTCATCAAGGAACAGGACTTCCGGTTTGTGGACAAGGGCGCAGCACAAGGCGAGCTTCTGCTTCATTCCTCCTGAAAGATCCCTTGCCCTCCTGTCCTTGAACATCTCTATCTGGGAATATATATCCTTGATAGTGTCATAGTTTTCCTCCACCGTAGTGCCGAAGACTGTCGCATAGAATTTAAGGTTTTCCTCCACGCTGAGGTCCTGATACAATGCGAAATGTCCAGGCATATACCCTATCGTGCGACGGATCTGCTCATAATCAGCCACTACGTCCTTCCCCTCAACCGCCGCCTTGCCCGAGTCCGCCAGGGACAGGGTGGTGAGAATGCGGAAAAGAGATGTCTTCCCGGCACCATCCGGCCCTATCAGGCCGAATATTTCTCCGCGTCTGACTTCCAGGTCAATGTCTTTCAATGCCTTGATGTCCTTGTAAGACTTGCTGACCCCCTCAATCCTTATCGCCGTCTGCTCACTCATCATTTTCTGACATAAGCATACATTCCCAGACGGAGCGAGCCGTCATTAGGAACTGCCACCTTAACCGCATATACCATATCGGCCCGCTCATCCCTTGTCTGGATGTTCTTCGGAGTGAATTCCGCCTGACTGGAAATGGATGTGATGTGTCCCTTGTATTCTTTCGGGGACGATGTGCCGTCATCCGGTATGACAGTGACGGTATCACCCAGTTTTAACCCTGCAAGCTGTTCAGTCGTGAAGTAGGCGCGTACGAATACATTGTCAAGATCCGCAAGCTTGAAAAGAGCCTTACCATTTGTCACGCTCTCGCCCTTTTCCGCATATTTGGTAAGGACGGTCCCGCTAACAGGTGCCTTGATCCTGCATTTGGCCAATTGGTCTTCCTTCTCCGCAAGCTGTATCTCATATACGCTCATTTCGGAATTGATATTCGAATTGCCTCTCTCCCAACTCTGTTTCTGGGCATTCATCTGGGCCTCAAGGATTTTTATCTTGTCAACGATGTCATCCACCTGCTTCTTCGTCGCCGCATTCTTCTCCAGAAGATTGCTGTAACGCTCCAGGTCTTTTTTCAGACTTTCCAATTGATGGACATTCGGTTCGGACTGTCGTTTGATATCAACCATCCGTGAGGCAGAGCCCTCTATCCTTTGTCTGAGTTCCTTTATCTGAAGGACTAGCTGCACGGAATCAATCGCCCCGACAAGCTCACCTTCCTGTACTTTGTCCCCTTCCATAATGGTCAGGTCAAGGATTTTTCCGTTTACCTCGGCGGATACGGTCACCTGGGTGGCCTCAATCTGCCCGCAGGCATCAAACGGAATCTCATTTTTGCAGGACTGGACTCCTGCCGCCGTGAATATGGCCAATGCCGGTAAGATATATCTTTTCATTGTTCTGTTGATTTACTTGATTGTCCCAAAGTGTTCTGAAGGTCATAAACTGCCATTATATATTGAATGTAGTGGATGCTTGAATCCAGACGAGCCCTGTATTCATCATCAAGCAGACTCAGATAGTCATTCATCTTGATGATGCCCTCCCTGTATTGGTTTTCCGCTGAGACGCGAATGCTCTGACGCAGACTGATGATCTCATCGTCTTTTTCCATAATGTCGGCAGCCTTGCGCATCTCGCACTCCTTTTCCACAGCCTCGATGGAAGTGTTCATCAGGAAACTCCTCCTCTGATTATCAAGCCTTGATGCGTCCAGCTCATTCTTGCGTCTGTCGTTCTTCAGGGTATAAATACCTCCTAAATTCCACTGCAGCTTCAGACCGGCAACGACATAAGGATCGAATTTGCCTGACAACATATTGAGTCCAGGGCGGGCATATCCGGCCTGGACGTTCAGGTTCAACTTAGGCGAAATGTTCACATTCAATTGCTTCTGTCGCAGTTCTATCTGTTTTGACTGGGCATCGTACAGATCCAGTTCGGGACGATTGATATCGAGACTTCCTGTCAATATGACCTCAGGATCCTTGAAGGTCTCGCCTTCCATAGCGTTTCCGGTCAGGATGCCGAGCATCCTGACATACGCATCACGGTCTGTCTCAAGCCCTTTCTGTTGCTGCTCGCAGGACAACAGGCTGACTTTGATTTGGTCCAGGTCAGAACCGTAGGCAACACCGTTCTCCACCATTGACTCTATCTCACCACGCGTCCTTTCAAGACTCTCCATAAGAAGTTTATTGAGCTCCAGTTGCTTCTCTATCAGTTTTATGCCCAGATAGATATTCTGTACCCTGTTGCGGATGGAATACAGATTGACCTCCAACTGTCTGCTGCTGACTTCAGCTTCTGCGCCTATGAGTTTCTTCTTGATGCCGCTTGCACCTCCGTCCCAAATCTGTTGCGTGATGTCCGCTGTCACGCCATATTGTGTGTGGGGGATATCAAGTTCCATCCCCGGAATGTCCCAAGGCATTTCCACTACGGCTGACTGCCAACTGGCCTTGCCCGAGACACTGAGTTGTGGCGCCCAGGCGACAGCGGCATTCCTGATGTCATATTTCCTCGAAGCCTCAATCAGACCGTATTCCTTTATCTGGGGATAATTCTGATAGGCCAGACGGACACATTCATCAAGGTCTTTCTGGCAATATGCAGATTGACAGATGCAAGATAAGGCTATTGCCAGAGGCATAATCCTGAGTTTATTCATAAGAAATTAACTTGTATGTCTAACAACGCTGTTAATAACCGCAAAAATATAATTAGAATATGATTTTTCCAAATATTATTTATAACTTGCCGTAAAATTGGAACCCGATAAATGCCGGCCCCGTGCCTTATTCGGAAAGCCAGAGACAGGTTCTATTAAAATTGTCTTTATAATAATCGGAGACTGAAATAAAGAATATGACAAAAGTAGAGGAAATACTGATTGCTGCCGAAGATGAGTTCTATCGCAACGGGTATAACGGAACTTCTATGGTGACAGTCGCCAGACGCGCAGGTGTCACGCACGCAATGGTGAATTATTATTTCCGTTCCAAGGAACAGCTGTTCCTGAAAATCCTTGACAGCCACACATATACCTTCATTGAGAGACTGAGGTCCATAATGAAGGAAAACGCCGATTTTATCCAGACTGCAGTGGATGCAGCTGATTCTATCTTCGATGTGCTCAATGACGACAGGAAATTTCCTTTTCTGATCCAGGATGTCGCGCGCAGCGCTCCCGAGTTGCTTGAGAGATATCGCACTCCCGTGGAGACGTCGGTGAGATCACTGTTGGAGAATCATTCAAGCCGTCTTGCCGCACAGATTGAGGCGGGAGCCATATCTGAGACATCAATGAAGGGTCTGCTGGAGAATCTGATATATCTGGTGGTCTCTCCGTTCCTGCTCATCCCTACGCTAGAGAATGTATGCGGTATGAGTGCGGATAGAATTGATGATTATCTCTCGCGACGCAAGAAAGAAATAGAAACCCTCATCCGTGCCAGATATACCCTGGCAGCCTTGCCGCGAGACGCAGAAAATCCCCACTGTTTCTCTGGTGAGTCCGATACTCACCAGATAGCCACAACGATGTAGTACATCATCATTCCCGAGGCCACCAGTTTCATTCCGGTGCCGAACAAGAAGCCAAGGAATGCGCCCAGAGAGGCTTTTGCCGAGCCCCAGATATCCTTATCGGCCGAGAACAGCTCTGCGAGGAATGCTCCCAGAAGGCTTCCCACAATCATACCCAACGGAGGCAGAAGCAGGCCTACAACCAGCCCCAGGAGCGCTCCCCTGCTGGCGGCTTTGGTGCCGCCGGTCATACGCGTAAACTTGGCCGGAACAATGTAATCCAAAATTGTAACCACAACCATTATGGCCAGCCACACCAGCAGGGCGGCAACCGTAACAGGGTGTCCGCCATCGCTTTTATTGATAAAGACAAGCAGCAAGCCCACCCAGCTTACGGGAGGACCAGGAAGACCGGGCACTATACTGCCTACTATGCCCAGAATACCTGCGGCCAGGGCTAAAATCTCAAGAATCGACATAACTGTTACAAATAAGCGGTCAATAATGTATTCTAAAAGTGCGAAGATAGTCATTTCTGGATAATCCGCCTGATTTAAGCACAGAAAATCAAGCCGTTTTGTCAGTATTGTATTAAAAGTATATGTCAGTTTGTCATTATGCGCTTGTTTTCGCTGCCAATACAACATTTTCTCTTATCCGGCATCGCTTTTGAGAATAATACAGTGAGGCCACCTGGCGCGCGGGGAGACCTCGGGAGAGAATCAATAATTTGAAACAGAATCTTAAAGTAAAGGAGGTAATAATTATGTTAGTACGTAGAGCAACAAACAACTGGTTCCCATCACTGTTCGGCGATTTCTTCGACAATGCTGTGATTGCGCCTGCAAGACAGTTCGCATCACCGGCGGTAAACATTCTTGAGAACGAGGGCAACTTCGAGATTGAGGTAGCCGCACCAGGTATGAACAAGGAGGACCTTAGCATTCAGGTAGAGAACGACGACGAGCTTCTCATAACATTGGAGAGGAAGAACGAGGGCGAGGAGAAAGAGAAAAGGAACTATCTGCGCAGGGAGTTCTCATACTCATCTTACCGTCAGGCATTCACCCTTCCGGAAGACATTGACAAGGAGAGTATCTCGGCACAGATGACAAACGGCGTTCTCCGCATAACACTTCCAAAGAAAGAGGAGACCGTCAGGGTACCCGCCACACGCAAGATAGAAATTGACTGACAACACAAAGAAATCCGCCGGCACATTTGCAATTCCGGCTGACTGAATATATCTTTGCGTAAAATTTAATGGGAGTATTCTCCGTCGAAAGGCGGAAAATACTCCTTGTTTAATATTATGGAAACCAGTTCTAATACACTAAGCCGCCTGGCCGGGATATCGCTAATATCACTCACCGGCATCATATTGGCAAGCTGTCTGGCACACCGTCACGAGACCTGCGCGCTGCAGGAAGCGCATCTTATTCTACAGAGCATTGTGTTATATCTTGCCGTTGGGATTATTGCCGGCAGAGACAGGCTACGTAAAACTGAAGCTATACCAATTATCCCGTTATGCGGCATCTGCCTTTTCCAGGTGGCATTAGGAATGCTTCAGCTTACAGGAAAGCGGATATCGGCACACGGAATAGGCCAATGCACAGGCACATTTCAGAACCCCGGACCGTATGGAGGATTTCTAGCAGTATCATCCGTAATTCTAATCAGCTGGATTATCAACGAGAGATCAAATCAAAGCCAACGTCTGCGGCACCTCAGAATTCCAGTTTACGTCGCTACGGCATCATCAATCATCATGCTGCCGGCCACAATGAGCCGGGCGGGAATGCTCGCACTGGCTGCGGGTATAGCCGCAATGGTCACTTTCAGTTACAGAATCCGAAAGACAATCCGCAAGAGATACGCAAAGAGGACACATTTCCTTTCTATAGCCATCATTATGTCCGTGTTAGTGGTGGCGGCAGGTCTTTTCGCCTACCATCAGAAAAAAGACTCCGCAGACGGACGCCTGTTTATGGGGAAAATCAGCATACAGGCAATGAGTCACAGGCCTCTGGCTGGATTCGGACCGGGCAGATACACAACGGCATACGGAGAGGCTCAGAGCAGGTACTTCAGCAAAGGTAAATATACTGAGCGCGAGAGGATGTTGGCGGACAGTCCGGAATACGCATTCAACACATTTCTTGCCGTGGGCGTGGAATACGGAATTCCCGCAATGCTTATTTCTCTGTTTGCCATTGCGACGACAATTATAGCAGGAATCAGGAAAGCCTCACCCGCCGGGTATGGACTGTTTGCGTTAAGTGTCTTTGCCTTGTTCTCTTATCCGCACGAGATAAAAGCATTTCAAATAATGGCGCCATTGCTCCTTTCTATCTGTAACAGTGACATTAACTGGAATAATTCAAATATCCGAAAGCACCTATTTGCATTGGCAATTGTCTGCTTTGCCATAACAACAAACAAGCTCATCCCAATAAAGAAGGCTGAATCGGAATGGCACAAGGCGGAGGTGTTATACAAGCAGGATAGATATGATATGACGGTGAGAAGATATGCGGAGCTATTGCCGTATCTCAGCAGTAACCACAAATTTCTATTCCAATACGGCAGGGCATTGCTCAAGACAGGAGAATACCGGCTTAGCGATTCAATACTACACATCGGAGCCGCTATCAGTTGCGATCCTATGTTCTGGAATCTGATCGGGCAGAACCAGCAGGCATTAAAAAACTACTCCAAGGCAGAGGAAAGCTTTCTACACGCACACACTATGTTGCCGAACCGCCTGTATCCGCTATACCTTCTATTAATTCTATATAAAGAAAGCGGCCAGGTCATGAGGTTCCAAGAGACTTTGCCCTATGTGAATGCGTTCAAGCCCAAGATTGAGTCACACTTCACCGAGGAGATGCGTAAGGAGATACTGAATCAGAAGTCAAATCCCGCGGAAAGATAATAATCCAGTCCTTTGGCATATATACAGTCGGTCCAATGAAGATTGAGCTTTACAGGTCCGAAGAATGTACGGTATCCCAGCTCAACGCCGCATCCCCAGAAAGTGGGCTTTATACTGCTGAACAGCCCTGAGAACTCAGGCGTTTCCCTGACAACGGCACCTATACCGGAAAGATATAGTTTCTTCCCAATCTGGAAACGCGCGTCCAGGCTGGCTGTATATACGTGATTGAACATCTCGCCCACATTACCGAATCCCACGAAAGGAATATGCTGAGGCAGGTAACGGCCACGAAAGGCGCCGCCCAGGAAATTATTGTGTATGGGTGTGAAATCCTGTGTATAGACATCTACATTGGAAAAGAAGCTTCGGTAATACAGACTCGGAGTAAGTGTGAGCCACCTGGTAGCCGGAACAGCAAGCCTCGCATCAATGTTCAGGATAGGCACCGGGGTAAAATCCAAGGCGGCGAAATTCGCGAAATCATACTCAAACCCCACTCCGCCGGCAAAGCCCCGGGTTGGAAACTGACGGTCGTTCATGGTATTGACATCAAGATTTACAAAACCAGTAATAAAATGTCCTTTTCTGACATTATCTGGAAGCTTTGAGAACCCACTCTCCGGAGCGCCCACGGAATAAAGGGGCATATATATCGGGATTGAGGAATACTCGTGCCTTATGCCTGCACGTATATTATAAGACCGCCCGTGAATTGTTGACAGATACAGTTCCTGCCTGGTATCGAAGAACGCGATATTGTATTCTGTATTCTCACTTTCAGTAAGGATATCGCTTCTGATATACCCTGCGGTAGTTCTGAGGTTAATCTGAGCGAATCCATCGGGTATATACGATACCGTAAGGTCCAGGCTCTGCTGAATAGATACTTTAGCTGTGGCATCAAAGCGCCATCCTTTCAGCTTATGCGCGTTCAGGCGCAAGTTAAACAGCAACTCAGCCATCTCCTCATTATCAAGACGGAAGCCCATGCCGAAGTTGTGTATCTGACCGGGAACGCAGTCAAAGACCAGAGTGTAGGAATCAGTGTCATCATCCTGAAGCAAAGAGTAATTCACTTTCTCAAAAGAGCCAGATGCCATTACCCTGCACATAGCATCCTCAATCTCCTTCTGTGAGATCTCACGATAGCCGCTCAGATCCAGAATCTTTCGGAACATCTTCTGCTCGCTCTTGTCTATTCCGTTAACCATAATTCCGGAAATCAGGACATTCTGTCTGTACAAGTTGAGAGCCTTTTTACGTTGAACGGTATCGTTGCGGGTGAAATCGCCCAATTGCTCCTTGATTTTCTGAAAATCAGCGGCTCTGTCCCGCGCAGCCTTGTAACCATAATCTATCATCTCTGAAATGGCCTCAGAGTTGAAGCTCAGCATATTCCTGTCACCGGTCTCAGGCTTGATAAGAAGATCGGGCTCAAAAAACTTGTTGCTGCGGGCATCATCGCCCAGCATGGTTATCAGACAGTTCACCACGTCCACCACACTGTTCACCTGGGAATATGTGGTTCCTCTCTTGGCCACCTCAACGCCTATGATGATATCCGCGCCCATCGCCTTGGCAATATCAACAGGAAAATTGTTTCGCGTGCCGCCATCCACCAGTACCTTATTATTGGTTCTGACAGGCGCGAACACTCCAGGTATGGATATTGTGGAGCGTATGGCTTTTGTAAGAGAGCCCTTCGTATGATAATTTGCCTTGGCTGAGACTAAATCAGACGAGACGCATACGAAAGGAACAGGCAGGCTGTCAAACGGAATATTCTCGTGAAAACCTACCGAAAGGCTTGAGAGCATATTCTCGACATTGAACCCTTCAATGTAACCGCTAGGAATGGATGAAAGCAATTTTCTGCGGCTTTCAGAACTTAGCAAGTCGTCATCATCAACATCGGCGCCAAACACACGTTCCCTGATAGCGTGAGCCGCATCCTCGTAATAGAAGGGGACAGACAACAGATATTTTCCCTTGTCCACCCTCTGCTCGTAAGACAGGAACCTCATATCAATGTTGTCGCTCATCATCCGGCTCCAGTCAACCGACTTGAAAATATCCTCCAGCTCGTGACTGTCATAGCCAAGGGAATACAATCCGGACATCAGGCCGCCCATACTGGTTCCGCACAGCAAGTCAACAGGAATACCCACCTCCTCAAGATAACGGAAAAAGCCAATGTAGGCCGCGCCTTTGGCGCCGCCTCCGCTCAAGACAAGGGCTACTGTAGGACGATGCTCATTCTGCCTTATGCTGTCAAGCCTGGCACGCATGGCACTTATCGCAACTGAGTCAGACTCTGGGGCAACGCTGTTTGCAGCCAGATTGTTCGGAAACTTTTGCGCCAGAACGGACAAGACTTGGGCGGAGAGCGCCACAATAGCGCACATTCTCCTTATTATCACTAATTTGTCGGCCATATTCGGTGGAGTTGTAAATCTGATGCAAAAATACTTATAAATTTCAGACAGTCACAACATCAGGGGAATGTAACGTATATGTCACATAATTGTCACACGTTTTTTATTGCCTCGCCGCCGTAATTGTTGTACCTTTGCCCTTGAACTGCTAATCAAGCAAAGAATTATACAACTATAAGTTATGAAAATTGCAAGAACATTCATTGTAAGCATTCTTGTTTGTCTGTCAGTATCGCAGGCAGCACAATCACAGACTATTGAGACTGACCCTCTGGTAAGCGCGATGCGCGAGGAGCTCAAGTTCAGTATGGACCAGCTCAAGGAAAAGCCCGTACCGGCATACTTTATGTCGCTCAGGCTGAACGACAGCTACACAGCAACCGTAAGCAGCAATTTCGGTGTATCCATAACAAATGAGGAACGTGTACGTAATCTTACTCCGCAGGTACGCGTAGGGTCACCCGAGACTGACAACTTCAAGTACGAGAACCAGACACAGGATGCCAGCCGTGGCTATCGAAGCAGCAATATGGAGACCGTTACGGTCCCTTTTACAGACAACGCCATCATGGCTGTAAGGCAAGGAATCTGGAGCGAGACCATGAAGCGTTACGGCATAGCCGTGAACAACTACAACGCCGCCCTGTCAAAAATGAAGACCAATGCCGACAACGAGGACAAGGCTCCCTGCTTTGCCGATGCTCCCGTTGAGACATATTACGAGAAGCCCTATCCTGAGGAGACATACAACTTTGACCGTGCATACTGGGAGAAGCGTATGGACCATATCTCAGCCGTATTCAAGGAGTGCAGGCTTCTTGAGCAGGGAGTAGCCAACCTCAACTATCAGGTAGAGCGCATATATACCCTGACCTCCGACGGCTCCGTGGTAGCACAGAACCGCAAGTCGGTGCGTCTGATGCTCGCCGGCGCCATACGCGCCACTGACGGTATGACCTGTCAGCTCTACAAGGACTGGTTCTCATACTCGCTGGACAACCTGCCAGATGACGAGACCATCATAGCCGATGTACGCGATCTCATTGAGCGTCTGCTCGCACTGCGCGAGGCACCTATCGCCGATCCGTACGCAGGCCCGGCCCTGATGTCCGGCTCAGCCAGCGGAGTCTTCTTCCACGAGATCTTCGGCCATCGTCTTGAGGCTCACCGTATGAAGAGCGGCGGCCAGACATTCAAGAATCTGGTGGGCCAGCCCGTACTTCCAGAGAGTTTCCAGGTATATGACGACCCTACACTCGACAACTACGCCGGCACATCACTCTACGGCCACTACCTTTATGATGACGAGGCTGTCAAGGCACAGCGTGTCACCTGCGTGGAGAATGGAGTGCTGAAGAACTTCCTTGTTGACCGCACGCCCATCGACGGTTTCCCTGCCAGCAACGGTCACGGACGCGCCAGCGCAGGCTACGATCCTGTATCACGTCAGTCCAACCTGATTATCGAGAACACCAACCCATACACCGAGGAGCAGCTCCGTGAGATGTTCATCAAGGCCATCAAGGACGAGGGCAAGGAGTACGGATACTATTTCCGCACAGCCACCAGCGGTCTGACCTATCTTGGCGACGGTGGCTCAATCAACTCGTTCGGTGTTGACCCGGTTGAGGTGTATCGCGTATATGCCGACGGCCGTCCCGACCAGCTTGTCCGTGGCGTAACCCTCATCGGCACACCGCTCGCAATGTTCTCTGGCATAGCGGCAGGAGGAGCCACCCCGACGGTCTTCACCGGCCAGTGCGGAGCCGAGTCCGGCTGGGTGCCTGTAACAGCCATCTCACCGACAATTTTCATATCAAAAGTTGAGACACAGCGTTCCGAGACCGGCTACCAGCTTCCGCCGGTGCTGGAACGTCCGGAATATAAGGATGTAAAGGGCGATGAGGGCGACATCATCTTCAGCGCCATGAATGACGAGATGGAGCGCACTATGACCCAGCTCAAGTCCGATGGTCAGGACACTCCATTCTATACAGACTACAGGATCAACTCATCAAGAGGCTTCTCGTCCAGCTCATCTCTGGGAGGACTCTTACGCAGCAACTATACCCCCGGCAATCTTACAGGCTCCATCAGCATACAGATTGGTGACACAATGGTTACAAACAGCCCGGTAAGCGCACGCGTCAATACAGGCAACCAGCCTGAGTACGACTGCATCAGATACTCACTCTGGCAACTCAGCGACGCCATCTACAAATATGCCATAGGCAACTACAGCAGCAAGGTAGCCACCCTGAAGAACAACCCGAAGCCTGAGGCTGAGGCAGCGCTCCCCGAACATATCGTAATGCCTGGAGGTGAGTTCATATCGCCAAGCGTCAAGAACCAGGCCATCGACCGCAAGAAGATGGAGGGGCTCACCAACACGCTCTCCGCAATTTATCTGGATTACCCCACCCTATACAACACTGAGGTATCCATGAACATCGAGTACACCGATGTATATCGTCTCAACTCCGAGGGACTGAAGATGCGCACCCCGTTCATACAGATGTCACTTGACACCAGGGCATCCGTCAGAACCGTCACCGGTGCCGAGATCGTAGAGACCTACACACTGCCTTTCGACTGCACCGACTATGACGAGGAGACACTTGCGGCAGGCATACGCGAGTTTGCCGACGCTATGGTCACAAAGAGCCAGGCCGAGACCGTGAACGAGTTCTACATCGGTCCTATCCTGCTGGAGAAAGAGGCTGTATCGTACTCATTCAACACCATCGTGACCAAATACGGCGTAGCCACCAACACCTGGGATATGTACTCCAGAATGTACGGCAGCTCACAGGAGAGCAACATCAACGGCGGCCTGCTATTAGGCAAGCGCTTCCTTGACCCGAAGCTCGGCATACATCTTTACTCAGATATGGAGAGCTACAACGGTATCAGACTGGGAGGCAGCTACAAGGTGGATTACGAGGGCACCACACCTGAGTCAGACTTCGTACTGGTGGAGAAGGGCATTCTGAAGCAACTTATCAGCGGCCGTCACCCGGGTGTAGGCGCTACCCGTCCTACCGGCCACTCCATTGTGTCGTCATACTCAGAGCCAGATGTCAGAATGAGCATAATGCACGTCACATACGATAAGCCAAGTCCACTCTCCAAGATGAAGTCAAAACTCATCTCCGAGGCAAGGAAGGCCGGACTTGACCACACCTATATGCTCCGCAACATCTCTTACAACTGCTTCATCCTGACCCGCATAGATGTAAAGACAGGCAAGGAGACGGTCATCCACTCCAACACCCCGAGCTTTGAGAGGCGCGAGCTGATGCACGTAATAGCAGCATCAAAGGAGGAGGCCATACAGAGCTACCTGTACAACTCCAACAATATGCCTACAATGATTGCGCCGGAGTCAATGCTTCTGGAGAGCGTGGAGATGAACCTGCAGAAGCCAGACATCGCCCAGGAGTTCCAGCTGGTCAACCCGGCCCTGCGCTGACATTATTAGAAATAAGTCTATTAAAAAGTACCCGGAGCAGATTGCTGTTCCGGGTATTTAGTTTATATTTGCACCGTCTGTGCCGCCGTGAGCAGACGCTGATGCCAAACGTTTAATTACATACTACTATGAGAGACTTTCTAAAAAAGGATTCTTTTCCCCATCCGATGCTTCCACGTAATGCGATGAGTGTTTTCATCGTACTTTTCTGTATGCTTTCCTGTGGCAGGAACGCAGCGCTGAGGTATGCCCTAAAATCCGCAGGAGACAACCGCGCGGAGTTGGAGAAGGTTCTCAGGCACTACAAAGATGAGCCTGAGAAACTTGCCGCGGCCCGCTACCTCATTGAAGGACTGCCGGCGCACTATTCTTACCAAGGCACGGAGATTGAGCAGTACTACGACATTGCCGCCAGGATTCTTGCATCCGGTCTGCCACCTGAGCAGCAACGTGACTCACTGCTTGTCATAAGTGACCGGTGTTTCAGAGACGCGCCTTTGCGAACTATCTCAGACGTCAGGATCATCACATCCGGTTTTCTGATTCACGACATCGACGTCTCATACCGGCAATGGAAAAACCGCAGTTGGGCAAAGCAAGCCACATTCCAGGAATTCTGTGAGTGTATGCTTCCCTACAAGATGGCCGAGCTACAGAGCCTTGATGGTTGGCGAGACACGCTCCAATCCCATTTCACCGATGATTTGTGCAATATGCCGTACGATGATGTTGAGTATGGAACCGCAATGAGGACAGGCGACATCATTAAGAGCGAGGCGCAACGTAAGATGAGCCGGTACGGACTATACAGCCGTAGCGGACTGCCATTGCTAAGCGCATACCTGCTACCAAGACAAACGTTTGGCGACATACCTGACTATGCCCTGATTGGAGCACTGGCCTTGCGTGCGGCAGGCGTACCGGTGGTAATAGACGAGACACCCGTAGGAGCGCGCTATGAGGCTGCTACACGCTGGTTTGTAGTCCTGAGCGACAGAGGGACCTGGGAGCCTTCGGAATGGGACCTCTCTACGGGTATTGGATGGGGATTCTTTCCATACGAGCGTGGGCCCAAGGTCTGGCGTCGCACATACTCAATCAACAAGGAGCGTCTGAGGTATCTGAGGAAAGCCCGCGTGATCTATCCTTTTGATCTCTGCAAGACCGATGTAACCGGCAAATACTTTCTCACCACAGACCTGACATTACCCATATCCAGAGAGACAAGGAAACGGCTCAGGGATAAATATGTCTATATCGCATCTGCTGTAAGAGACACCACCCACGCACAACGGTCACGCTCGTTCACTGGCGAATACTCCAAACAGCTTCCGCAGACGTTTTCATCGGTTGATCCAGGCTGGTGTATCGTAGATTTCGGACAGATTCACCGGAGAAATGCCATATTCAGGAATATGGGGCGTGAGGTTCTTTATCAAGCGTACGGCTATGACGGAGAACACCTCATTTCCATTACAAAGCCCTTCATTCTTCACAAGGACAACCATATTGAATATATATCAGACGACACGATAAACTCACCGTCATTGGACAAATGGCGCAACAACCCATTACTATGAAACCCCGGATATTTCCACACGACCAAAGGCCAACAGCAAACAACCAAAGGCCAGCATCAAAGCTGACAGCAGGGTTGACAGCTTTGATGCTCCTCACCTCATGTCACAGCGAGCCTCTTTCCCTCCGTCAGGCACTGAGATATGCCCAAGACAACAGGCCACAGCTGGAGAGTGTGCTTCAGCATTACCGCAACGACCCTGAAAAACTTGCCGCAGCCCGGCATCTTATATCCAATATGCCCGCCCATTACTCCTATCGTGACACATCAGCCATCAATGCCTATTACGCCACGGCTCTTGAGGTGATGAGCCAGGACATTACCCCCGAGCATCAACGCGACACCTTACGTGATATCAGCGAGCGATGCTATCCGGGAATGACACACGATGTAGTGTCCGACATACAGGTAATGACCGCCGGTTATCTAATCTACAGCATTGACCAGGCCTTTGAGCAGTGGCGCACACGGCCGTGGGCATCACACCTCACTTTCCCGGAGTTCATTGACTGGATATTGCCTTACAAGACCGCTGAGCTTCAGAGTCTGGACTGCTGGCGCGACACGCTCTCAAAAGAGTTCTCAGACAGCATCGGCGCCATTCCACCGGACGATTCCAGGCGTTTGAGCATCTACGGAGCAATTGACATAGTCCGCGATGAGATTACCCGCGACCGCCCTCCCCGTGTGCTTTGGGAGGAACAGAGCGGATACCGCCTGCTAAGCGCGTCAACGCTCAAGAATATGACCTTCGGCTCGTGCCACGATTACGTGACAATGGGTGTGCTCACTTTTCGCTCACTCGGACTGCCCGCCGTAATTGACCGTGTTCCTGTGTGGGGACGTAACAATCAGGGGCACAGCTGGTTCACCTTCATATCCGACCGGGGCATTGAGACACCCACAATGAACTCACTTATTGTGCCTGCCGGAATAGGCTTCTATCCATACGAGCGATGCCCCAAGGTGTTCCGCACCACCTATGCGATCAACCCTGACAGACTACGATATATAAAAAGATCCAACTACCGGCATCCCTTCCCACTCTGCGAGCAGGATGTCACCGGCCATTATTGCCGCACCTCAGATCCAGTCATAGCATTGCGCAAAGGGACACGCATCAAGGAACGGTACGCATACATTGCCATGCTAACCAATCAGGGCGGGCCGCACTACACCATCCTTGATTTCGGGCGTGTGCGTCATCACAAGGCTCATTTCACTCAAATAGGCAGAAACATTCTGTACATCGCGCTGGGCTATGACGGAAAGAGACTCATTCCTGTGTCAGACCCGTTCATCATAGAGAAAAGCGGCTGCGTCAGATATATTACGGGCGATGCCACAGTCATCCGGCACATCAACATCCGGCGCAAATACTATCAGTCAGCCAACGTAGTGGAGATGCGCAGACGTCTTCTTGGCTCGAGGATACAATATGCTGACCGCAGCGATTTCAGCGACGCCATCACCGCATACACCTTCAGCACCACAGAAATACCAGACAAGATACCACTGCCGCACACCACGGGCGCACACCGATACTGGCGTTATCTGGGAGCAGACGGTACCTACGGAAGCATTGCCGAGCTGGCCTTCCTCAATGCGGATTCATCGCGCATTGATGGCATCCCGATAGCAGACACCCGAGTGCCAGCAGATACCGTCAGGCGTGCTTTTGATGACGGCTGGCTCACCAACTTCGAGAGTGCCGAAGGCCAGGCTGACAATGTCTGGGTGGGTATGGATTTCGGGGAGCCACAACACGTGAGCTACGTGCGTGTAGTGCCCCGAAGCGATGACAACGACATCTGCCCCGGCAACAGATATGAGTTGCTCTATTGGGACAGCCGCAACCTTGATTGGGTATCAGCCGGCTGCCAGACCGCCACCGACAATGTCCTGCAATACGACAGCATTCCCGCCGGTACCCTCCTCTGGCTCCGTAACCTGACCCGGGGCAGCGACGAGCGCCCATTCCTCACCACCGGCGACGGAAATATTGAATGGTGGTAAAACCACACTAGTTACGCATATCCGTCTGAACGAATGAAAAAACGGCAACAGAAAGGAGTTAAAACTTAACCGCAAGTGCGGCAAAGCCACATTGCACATGAAACGGAACTACATTTCACGTGAAATATAACTATGTTGCACTTGCAAAAAAACTATGTTGAAAACGCGAACAAGCCTGTTCGTCGCACAACGTCAAAGGTGTTTCTCTCGAGTGTATTAAGTAAATATTATTCACGCTCTATATAATCCGAAATCCTTAGAGGGAATGTAAAATAGGTGGTGGGATACGGCTCATCCTCCAGTGTGAAATGCCACCACTCGCATTCGTATGGCTTGAAACCATGGCCCAACATTGCATCACGTAAAAGCATGCGGTTGCGGTACTGTTCCTCATTGATAGGCTGATATGCGCCGATTTCCTGTCCCGGCAACACATCGGGATGGGATGCCATGCCAAAATAATCAAAAACACATCCCATGTCCACCTCACGTCCGGTCTTTATGTTCACGAGTGTAAGGTCCACTGTGGAGCCGCGGGTATGACTGCTTTTCTCTGCCACATACTCCTGAGGGACAAGGACAGACTTGTCTAGTTCCGGATAGAAACACTCCTTCATGCGAACGTCATTGATATCCCTAGCCCAGGCCATGAAATAATCAACAGCGCACTGGGGGCGGTATGCATCATATATCTTGATACAATAGCCCATAGCCTTGAGATCATCGCTCACAGCTTTCAGAGAATCGGCCGCCTGCCGTGTCAACATAGCGATTGGGGCCTCATATCCGGGAATGCGGTCTCCTATGAAATTATATTCGCTGTAATAACGTATCTCGAGTATGGCCTCGGGTATCACGTCTGTGAGAAGGACAAAATCCGAGCTGTCCTCCTCAGGACGCAGCTGTGCGTCCTTGCTTTTACAGGATGACAGCAAAGCGACAAATACCGCCATCCACGTCCATATCACATTGATTCTCATGTATTTTGTATCAGTACTTTTTCTTGGCAAGAAGTTTCACAATCTTTATGTATTCAGATATAAGAAACTCATATCAATCCTGGGATGAAGAGACTCTTGATGAATCAATTGGAGTATAATTCGCCAGCGTAGTTCTCATCTCCGGATAAATGTAGTTGACCGCCACATTATGAATATGGTAGCCGGAAATGTCATTCGACACACATTCTACCGCCTTATATCCCATTTCATACAAATCGGGGTCAGCAGTGAAGGATATGACACCGGAACGCAGATATTTCCTCGCATTGTTGTTCATATCCACAGTGCAGACGTTCATTCCAGACAGCAGACTCATAATTCCGTCCGTTATGAAATTGCCGGTGGTAATGATGGCTGTGTCGTAAAATCCCGGATTTGCTGCAAGAAAAGAGCGCAAGTCCTCTTCGGCATCCACCGATCCGGTTGATGCAATTCTTCCCACATTGCCGTCAAGATAGACAAAAACTCCCTCGGCCCTGTCCAGAGATCCGCCATTGTCATAACTCATCACAAGGATATTATCTCCGCCTGCCATTTTTGCCATTTCCTTGCCCAGTCCGAAGTTATCAGCCACCACGCAGGAACTGAAGCTAAGCGGGCTGTCTGCCGATGGAAGCGCTTCGATGGCGACGATAGGTATCGTTGGATTCTTTGCGGCTATGGCGGCATCAATCAGCATATCATTCTCGGCCATCACGATACCTTTCAGGTTTTTATAATCGTCCAGTTTTTTTACGGCTTCAAGCAGAGATTGGAACTCAGTCTCCGTCTCGCGGAAAACGACCTCAACATTGAGATTATTCTTCTCAGCACTTGCGGAGGCTCCTTCTGCAACTCTGTTCCAGAATTCGCACTCACTGCCAAGAAGCAAGAGCACGGTTTCCTTCTCATCATCCTTGGGATTTTCCTTATTGCATCCTACAAGTGGAAGAATTGCTGCGGCCATCGCCGCAATAATTGGAATAATTGACTTCTTCATATTGAATTTGATACTTTTTGTTCGGATTTTTAAGCGTATGGATGATTTCATACAGTCCACGGGTTGAGGTTACCAGGCGAAATTCTCCGGATTGTCATCCTCGCTGGACCTACGGTTCCTATTGAGGGCCGATATTCGGGCCATATCCTCGTCGGAAAGCACAAAATCCGTCACTTCCAGATTTTCCTTGAAGTGGCTGACCCTGGCACGGGGAATGCAGGCCAATCCGCGCTGAAGAATCCATCGGAGAATAATCTGGGACGAGGTCCTGTCATATTGTGCGGCTATCTCCTGTATTTCCGGAATGGTAGTCATATCCACGATACCGTGACCGAAAGGGCCCCAGCTCTGGACCTGTATGCCCAGCGCCCTGTCGAAAGTCACATTGTCCTCCTGAGAATGCAACGGATGAAGCTCAATCTGGTTCATCACGGGCTTGATACTGGCATAGGCCAGAAGGTCTTCCAGATGGTGCGGATTGAAGTTGCAGACCCCGATACTGCGCACCTTACCCTGGCGCACATACTCCTCCATCACCTGCCACGTGTCTTTTATCCGGTCCTTGACGGGCCAGTGCACAAGCAGGAAATCCAGATATCCGCATCCAAGCTTGCCGAGACTCTCCTCTATGGAAGCGTTCACGGCCTCCGCCCCCCCTCGCATCATATCATTGCTTACCTTGGTGGTAACCATATAGCTTGATCGCGGCAAACCGCTCAAAACCAGTCCCCTGCCGACTTCTGCCTCGTTACCATACATTTGTGCCGTATCAATCAGACGGAACCCGGCTTTTAGAGCAGCGCTTACGTTTTCAACGGCGATATCTCCCCTGAGGGTCCAGGTCCCTGCGCCGAGTTCGGGAAGGAATTGTCCATTTGAAAGTCTCAACATGGTTTTTGCCTTGTTTAAAAGATTGTAGTAATTATCCACCACAAAAGTACGAACTTTCAGGCTTATTGCAAGTGCAACAATGGACAATCTCATCAATATCCTGAGGATGAAGGACTCGTCCACATCGGCCATGTGCGCCTACAACAAGATGCTCAAATGTCAGCTTCTCGGCATCGACGACATCATGCTCATGCCTATGAAGAAGGAGGAGGCTCCCGTGGCAGAGTCTGTGCGCACATCACAACAGATACGCCAGGATCATTTACGAAATATGTGTTCCTGCAAAGCGATGACAATAATGATTTCCTAACCCTTACGGTAAACGGTGAAGTATGGTAACCTCAAAATACGATCTAAAAGGACACTATGACAGAATATCAACAAGCATAACGTTAATTGTAGTGAAATTGCGACATTTGTGACGAAAATATCACTATAATGTCACGGCAAATCCTTGTTGTATATACTGTTTTGCGCTACCTTTGGCACTTGTAACAATGGCAGAGCATCAATATGCCAGTCCGCCTTATTACAACGGGACAATGAGAAAAATACTTATCACTACCGCACTGCTGATTGCGGTGCTCAGCAGCGGTCAGGCATCGCTTCAGGCACAAGGCACCACTCAACCTGAGATGGCCGGACAGACGGTTATCGGGCCCAGGATACTCTCTATGGAGGATGTGATACGCCTGGCGCAGGAGAACTCCATATCGGCTATGACCAACCGCAACATCTTTGCGGCATCGTACTGGCAGTACCGCTCGTTCAAGGCACAGTATCTGCCGTCGCTCAACCTGAACGGAAATCTGGCAAACTTCAACCGCTCGCTCATCACGCTTCAGGACTACAACACCGGAGCCATACGATATGCCGAGAACTACAATATGTCCAACGACCTGACGTTGTCCATCCGCCAGAACATAGCGCTGACGGGAGGTACGCTGTCGCTCTCCACATCGTTGCAGAGGCTGGACCAGTTCGGCCAGCAACGGCTTACCAACTGGTACGCGCAGCCCATATACCTCTCTTATATGCAGCAGCTGTGGGGCTACAACTCGCTCAAGTGGGACAAGAAGACCGAGCCGCAGAACTACGAGATAGCCAAGCGCCAGTACCTGGAGAATATGGAGAGCGTGACCATAAGCGCGGCCGACTGCTTCTGGAACCTTAACGCCGCCAAGGTGAGTTACGAGAACGCACTGCAGAGCTTCGAGGAGAGCAAGCGCCTGTACAAGGCCGCACAGACCCGTTTCCAGATGGGCACCATCACACGCGACAACCTGCTGCAGCTTGAGCTCAGGATGCTGAACGACTCACTTGCCATACAGAGCCAGAAGGTAAGCCTTCGCTCAGCGCAGAACACCCTGTGCTCATACATCGGCTATCAGGAGGACACCGAGCTGACACTGACCATCAGCTATGCCATTCCAGACATCCTTCTCAATTACGATGAGGTGCTGGAGAAAGCCCTTGAGAACTCATCGTTCAACCTGTCGCAGGAAGTATCAAAGGTTGAGGCTGAGCGTAGTGTGGCGCAGGCCAAGGCCAACCGTGGCATCTCCGCATCGGTCAACGCGCGCTTCGGACTGTCCAACGACGGCGATACCTTCAACAAGGCATTCATCGGGCTGAAGGACCAGGAGGTTGTAGGTGTGAGTTTCTCAGTGCCTATCGCCGACTGGGGTCTTGGCGAGGGGCGCGTGAAGATGGCCAAGGCTCAGGCCGAGACACAGAAAAGCCGTCTTGAGCAGTCTCTGGCCGACTACCGTCAGAACCTTTTCGTGCAGGTGATGCAGTTCAACAACCAGCGCAGCCAGTGCGAGATATCGAAGCGTGCCGCGCAGATTGCCGAGGAGAGCTATGAGCTGGCGCTTCGTAACTTTGGCAGTGGAGCAATGTCCGTAACCGACCTGAACCAGCTGCAGAGCAACCGCGACAACGCCCGCAACACATACGAGAACAACGTGCGCAACTTCTGGAGCCAGTACTTCAACCTGCGCAAGACCACATTATATGATTTTATATCGGGCACTGACATAAGCGCCGAATTTGACAGAATAGTAAAATGAGAGCAAGAATTCTGATGCTGGCGGCACTGACAGTGATGGCCGCGGCGGGATGCAAGGAGAAGAGCGACAGCAGCGCCGAATCGGAGGATATGGCCGGAATGGCCCGTCAGAACTACTCCGTAGAGAAGAATCAGGTTACCGTGCAGAAACTTGAGTACCGCACTTTCCACAAGCAGCTTATATGCAACGGCCGTGTGCAGGCCGCCGAGAAGAGCAAGATATCATTCCAGGCCAACGGCACAGTTGCAAAGATAAATGTCCGCGAGGGTCAGGCCGTAAGCAAGGGTCAGATACTGGCATCACTTGACAAGACACAGCTGAGAGAGCAGTATGAGTCTGCCAAGCTAGCCTTCGAGAAGGCCAAGATGACTCTCTCCGACCGTCTGCTGGACTATGGCTACACCATTGCCGACACAGCCAACATACCGGCCGATGTGAGGCGCGCCATCTATATCAACACCGGTTTCTCCGACTCAGAGATGGCTTACCGCCGTGCCAGCCGCGACTACGGGAACTCAGACCTCAAGGCCCCGTTCGCCGGCAAGATAGCCAGCATCACCGCCAAGGAGTACGAGCCGTCGGGCGCCTTCTGCACCCTCATAGCTGACCAGACTCTCGATGTGATATTCAGCATCCTTGAGACCGAGTACAAGTTCGTGCGCGTAGGTCAGGCCATAACCATCACCCCGTTCGTTGACGAGGACATCGCACTGAACGGCACAATCACCTCTATCAACCCCACAGTGGAGCAGAACGGCCAGATACAGGTAATGGCAAAGGTACGCAACAACGGCAGTCTGTTGGACGGTATGAACGTGCGCATCATCGTAGAGAACGACCTGCCCCACCAGCTGGTTGTAAACAAGAGCGCCGTACTGATTCGCGACAATCAGGAGGTTCTGTTCCGCTACATTGATGGCAAGAGCGTCTGGACATACGTCAACATCGTGATGAGCAACAGCACCGAGCACGTCGTAGCCCCAAACACCGACCGTGGCGGCGACCTCAACCCCGGTGACCTGATCATCGTCTCCGGCAACCTCAACCTAGGTGACGACACCCCAGTTGAACTGCTGGAAGAATAAGGAATGTTAGTAAAAACCTGATTATAATGATTACGGAGTTTTGTCGTAGAGGCTGCGGGACTATCCCCGGAGCGGCGTCAGGCGAGGTAGCTCAGATGACCGTCAAGAACGCCGGTGTCTGAGCTGCGTTAGGCGCGCGAGGCGTGACAAAAAGCTGCGAGTTCGGCGTTTAGGTCATCTGAGCGTAAGCGAGTAGCCGCGCAGGTAATAGCCCCGCAGCCTCTACGACAAAACGGACAGAAAGCAATTTCTGTTAAAACGGACAGAAAGCAATAATATATGTTCAAAGGATTGATAAAGCGGCCCATTGCCGTAATAATGATACTGATAGCAGTGATGGTGCTCGGCATCGTCTCCATCAGGATGCTGCCCGTATCACTCGTGCCAGACATAGACATCCCACAGATAACCGTACAGGTATCATCGCCCAATATGTCCGCCCGCGAGCTCAACGAGACCCGCATCAACGGCCTCCGTGGAGAGCTGGTACAGGTGCCCGACCTTGAGAGCATCATCTGCGAGACCAAAGACGGCAACGGAGTCATCACGATGACCTTCAAGTACGGCACCGACGCCGACTACATCTTTATGGATGTGAACGAGCGCATAGACCGCGCCACCGGCGGCTGGCCACAGAGCGAGGACCGCCCCACCGTGATGCGAGCCAGCGCCACCGACATACCAGCATTCTTCGTGAACGTGACCCTGAAAGACGATTTCGACCAGACCTCCAACCGCTTCCTTGAGATGAGCGACTTCACCCGTCAGGTAATAGTGCGCCGTTTTGAGCAGCTGCCCGAGGTGGCAATGGTGGATATCACCGGACAGGTCTTTCCCGAGATGCTCATAGTGCCCGATATGGAGACACTCAACGCCCTCGGCATCACCGAGACCGAGCTTGAGAACGCCATCAACGGAGCCAACGTACAGCTTGGCAACCTGTCCATACGCGACGGCGAGTACCGCTTCAACGTACGCTTCGAGTCGCGCATCCTCACCGTTCAGGACATAATGGATGTATATCTGAACATCCACGGGCGAGTATTCCAGATAAAAGACCTGGCAGAGGTGCGCGAGCAGCCGCAGGTTCGCAAGGGAATGGCCACGTCCGACGGCAAGCCCACCATCACCCTGGCCGTAATCAAACGCACGGAATCGAAGATGGCCGACCTCAGGAAAGGAGTGAGGGAACTTACCGAGGCATTTGCCACAGACTATCCCGATATGGAGTTCCAGATTACCCGCGACCAGACCGAGCTTCTGGACTACTCCATCAACAATATGGTGAGCAACCTGCTCTTCGGCGCGCTCTTCGCCTGCCTCATCATATTCTTCTTCATGCAGGACTTCAAGTCACCGCTTCTGGTGGTGATAACCATACCTACGGCACTTATAATGTCGTTTATGATGTTCTACGTGCTGCACATCTCCATCAATGTGATATCACTGTCCGGACTGGTGCTTGGACTTGGTATGATGGTGGATAACTCCATCATCGTGATAGACAACATCACCCAGCGGTGGGGCAAGGGCGAGCCATTGGAGATAGCCTGCGTGCAGGGCTCGCAGGAGGTGTTCGGGCCGATGCTCAGCTCCGTGCTCACAACCTGCGCCATATTCGTGCCGCTCGTCTTTATGAGCGGAATAGCCGGCGCTCTCTTCTACGACCAGGCCATTGCTGTAACCATCACGCTTTTCGCCGCACTGCTGGTATCGGTGCTGGTCATTCCCGTATTCTACTATCAGCTGTATCGCAAGAGCCCATGCCTCATACCCAACAAGCTCATATCCAGGATAAGCGTTGGCAATATGACCGTAGGCTACGACAACCTGCTCAAGTGGTTCTTCCGCCGCAGAGGCGTTATGTGGGGTATCTTCGGCGCATCGGTGCTGCTGATAGGCGTGATCTTCACCAACATCGGCAAGGAGCGTCTGCCGCAGATGTCGCACAACGACACGCTGCTCAAGATAGAGTGGAACCAGCGCGTCACCGCCGAGGAGAACAGCCGCCGCTGCAACGAGCTGGTCAATGAGTTTGACCAGTTGGTGGAGCAATCCACCGTAATGGCAGGCGTGCAGCAGTTCGTACTCTCGCATACCGGCGACATAGGCCCGTCCGAGGCTGTAATCTATATGAAAACCGCATCCACACGCGATGTGAGGAGACTGGAGAAGGAGGTGTCTGACTATATGCGCTCACACTGGCCCAAGGCGGTGTTCAGCTGCAAGGCGTCGGGAAACCTGTTCGATATGATATTCGCCGACAGGGAGGCCACTCTGACCGCGCATATCCGCGTGTCCGACGGCTCCACCCCCGAGCCCGCACAGCTCAACGAGCTGCTGGAGAAGCTTCGCAAGGCATTGCCCGATGTCTATATCAGGCCGGCCGAGTGGAACGAGTACATAGAGATGGTCACAGACCCTGAGAAGCTGGCACTGTACGGAGTGTCGTACGGCCAGGTGCTGAGCTATCTGCAGCAGTCATTGGGCGACAACTCAGTGATGCGCGTGGCCAAAGGCAGCCAGTCCGTGCCGGTAATCATCGGCACAGACAGGAAACAGGCCGACGACCTTATCCAGAACAACTATGTCAGGACATCAGACGGGGGCAAGGTGCCGCTTGAGATACTGCTCAAGGAGAACCGCAACCGCGATCTGAAGAACATCACCAGCGGTGTGGAGGGCGAGTACTACCGTCTGGAGCTGGAGCCGTCCAGGAAAGAGATCAAGAGCACAATGGCCACAATAAAGAAGATTGTCCGGCAGGACGAGCGCTTTGAGGTGGATTTCGCAGGCTCATACTTCTCCAACCGCGCTATGGTCAAGGAGCTGTGCCTGGTACTGCTTATCTCAGTGCTGCTGCTCTTCTTCATACTTGCGGCACAGTTCGAGTCGCTCATCCAGCCCTGCATCATAATGTCAGAGCTTGTAATAGACATCTTCGCGGCACTTGCCGTGCTGTTCATCTGCGGTGAGACGCTGAACCTTATGTCAATGATAGGCATCGTGGTGATGAGCGGTATCGTAATCAACGACTCAATCCTGAAGGTTGACACCATCAACCGCCTCAGGCAGAGCGGAATGGAGCTGAAGCACGCCATATTCGAGGCAGGCAGCCGACGTCTGAAAGCCATACTTATGACATCGCTCACCACAATACTGGCCATAGCCCCGTTCCTGGTTCGCGGCAATATGGGAAGCGACCTGCAGTACCCGCTGTCGCTGGCGCTCATTAGCGGTATGATAGCCGGAACATTCGTCAGCGTATTCTTTGTGCCTCTGTGCTACTATGCTATTGAGATGCGCAGGGAGAGACGTGGCAAATCAGCCAAATGACAATGGAGCAGACAGAGAATAAGAGAAAAGGATTGTCATCGTTCTCCGTCATCCTGGTGATGATGGTCTTTATGGTGGTTGGCGCCGGCATCCTGCCGATGCTCAACATCCAGTACTCTCCGCGCCAGGAGATGCAGTCTCTGTACGCATATATCAATTATCCGAATGCCTCCGCCCGCGTGGTTGAGTCGGAGGCTACATCGCTCGTGGAGGGAGCGCTCAGCTCACTTGAGGGAGTGACCGACGTACGCGCATCGTCATACAATAACGGCGGAAACGTGAATGTAGAGTTCAAGAAGGGCACCAATATGAAATCAGTGCGCTTCGAGGCCGCCACCAAGCTGCGTCAATTGCGCAAGTCTCTGCCCGAGGGGGCCAGCGTGGGGCTGAGCGGCTCAGTATCGGGAAGCGAAGGCTCGCAGACCATTCTCGCATATACCATCAATGCCGACATGCCGGCAGACCGCATAGTGGATTATGCTGAGAAGCACATCCGCACTCCGCTCTCCAGAATAGAGGGTGTGGAGAGCGTCAGCACCTCGGGAGCATCACCGTTCGAGTGGGCGGTCACCTTCGACCCGAACTCGCTCCGTGCTGTCGGACTGTCTCCAAGTGACCTGAGCAGCGCCTTCAGCCAGCATTTCCAGAACAACATCGTAGGCACTTTTCTCAAGGACAACGACCTGATGCTGGTGCGCCTGCGCTCCACCTCGCTCGACTGCGCCCTTGAGGATATACCAATACGCAAGGTGAACGGCCGTATGTACTTCTTGGGCGATTTCGCAACCGTCAAGTACCAGGAACAGCCGCCTGGCTCATACCGCAGGATCAACGGACTGAACACCATAGACATCTATGTGGATGCCGAGGAAGGCATCAATACAATAAAAGTGGCCGCCGCCGTGAAGGAAAAGATGGAAGAGTTGAGGCAGACTTTCCCCGAGAACTTCACCATCCGTATGACCCACGACGCATCGGTATCCCTGAACAACGAGATTCACAAGATATTCTTCCGCGCCATAATGTCGCTGCTCTTCCTGCTGCTGTTCGTGCTGCTGGTAAGCCGCAGTTTCCGCTATTTAGCCATCATCGGGCTTACCATCACCGTAAACCTGCTCTCGGCGGTTATCTTCTACTGGCTGCTCAACATTGACATTGAGCTGTACTCAATGGCCGGAATAACAGTCTCGCTCGGCATCATCATCGACACCGCCATAGTGATGGCAGACCACTTCACCTACTACCACAACCGTAAGGTGATGACCTCCATAGCCGGGGCCCTGCTCACCACCATAGCGGCCCTGCTCATAATATTCTTCCTGCCGGAGCAGACACGCGCCAACCTGACGAACTTTGTCTGGGTAATCATTATCAACCTTACGCTCTCAATGATTGTGGCGTTCCTTTTCGTACCGGCGCTTTTGGACAAGATTCCTCTCAAATCGAGAGGCGTGGCCCGCCACACCACCCGCGTAAAGCGTCTGGTAGTCAGGTGGAGCAACTGGTATGAGCGCCTCATCGTGTGGGGCAGAGCGCACAGATGGGTATTCATCGTACTGCTGATCTGGCTGTTCGGTGTTCCAATACATCTGCTTCCATCCAACGTACACCATAAGGATAACTATTATGATACCCAGGGCGGCCTTGTAGGACTCTACAACAAGACCATCGGCGGCAAGTGGTATCAGAAGAACAGACAGATTTTCGAGTACGTGCTGGGCGGCTCGTTCAACATATTCTCCAAGAACCTCAACTCAGGCTCATTTTACAGGAACCCCGAGGAGGAACTGAACAAGAGGCTCGATGTGAGCGCGCAGATGGCCGAGGGCTGCACCGCGCAGCAGATGAACGAGATAATCAGCGCTATGGAGAACTGGCTGAGCCAGTTTGACGGCATAGAGATGTTCCAATCATCAGTGAGCGGCAACAACGGAAGCATCTCCATCACCTTTGACAAGGAGACAGGAAGGACCCGTCTTCCATACGAGCTGAAGCAGAAACTGTGGGCCAAGGCAATGAGCTACGGAGGAGCCACCTGGTCGGTAAGTGCGCTTGACCCCGATGACAATTACCTGAGCAACAGCGTGTACCGCTCTTCGTGGAGCCACACCATCTCACTCTACGGCTACAACTACGACATCCTGTACCGCTATGCCGGCGAGCTGCGCGACAGCCTGCTCGCACGCAAGCGCGTATCGGCGGCCGACATAGCAGGCTCGTGGGGCAATATGCCGTCAAGCGAGTTCTTCCTTGATATGGACCGCAAGAGAATAGCCCTTCAGGGACTCAACGTAAGCCAGTATTTCGGATATCTGACCGAGCAGCTGTACGACAACGGCGTAGGCTCCATCTTTGATGGCGAGAAGAACATTCCCGTTCAGCTCACCTCATCAGAGAAGGACTATTACGACCTGTGGCACATCAACAACGATATGATTGACATAGACAGCGCCAAGATACGTCTGAACGACCTGGGCTCCATAACCAAACGGCGCACCGGTGTAGGCATAGAGCGTCACAACCAGGAGTATGTGGTATCGGTAGGCTACGACTTTGTAGGCTCATACGAGCTGGCAGGCCGTATGAACGAGGAGCTGACCAAGACGTTCAACCAGAAGATGCCTCTTGGATTCCACGTAGGCAATGACGACGGGTACTGGTGGGGCAGCCAGGAGAAAAGGCAGCAGGCCCTGCTGCTGTTCATCGTGGCTATTATCATCTATATGATTTGCGCCACAATGTTCGAGTCACTCCGCAAGCCGCTCTCCATAATAGTGATGATTCCTCTGGGACTCATAGGACTCTTCCTGGCATTCCCCGTCTTCGGAGTCACCTTCGACCAGGGCGGATATGCCGCAATGGTGATGCTCTGCGGTATTGTTGTCAACGCCAGCATCTACCTGATAAGCGAGTACGACACAGTGACCAAATCGCGCTACACAGACGCGCCTGTCACGGAGAGGCAGAACATACACTACTGGGTGAAGGCATACAACCGCAAGATAATCCCCACCCTGCTCACCATCATATCAACAGTGCTGGGGCTCATCCCGTTCCTGTTCGACGGCAAGGAGGACAGTTACTTCTGGTACGCCTTCGCCATCGGCGTGATAGGCGGAATGATATTCTCCATCATCGCCCTGGTATTCTTTATGCCGGTGTTCGTACCGCTCAAAAAACGTAATCAATAGAGTATGCTGCAGATTCAAGACGTAATAGTATCATTCGACGTGCTGACCAAATGCTTCAGCTGTGACTTATCGGCCTGCAAGGGAGCCTGCTGCATCGAGGGCGATGCCGGCGCGCCCGTAACCCCGGAGGAGATAGCGCAGATTGAGGAGCTTCTGCCAGAGATATGGGACGACCTCTCCATTGAGTCCCGGGGTGTAATCAACAGGCAGGGAGTGGCATACACCGACCCTGAGGGCGAGCTTGTAACATCTATCGTGAACGGCAAGGATTGTGTCTTCACCTGCTACGGAGCTGACGGCTGCTGCTATTGCGCCATAGAGAAGGCCTTCCGCGAAGGCCGATGCAAGTTCAAGAAACCAGTATCGTGTCACCTTTACCCCATCCGCGTGAAGAAGACCGGCGATTACTATGCCTTGAACTATGACCGCTGGGATGTATGCCGCGCCGCCGTCCTGAAAGGCGAGGCTGAGGGAACACCCATCTACAAATATCTGCGCGAGCCCCTGATAAGGCGTTTCGGCCAGGCCTGGTACGATGAGCTAGACCTCACCGTAGGCGAGCTGAAGCGTCAGGGGATTATCTGACGAACTGTCACGGTTTTTGTATAACTTCGCGGCAAATTTCATATAAATGGCATTTTTATCTATTCTGCTCGCACTTCTGCTGGCCGCACCGCTCAACGGGGCTATGCAGCCTGTTACCTCAAAAAAGAGTATGGAACTTGTGTCCACCGATACCCTGCGCCTGAGTTTTTACCTCAATATATCAAATGGATGGCACGTCTATTCCACTCACCAGACCGGAGGCCCTACAAGCGCGGAGATAAGTCTTGACTCAATCTCAGGCGCCAGACTTGCCGGAGACCTGAGGTTCGATGGTGAGGAGCAGAGGCATCAGGACGCGATGTTCGGCGCTGAGGTCAGCTATTTTGAGAAGCACGTCCGTTTCATACAGGATGTGGTCCTGCAGTCGGACGAATGGCATATTGAGGGCAACCTCACATACGGAGCCTGCAATGACGAGAGCTGCCTGCCCCCCACACACATTGAATTCACCTACAAGTCAGATTCTGCCGCCAGCGCGGAGCCGGCAGACAATGCCGCAAACGGCCTGACCGACCTGAGCGCCCTGGAGGGCTATGATGACGCGCAATGGGCACCGGTAAGCTACAGTGAGGCTCCTCTCAGACAGGACCGGGGCCTGCTGGCACTGTTCCTGACCAGTATGCTTGGCGGACTGCTGGCATTGCTCACGCCTTGCGTCTGGCCCATCATCCCTATGACCGTAAGTTTCTTCCTGAAACGCTCAACCGACCGCCACAAAGCCTTGCGCGATGCGATAATCTACGGACTCTGCATAATGGCGGTCTATGTCAGCATCGGTCTGGCCGTGACGCTGATTTTCGGTGCCAACGCCCTGAACTCGCTGGCCACCAACGCCATAGTCAACATCATATTCTTTGTGGTTCTGGCGGCATTCGCATTCTCGTTCTTCGGACTGTTTGAGATTACCCTGCCATCGGGCTGGAGTACCGGCACCGACCGCAAAGCCCGCAACTCAGGTTTCGGAGGTCTGTTCTTTATGGCACTTACGCTGGCCATAGTATCATTCTCGTGCACCGGCCCTATCATAGGATTTCTGCTTGTCGATGCCGCCCAGAACGGCAGCATCCTTGCTCCCACAGTGGGTATGACCGGCTTTTCGCTGGCACTGGCCATTCCATTCGCACTGTTCGCAATGTTCCCCGGCTGGCTCAAATCCCTTCCACGCTCAGGCGGATGGATGCAGAAAGTCAAGGTAACCCTGGGATTCGTTGAGCTGGCCTTCTCTCTGAAGTTCCTTTCAGTAGCCGATATGGCATACGGCTGGGGCATACTGCCACGCGAGCTTTTCATAATCCTGTGGATAATAATGGCAGTAATCCTGGGCCTGTACCTGCTAGGCATAATAAGGTTCGGCAAGTCAGGAAAGAAAGACAAGCCCGGGCCTGTTTCGATAGCGGTCGGCATAATCTCGCTGCTCTTCGCCGCCTGGCTCGTGCCCGGCCTCTGGGGTGCCCAGCTCAAAGCCATCAGCGCTTTCTGCCCGCCTATGTCAACCCGCATCTTCAAGAGCGAGGCCGCTGTGGTTGAGGCCGATTTCACCGACTATTCCCAGGCCCTTGCAGCCTCAAGGGAAAGCGGCAAGCCTGTACTGGTTGACTTCACCGGTTTCGGCTGCGTAAACTGCCGCAAGATGGAGGCGGCTGTCTGGACCGACCCAGATGTGTCGGCCACTATCAAAAACGATTTCATCCTGGTCTCACTCTATGTAGATGACCGCACAGCCTTGGAGCATCCGGCAATGGTAATAGAGAACGGCCAGAGCGTCAAGATACGCACCTTGGGCGACAAGTGGAGCCTGCTTCAGCGCTACAAGTTCGCCGCCAACGCCCAGCCATTCTATGTCATTGTCGATGCCGACGGCAATATGCTGGCCGGCCCCTACACCTTTGACCAGGATGTGTCGCACTTCAGAAACTTCCTGAGTCTGAGGAAGTGACAGAATATGAAAGAGATTGAGGCCCACACACCTTCCTTTGAGAGTTATCAAACCAATTTACCGGAGTGCCTATAGTTACGCTCGTTTCGTTTCATTATTTGAAACGAAAT
>CALDKD010000001.1 GCA_937898885.1 uncultured Bacteroidales bacterium | reverse complement strand
CGGTCATCGAACCAGCCTTGCGGGCACACCTGCACCTCCACGTCAATGTACGAGCCGTCGTCAGTGGTGCATGACACATCGAACACGCTGCTCTTAAGCTCCTTTGAGAATGAGTTGTGGCACTGCTTGATAAGCGTGATGTCGGTGATTCGCTTGTCTGGGATGAACTCGTTGAGCAGGGCCATCAGCAGGTCCTTGTTGCACTCGCGCCCGAAAATCCAACTGAATGCGGCATTGTTCATCAGATTGCAGTAGCGTTCCGCTACCTGTTCTTCAACTTCTTGATTTTCCATCGTAAATAATGTTTTGGTTGTTAGAAATTAAGTATCAGAGATGTGTGTCTCATATCAAGGGCAAAGATATGGCAAAAAAAGTGATTGTTGTATGGTTGGTGATAATTTAACACTGCTTTTGGATATTGAATGTACAGGCACTTCATCACCCTCTATTTGATGGATACGAAAGTGTGTACCGCCATATCCGCGATGTGGTTTACGATGCCGTGTCTTTAGACATCAACTACATTATCGGCCTGATAGCGCTATATGCTATGTTCCTTATGGTAATGTGGGTTGTTTACAAACGCAAGGAGCGGCTTAATGCGATGCCCGAAAACCTTAAAACCTTAAGACCTAAATCGTTATGTTTTCGGGGTTTTTACTGCTTGGTTCCGGTGTACATCCTGCAGATACCCAGCGAGAAGGCCTTGTGTGTGACATTTGCGAATCCGCAGAAACGCATTGTGCGCATCCATTCGTCTTTCTTGGGGAAATTGATTACCGATGCGGGCAGATAGCTGTATGCGGCTCCATCGCCGGAGACTTTCTTGCCTATAAGGGGCATAAGTCTGGTGAAGTAGATGTTGTAGAACCAGCGTACTATGGGGTTCGATGGTTCGGAAAGTTCCAGAATAATTATGCAGCCACCGGGTTTCAGCACGCGCAGCACCTCGCACAGGCCTTGCTCGCGGTTCTCAAAGTTGCGGATGCCGAAGGCTATGGTTACGGCATCGAAGGTGTTGTCAGGGAAATTCAGGCACTCGCCCTCGCCGGTCTGAATGCTGATTATATGCTCCAGATGCTCTTTTGCCACTTTCTGACGCATTACGGCCAACATACCCTCGGACAGGTCAACACCCGTCACGTGGCCTCCATCGTGCAGAGCGCGGGCTATGGCTATGGAGAAATCGCCGGTGCCGCAGGCCAGATCCATAATCTGCTGAGGCTTGCCAGGGGTGATGATTTTTCTCAATGCACGTTTGCGCCAGCTCTTATCTACATTCAGCGACATGATGTGATTCAGGGCATCGTAATCCGACGCTATGTTATCGAACATCTGTCTTACTTTCTCTTTTTTTGGCATAATTAATCTGTTTGGACAGCGAAGGTACATAATTAATGTTAAGCGAGGGTGTATTCCTGCTGAAATAGACTAACTTTGCAAAAATTTTCAATCGAAGTGTATTATTATGAAAATTTCGGAGTTGCTTAAGACAGCAGACAAACCCTTTCCGTCTTTGGAGATTGTGCCGCCGTTGAAGGGTGTTACAAAGCAGAGTCTGATTGAGTCCATTAAACCGTTCATAGAGTTCAAGCCAAGATACATTAACATTACCTGCCATCGTGATGAGATTGACTATCAGCCGGAGATTGGCGGAACATTCAGCCGTCATCTTATACGCCGCAGGATTAGCGAGACTGCGGTTTGTGCGGCCATTCAGTCTGAGTTCAAGATAGATGTGGTGCCTCACATAATCTGCGGTGGAGCTACTGCCGACCAGATAAACACGCAGGTGCAGGACTTTATGTTTCTTGGCATTGAGAATGTTCTGGCACTTAGGGGAGACAGCCTTGTGGGAGAGAAGCGTTTTACTGCGACGCCAGGAGGCTATCAGTATGCGAATGAGCTGGTTATGGCTGTGAAAAAGATTTCGGCAGATGCCGGTAAGCCTCTGTGCGTGGGTGTGGGAGCATATCCTGAGAAGCATTTTGAGGCTGCCAACCTGCAGACTGACATACGTAATCTGAAGAGAAAGGTTGATGCCGGCGCTGACTACATAATAACACAGATGTTCTTTGACAATGGCGCATTCTACCGTTTCAGGGATATGTGCCGCGAGGCTGGCATCACAGTGCCTATTGTTCCAGGGTTGAAGCCTATATCAGCCGCACGTCAGGTAGATACTTTGCCAAAGTCATTCAATATAGACATACCGTACGAGCTTACATCAGAGCTTGAGGCGCACAAGGATAATGCCGAGGCCTGCTACACTATTGGCCAGCAGTGGTGCGCGGAGCAGTGCAAGGACCTTATTCGCAACGGAGTTCCCGCTGTTCACTTCTATACTATGGGAAGGCAGGACAATATGGTGGGAATATTGCGGGAGTGTTTTTAGGCGGTTGTGATTTTTTAATATTACGGGATAGGATGGATTTTAGGAAGGAACTGGCGGAAAGGATTCTTGTGCTTGACGGGGCTATGGGCTCTATGATTCAGAGTCTTGGCCTTGGTGAGTGCGATTACCGCTTCAAGGACGCTCCGGAGGGCGTTGAGCTTAAGGGCAACCACGAGTGTCTGAATCTGTCGCATCCTGAAATTATCAAAGACATACACCGGCAGTATATAGAGGCTGGCGCCGATATCATTGAGACCAACAGTTTCAGCGCGAATCGCATTGTACAGAGTGAGTACGGGTGTGAGGAGCTGGCAGACTCTATGGCATTCAATGCGGCCCGTATAGCACGTGAGGCCGTAAGTGAGTCGGGCCGCAAGGTGTTTGTGGCAGGCAGTATGGGGCCTACGGGCAAATCGCTTACGATGGCCCCGGATATGGACAATCCCGCTCACCGCGATTACGATTTTCAGGCAATGACCGCTGTGATGCGCGGGCAGATTGATGCTCTGGTGCGCGGTAGCGTTGACTACATACAGCTGGAGACGTGTTTCGATGCGCTGACTGCCAAGGCTGTGATTATGGCTCTTGAGAGTCTGGGCAACCCGGTGCCTCTGGTAATATCAGCCACAGTGAGCGACCGCAGCGGCCGCACTCTTACCGGCCAGACACTTGAGGCGTTCTACCGCTCAGTATGCTATGCGCCATCGTTGGCGGCTTTTGGCATCAACTGTGCATTGGGGGCCAGAGAGATGATGCATCTGGTGGAGGATGTGGCGTCGTTCTCACGGCACCCGCTGATTTTTTATCCAAATGCAGGCATTCCCGATGAGCAAGGCCGCTACAATGAGACACCAGAGGTTATCTCCGGGGTTATGTCGGCACTGGCAGGGCAGGGAGTGCTGAATATTGCGGGAGGATGTTGCGGAACCACGCCCGCCCATATTGCGGCTGTCGCGGATGCTGTAAGGGGCATAATGCCACGTAAGCCGCTTTGCAAGGAAGAGCCTCTCACCGTGAGCGGACTTGAGGCATACGCCATAGACCGCAGCGTGAGTTTCACCAACATAGGCGAGCGCACCAATGTGGCGGGCTCACGCAAGTTTGCCCGTCTTATAGCGAACGGCCAGTACGACGAGGCCATGCAGGTAGCTTCGCAACAGATAGATGGTGGGGCTAACATCATAGATATCAATATGGATGATGCTATGCTGGACTCCACAGAGCAGATGCGCGTCTTCCTGAGGCATATAGCGCAGGATCCATCGGTTGCGAAGGCGGCAGTTATGATAGACTCATCGCATTTTGAGACTATAGAGGAGGGGCTGAGGAACGCACAGGGCAAATGCATAGTTAATTCCATATCGCTGAAGGATGGCGAGGAGGAGTTCCTGCGCAGGGCTGCCGTCATCAAGTCTTACGGAGCCGCGATGGTTGTGATGGCATTCGATGAGAAGGGGCAGGCTGAGACTTACCAGCGCAAGATAGAGATTTGCCGGCGTTGCTACGACCTGCTCACACAGAAGGCCGGAATAGCCCCATCAGATATCATATTTGACGTTAACGTGCTGTCAATAGGCACAGGCATACCTGAGCACGCCCGTTTTGGCGTGGATTTCATTGAGGCCGTACGCTGGATCAAGCAGAACCTGCCGGGAGCATTGACATCGGGTGGCATATCCAATCTGTCATTTGCATTCCGTGGCAACAATGCCGTGCGCGAGGCTATGCATTCGGTGTTCCTGTATCACGCCATAGCCGCAGGACTGGATATGGCGATTGTGAATCCGCAGATGCTTCAGATATACGATGATATTGATCCTGAGCTGCTTCAGCACATAGAGGACGTGATTTTTGACCGTCATCCGGATGCCACGGCTAAACTGACGGAGCTTGCCGCAAGGCTCAGCGCTACTGCAGGCAACGAGGCTTCAGCCGTTGATTTACAGCCATCTGAGTCTCTCAGCGCGCAGGAGCGTCTGCAACGCGCTCTTATGAAAGGAGACAGCTCAACACTTCAGGCTGATGTTATGGAGTGTCTTGCGGAGCTGAGCAGCGCTCTTGCGGTAATAGAGGGCCCGCTGGTAGGAGGAATGGAGAAGGTTGGTGAGCTGTTTGCCCAGGGCAAGATGTTCCTGCCTCAGATAGTCCGCTCTGCCAAGATAATGAAAGATACCGTGGCTGTGCTTCAGCCCTATATCAACGATGAGAGTGCCGGAAGCAACCGTCCGAAAGTTGTGATTGCTACAGTTAAGGGCGATGTACATGACATTGGCAAGAATATTGTGGCAACGGTGCTGCAGTGCAGTGGTTTCCAGATAATTGACTTGGGTGTGATGGCGCCGGTGGAAGAGATAATAGCGGCGGCACAGCGGCATAATGCCGACATAATTGCTGTCAGTGGCCTTATCACACCGTCTTTATCGCGTATGGAGGAGCTTTGCCGCAGGATGGCATCGCTTAATATGGACATACCCTTGTTTGTGGGAGGAGCGGCGGCATCGGCCATACATACGGCAGTTAAGCTGGCACCGGTTTATGATAACGTGCACTACAGGCCTGACGCATCGTCCGCGGCGGTAATGGCAAAGCGTTATCTCTCCTCTCCGCAGGAGTTCATAGAGTCGGAGCGGGTAGAGCAGGAGCGGCTTCGCGACCTTTACAACAATGGTGCCGCCACTTCGGCAAACGCGCAGAATTCATTAGCAGGCAATGATTTAAAGCCTGAATATAAAGCATCTGATTATTTGCAGGGAGAACCGTTTGACGGTATTGAGAAGACCTGTAGGCCGGCGTCATACTTTGCAGACAGGTTTGACTGGAAACTCTTCAATATAGTGTGCGGAGTACCTGTTGATGACAATCGTTTCCGTGCTGAGGCGGAGCAGATTCTCGCAGATCCTGCCCTGAAGGCAACCTATTGCGTAAGGTTCCTGCCTTGCAACAGTGAGGGTGATGATTTGGTCTGCACGGACGGTGAGGCGCTTGCCATACTTCCAATGCTCCGTCAGGATGGAGGCTCTCAGGCATCATTGGCTGATTTCCTGCCTGAGAAGGGTTTGGGAATAACATCGCAGCTGGGTCTGTTTGAGATATGTGTGGATGGCTTGGCGGATGATGCGGACAACCTTGTGGCGCACGCTGTGAAAGTTGCGCTGGCAGAGACCGTATCTACCTCAATAAGAGAGAGATACTCTGCCCAGGCTCCTGCAGGTCTCAAGGTGATAATGCCTGCCATAGGATATGCCTGCTGTCCTGACCACAGCCTGAAGCGCGATGTACTGTCAATGCTTCCCGATATAGGTATCAGGCTGACAGACTCTTGCGCGATGATACCTGAGGCCAGTATATGCGGAATGATTATCGCCCATAAGAATGCCGGCTACAACGATATCCGTCATATTACGGCATCTGCGGCGGCGGAATACATCAGAAAGCGGAGGTTTACCGAAGCGGAGGCAAGGCTTTTTCTTGGTCAACTGTAGTTTCAGGACTGGACAGACCAAAGTGTTTTTGGAGTCTGTAATTTGATACGTTGATATTACACTTTATACACATTTTTTATATCTTCGCATCAGAATATGACAGACTTCAATTTTAACAACTGTACAATATGAAATCATTATCAAAGCTTTGTGCGGCTCTTGCCGTAATCGTAATGTTTGCCTCTTGTGGCGTAATGGGAGGTATGTCTTCAACTGGCGCATCAAATGCCGCATCAACGGTAGCATCACTTGGAACAACCAACGGACAGGCATCAGGAGCTGCCCTGAAGTCCCTTTACTCACAGTACAAGAAAGATGGTAAGGTTGATATGCAGAACATCAACAATATTATGAGCATTGTATCTCTGGCCAATGGCATTCAGGGACTGAAGGGCGTTGACAACAAGTCTGCTTTCTATACAGATTTCGCAACCGGTCTTGTCCTTGGCTCAAACAACCTTATCAACAACAATACGTCGAACGCCATAACCGGTGCTCTTGGTACTCTTGCAAGCAACAACCTTTCCGGTCTGACCGATGCCGCTGTCAACGCAGCCCTGGGCGCAGCTCAGAAGAAGGCAAAGAGTGCCGCCACAAGCGCCCTTGCAGGTATTACAGAGAATACTCAGGGTGTTGCAAACACCATTTCCACCCTGAACACAATCTTCGGAATGCTGAAGTAATTCTCCGGCTGGTATAAAAAGCAGAGGATGAGTCAACGTGGCTCATCCTCTGCATTTTTTTATATCAGGCTCTGAGGGGCTTATTCCGCCTTGAACTGGAAGCTGTAGATCTCGCAGATTGACGCATCTTTGGTTGCAGACTCAAACTTGAAGAAGAGAGGCTGCTTGCCTTTCATCTTCGGGAGAGTCACGCTGGTACTGATCTCCGTCATCTGCTGTGGCATATTGCCGTTCAGGCTGAGAGTTCCTACAACCTTGCCGCCCTTGCTCTCGTATGGGCTGCCAACCATTATTATTATGTTGCCGTCAATGCCCTGTGGCACAAGGTCAAACTTCAGGCTCACGCTCTTGCTCTTCTTTAACGAGGCGAAGTTAAAGTACTTATAGCCAACGGTTGAGCCTGCGGTGTTGTTTACTACCGGAGTGAACGGCTGCTTCAGGTTGAACGGTCCCTCACAGGACTTCAGGTCAAGATATGTAGGGCGCATATAGGAGCCTGAGTAGATGAACTTAGGATAATCGTTGTAGTATGGCTCCGGGCCTGTGTAGTAGCAGGCGATGCCGGCGGCGGTCTTGTCCAGTGGATTCAATCCATTGATGGCAAAGCCCTCGGATGTGTATTCACCCTCTGAGATTGTAACCTTGCCGCCTTTGCCTTTCTGCACTTTCACGTCAATCGGGGCCACCATTGCCTGACGTGCATATTCATCAGTACCGGTCTGCCTGTGGTAGAATACCCACCATTGACCGTTAATGCAGGCAATGCTTCCGTGGGTGTTGCCTGTGGGGTTTGCCGTATAGATAACATTACCATTCTGGTCTATGTCACGTCCACGTCCGTCAATTATGGTCCCGCCGTATGTGAAAGGGCCGAGCGGATTGTCGCTGTAAGCATAGGCCAGGGTATAGTTGGTGTCTTTCAGGCCAAACTCTCCGTCTTCTGTCCAGCGGCTGTATATGAATACATACTTGTCCTCAATCTTGCGTATTGAGGATGCCTCAAAGAAGCGGAAGATGCCGTCCTGATATTTGTTCGAGACCAGATCCTCAACAGCCTGGGTTCCGGGCTTGAGTGTGGCCATAGTGGAAGGGTCAAGCTCTCCTGCCCACGATTTCTCAAATCCCCAGTAGGCATAGACACGGCCGTCGTCATCAACCAGGACTCCGGGGTCAAATGCCAGAGGGCCCACAGTTGTGCGGGGATTGTCCTCGCTCCAGTTGCAAGCTGTGAAAGGACCGTCGGGACGGTCTGACTTTGCCACCATATTCTGACGGCCTCCAGCCTGATTGTTAGGGTAGAGGTAGTACGTTTTCTTGCCATTGGCATCGGTAACCTCAACTACATCGGGAGCATATAGCACATCGCCCTTGCCCTCACGGTCCAGCAGGTTCCCTTCACGGTCCAATATGGATTGGAAGATTACGCCATCGTAGCGCCAGTTGCTCAGATCGTTTACTGACGCGGACCAGGTTACCTGCTCGCGTCCGCAATACTCCTTGATGAGGGAGTCGTGTGAGCCGTATATATACACGCGATACTCTCCAGGCTTGTCAGGGTCCTCAAAGACGTAGGGCTCGGAGTCGGGGATGTACTCCCATAATGGCAGGTACGGGTTCTGTCCGTATGCCTTTCCTGTGGCGATGACTGCCAGCATAGACAGCATCAGGCCGATTCTTTTCTTTTTGCTCATATCTTTCTTGTTTATGTTTATTTGGGAAGGTAATCTGACATCTTGTTTCTGAACAGACTGCCATAGAACGAATAATCAGAGATGGTTATGTGAGACATCTTTGTGTTGAAATAGACCTCTCTGTATAAATCGTGTATTGAGATGTCTTTCTTCTCTATTATCTTGTTTGTGAAATTCAGGCTGAACTCATCGGCCAGATATGTATGCAGGTCTTTGGATATTGTCCCATATGCTTTTGATTTCTCCTTGACACCGGCAGCGGTCATGACAAGAACTCCCGGATGTGCTATGCCTCTGGCTATTCCGCCGCTGTAGCAGGCCTCTACGACCATCATCATTTTGTTGAATCCTTTCTCATCGGCCTTATTGATCCAGGAATTGATATCATCTATTGAGATGGTGGCGTAAGTATCTGTGAGATTCTCTGTCCAGCAAAGCTCGTTGTTGTAAGTGCCGTGTCCGCTCCAGTATATGAGTATGTTGTCCTTTCGGGAAGCCGATATCACATACGGTAATTTCTCTGAACTGTTGCCTGCTATGATGTCGCCCAAGAGCGATGGCGAGAGCTCTTTTGTTATGTAATCGCACACTGCGCCTGAATAAAGGTCATCACCATCGGGCTGGTTGTATATATGTCCAGGATATATGTTTTGACTATTGTATGCCAGATCATCGTTCATAATAAGCACTATATGGTCATCATCGTATCCGTGCATCCGCAAGACCTTATACATATACAGTGCGTCAGCCTGATGGCGGTAGTTGTCCCATCCTTCTGAGGCGGCCACTATCAGCGCCCAGTTCTCACCGCCATCCTCATACACTTTACCGTCGCGCAGGTCCTGGTCTATGTCGGTCTCAAGGGCGGCAGGACTCCAGTCTATGACAGACCCGCTCTTATCTGTGCGATGTGAGTATTTTCCCGCCTCCACGAATCTCTCCAATGTGACGTTCCCGTTTTTGGCACTCCATAATGCGTATGTGCTTTCCGATACATTACGGCTTTTGCTTGCCACCTCTTCCCAATGACAACTTGCAAGGTTCATTCCCCTGTATATGGAGAGGCTGATGTCATGCAGCATCTCCCTGATGCCTTCCGGGTTCCAGGATTGCGACTCGGATGTACACAGGCTGAACAGGCTGAGGGCCATATTGGGAGATATCCTGTAATCATATTTAGAGGCGAAAAGCGCGTAATGTGCCATCAGAATGGCATCGTACAGCTGTGCCTCATTATTGAGAGGCTCATTTCCAGTAAGATTCTTGAAATACTCTCTGAATCCTGATGACGGTATGGCCGATAATGTAAGACCGGTAGCGTTTTTATACGATTTGGCGGATGATGTGTATGCGGCATCGGTGAAATAGAAGTGCTGTCTCTTGCCACTGAGGTTCCATACATAGTTCAGGGAATCTATTATTTCGTAATGATTCTGAACGGAAGACGCTACAACAATCATTTTGTCTTCAGAGATGCTTTTGCAGGATTTGTCCTTTTGGCATATTTCAGAGATGATTGATTCCAGGTCGCTTCTCTGAGCATTGTCTGGTATTGTAACAAGGTTCCCTGTCTGAAGTCCCCATTCAGTGGTCATAAAGGGAATGTAATCAAGAAAACCGTGACCGTACTCATCGTCAGTGGCAATCACGTCAATCTCTCTCATACCAATGGAATCCGCCAGGGAAAGCATCATCTCACCTTGTGAGATATCGCATTCCGGAATGAACCAGACAAAATCAAGGTCAGAGTATTCTCTCTGTAGCTCGACAGATGTTGACGATGGCAGGATAACAGGTTTCTGAATGCCATATTTATTGAGGTTCCTGGCAATGTATAGTATTCTTGCGGCATCGGTGGAGGAGGGTGGTGCTATTATGGCGAGACAGGAGGTGTCAATGCCGGCCTTTTCCATAGCCACCGCTATGTCGCAGGAGTCTATATCAATGAAATCGATATCAATGTCAATTGTCCTGTCACAGCCGCTCTGAGCGGCACCAAAGTTGCGCGACACTATGTCTGCAACCATCTTGTCGTTGTTTTTCTGGTATGCATTTACAAAGACAGCAAGCTTTGGCTTGCTGCCTTTGTCAGATTCTCCATTATTCTCCGGTATGAGATTGTCTGTACATCCGGCAATCGCCAGAAAAACAGTAATAATGGATATTGATAAACCTGTCAGTCTCACTTGGAGGATGGGTATTTAACCAGATTCACCTTTAAAAAGTCAAAATAAGTCTTCCAGTCGGCAAGACTCCATTTAAGGAACTTAATCTCAGCACCGAACTCACCGCGCAGCAGAAAGTCTGAGCTTCCGGTTATACCGTTGTGCTCCTCATCACCGATGGATGCCTGTCCATTGATCTTTGTCTCAAAGCACGGGCCCGCCTTTATGTATGGTCCGGCAAGATGGTCTATGTAAACAGGAACCTTAAGGAAGATTCCCATAAGGTTATATAATTCCCCGTCAAGCTGGAATCCGAAAGTCAGGTCTTTGTCAAAATGTGAGTCCCATACAGGTTCCCAGCTTCCTTTGTATCTGGCTCCGGCCTTGATTCCCGTGTCTATCTTGCCTGTAGCTACCAGACCGGCACTGGCTCCTACCCTGTAATTGTAACCGAAGACTATCTCGGGATTGCAGCTTATCAGTACGGGAACAGGGCCAATCATAAAGATATAGTCCACTGCCTTTAAAGTGCCGAGGTGAACATCGTCGGCCTTCTCTTTTGCAAAGGTCATCTGGAGCACCGCCTTGAAATCTGTTTTCAGGTCAACACTAAGGGATGACTCAAACTCCTTCATATATGGATATTCCAGCATAGTGTAATACGGAATGATGCCGAACAGTTTGACTTGTTTGTGCTCTGTACCTATGTCAAGCTTGAAATTCAAGCCGGCCTCAATCGCCACTTCAATTCTCTCAAAACCGATTTTCTGATGCGTGGTGTCGCTGTTGAGATAGAGTTTCCTCCTGATGAGCTTGGTTGTGAGCTTGGGATTGAAGCTGAAATTGTCGGCAACCATATCTTCCACAAGTGAGTAATCTCCGAGTGAATCGTAATTGCAGGGGAGGTAATCCCCGGCATTCTCTCCGTCTCCGCCTCTTGTCCATACGGAAATAGGATGATAGACATTGGTCTCGTTATCTATATAATAGAGTTCGTTGAAACTGCCGTCGTTGGTGCGTGGTCTCTCATTCTTGTTGTAGTACAGCTCTGTGCTGAGGTCGTATGTGCCTGCGGGAAGACACTCAGAGACATCGGCAGGTCCAAGGTACATCTTTGTCAGGTCTCCGCCATCTACAATCTCAGTTCTGAGAATACGTCTGTAGAAAGGATGTTCTTTCTCTGCCAGCCAGGCGGCTATGAAAGTGAGGCTGTCTATGATGTCATTGTTATTTGCTTTTTGAAGGTACGCGTTTCTGACCAGGATGGCTGAAGTGTCCTTGTCGCAGATTACCACATCGCTTTTATCCAGAAATTTGTCAAACGTGAGTGGAATTACAAGCTGAGACATTTTAAGTGTGTCTGTTCTCTCCCCGTCTTCTCCCTGGCTTATGTCGGCTTTGTCACAAGATACAAGCAACAAAGGCAAGACCATAATTGAAAAAACGTAATAAAGGCTTTTTCTCATAATTTTCTGATTTTGGTTATGCAAAGTAAACAATTTACAAACTATGTTGCAAGATATGGGCAAGATTTGTAAGTTTGTAGTAAATAACTGAAGTTTCGCAAATGCGAGACTTCAGTCCCAGCCGCTCCCGGCTGGGTCCTCCCCTAAGGGAGGATGTAGGAGGGGGTCATACTAGGATAGTATTATTCGGGTTTCGCCCTGATGACCCTTGAATGACAGTAATTTGTAACTTGCGAAACTTGAATAAATAATAAGAAAATGGATAAGAGACTGACAATAGAGGAACAGCTGGAGCTTATGCGCTCAGGCAAGCCTTACGACGCACACACGCCTGAGATGTATGCCTGGCGCGATGAGGTAAAGAGAAAGCTGCATATGTTGAATACCACCGAGTATCATACAGATAAGATGAGTGAGGTGACACGCTCGCTCTTCCCTAATAGTGCTCCTGATTTTTATGTGGAGCCGCCGTTTTATTGCGATTACGGTGACGGCATTTATGCGGATGAGGGTGTCTTCATCAATTTTGGCGCCGTTATACTTGATGGCGGCAAGGTTACCATCGGACGCAGGACATTGATTGCCCCAGGTGTGCATATCTATACCGCAGGACATCCTCTGGATGCGGACGAGAGGGATGAGTGGGAGTATTGCAAACCTGTCAGAATAGGTGAGCGATGCTGGATAGGCGGACACGCCACTATCTGTCCGGGTGTGACAATCGGAGACCGTAGTGTGATAGCCGCGGGAGCTGTCGTTGCTCACGACATTCCTGAGGATTGTCTTGCCGCAGGTGTTCCCGCACAGGTTATTCGCAAGCTTAATCAGAAAAACGATAAAGATTAAATAGTTTAGGTATGAAGAGATTATTTATTGTAGTAGCAGGGATGCTGGCTATGTTGGCCGGCAATGCCGCTCCAAAGCAGCCAATCCTTACTATTGAGGGTGGGCAGGTACAAGGTGTATCAACCGACATCAAAGGTGTCACAGTGTTCAAAGGCATTCCGTTCGCAGCGCCTCCAATTGGCCAGAACCGTTGGAGGGCACCTCAGCCGGTGGTGCCTTGGGAGGGTGTAAAGGTTTGTGACACATTCGGTCATCCGCCATTCCAGGGAGCGCATTATCCCGGAGGCTATACAACGGAGTGGGGTTATGGAGATGAGGCCCCGTACAGTGAGGACTGTCTGTATTTGAATGTCTGGACCAAGAAACCGGGCAATCCTGATGCCAAACTTCCTGTGGCCATCTGGATTTTCGGAGGCGGAATGCGCGAGGGCTGGGGCTCTGAGCCTGAGTTTGACGGTCAGGAGTGGGCAGCCAAGGATGTTGTTCTGGTATCATTCAACTACCGTGTAGGGCCTTTCGGTTTCTTCGCTCATCCTGAGCTCTCGGCAGAGGATCCGGAGCACGCTACAGGCAATTGGGGTACCCTGGACCAGATTGAGGCTATGAAGTGGGTTCAGAAAAACATAGCGCAGTTTGGCGGTGATCCTGACAATGTTATGATTTTCGGTCAGAGCGCAGGCTCACGCAGTGTAAAGTTCCTGTGCGCGTCTCCTCTTACCAAAGGACTCTTCAACAAGGCTGTCATAATGAGTGGAAGCGGACTGGTTAAGCCACGTCCACAGCAGGCTGCGGCCCCGGCGGCTCCAGGCCGTATGATGGGTTTCGCCATGCCGCAGCAGTCCATGCTCACGCTGGCAGAGGCAGAGGCATCGACCAAGGAGGTTACTGACTGGGCCAATCTGAAGACATTGAGCCAGATGAGAGCTGCCGGGACGGAGACTATCTATGCTCTTGGAACTCTGTACACTAATGTCACAGGCAAGCGCAGCTGCCTTACAGCATCGCCTATCTCGCCATACATTGACGGTTACGTATTGAATGAGTCGTTTGATGACGCCTGTCTGGATGGCTCACTGGCACAGGTTCCGTATCTGATAGGCTATACCCTTAATGACGCCGGCAATATGGGCAGTCAGATTGTGGATTTCTGTCTTAACCGCGAGGAGATGGGCGGCAAGGCATACGCATATCAGTTCGCGCGTCCTCTGCCTGACGACGGCAATCATCCGGAAGTTACGAGCCGTCTTCGTGGAGCATTCCATTCATCGGATCTGTGGTTCGTATTCAAGTCTCTGAAGCACTGCTGGCGTCCTTGGACCAAAGGAGACTGGGATCTTTCGGAGAAGATGCTTACGGCTTGGTCAAACTTTGCGAAATATGGCGACCCGAATGGTGCCAATGGTGGCGAGTGGCAGCCGCTTACAGAGTCCAACCAGCAGTTTATGATTTTCAAACTCGACGAGAATGATGTCGAGAACTCCGGTCTTGGCAATCCTCTTGCCCGCTGATTATTATAACGAACCATTACTTGACAAATATGATAAGAAGACTTTTTTCAATTGCCGTGGCTGTACTGCTGGGAGTATCCCAAATTATGGCCATAGACAATAAGGGAATATCGTTTGATGAGTTGGCGGCAGACCGCTTCACTCTGATTGAGAACGGAAAGCCTGTGGCGATTCTTGCTGATGAGGCAGACAATTCAGCTGTAAGGATTGCCTTGAAATCTCTCCAGAAGGACTTTAAGGCCGTATCCGGCAATGAGGCCGAGGTTAAGTACGAGCCTACGGATGCCAGGATGATAATAGTGGGCTCAATTGAGAGCAAATATATCTCTCAGATTTTAAAGTCAAAGAAGATTGACAAGAAGGAGCTTCAGGGAAAGACAGAGAAGTATATAATGACTGTTGTCAAGGATCCCGTGAAGGGTGTATCCGAGGCTCTAGTCATTGCCGGCAGTGACCGTCGCGGCACTGTGTACGGAATCTATGAGCTGAGCGAGCAGATTGGCGTATCTCCCTGGTATTTCTGGGCTGACACTCCGATAGAGCACAAAGAGAATGTCTCCATTCAACCTGGAACATATACCGCAGGCGAGCCTGCTGTAAGGTATCGTGGAATCTTCCTGAATGACGAGGCTCCGTGCCTGACCAGCTGGGTGAAGAACTATTATGGAACAGACCAGGGTGGTCACGAGTTCTATGCCGATGTGTTTGAGCTTATCCTGCGTCTTCGCGGCAATTTCCTTTGGCCGGCTATGTGGGGATGGGCTTTTTATGCCGATGATCCTCTGAACTCCAAGACTGCCGATGATATGGGTGTCGTTATGGGAACATCGCATCACGAGCCTATGGCACGTAATCATCAGGAATGGGCACGCAATCCGAAGGCTTATGGTGGTGTATGGGACTATACTCAGAACAAGGAAGAGCTTCAGCGCTTTTTCCGCGAGGGTATTGAGCGTTCAAAGAACAACGAGGACCTTATTACCATTGGTATGCGTGGTGATGGCGATGCGGCACTGGCAGGCTCCGACGAGGACAACATCCGTATGATGGAGGGCCTGTTTGCGGACCAGCGTCAGATTATCAAGGATGTGACCGGCAAACCGGCTGAGAAACGCCAGCAGGTATGGGCACTATATAAAGAGGTGCAGCTGTATTATGACCAGGGCCTTCGTGTTCCAGACGATGTGATTATTCTTATCAGCGATGACAACTGGGGTGATGTACGCAAGCTCCCTAATGCAGAGGAACGTCTGCACAAGGGTGGTTGGGGTATGTACTATCACGTTGACTATGTTGGCGCTCCACGTAATTCCAAATGGCTGAATGTGACACCTGTCCAGCATCTGTGGGAGCAGATGCAGCTTACCTATGACTATGGCGTTGACAAGATATGGGTATTGAATGTAGGTGACCTGAAACCTATGGAGTACCCAATCTCATTGTTCCTTGATATGGCTTGGAGTCCTTTCAAGTACTCTGCGTCAACACTCTTGGAGCATACATACGAATTCTGTGCCCAGCAGTTTGGCGAAGATCAGGCAGAGGAGGCTTGCCGCATTCTTAACCTGCTCTGCAAATACAGCGGCCGTGTTACAGCCGAGATGCTTGACAGGACTACATATAATCTGGAGTCCGGAGAGTGGAAGCAGGTTGCGGACGAGTGGGCACGCCTTGAGGCTGAGGCCCTGCGTCAGTATATGACTCTTGATCCCAAGTATCGTGATGTATATCAGCAGATAATTCTATTCCCTACGCAGGCTCTTGCCAATGTGTATGATATGTACTATTCACAGGCTATGAACAACAAACTGTTCCTTGACGGCAATCCGGCCGCTAACGAGTGGGCTGAGCGGTGTGAGCGTGACTTCAGGCGCGATGCCGTACTGAATGCCGCATACAATACCGACATAGCAGGTGGCAAATGGAATGGTATGATGACTCAGAAACACATTGGCTATACATCGTGGAATGATAATTTCCGTGCTGACACACAGCCTGCGGTTTATCGCTTTGAGACCGATTCCATCAAGCCGGGCCTGTATGAGTTTACCGAGAAGAACGGTGTTGTGACTATGGAGGCCGAGCACTATTTCAGCGCAAAGAACGCACAGGATGCCAGTTGGACGGTTATTCCATATATGGGACGTACCTTGAGCGGAATCTCACTGCAGCCATACAGTAAGGCAACCGATGGCGCAGAGCTGACTTATAAGTTTACTCTGACATCGGATGTAAAGAGTGTTGACGTGCGCTTTGCCCTTAACGCCACGCTTGCATTCGCCCGTCTGGAGGGACATAGGTTTATGGTAAGCATTGATGGCGGTCAGGAACAGGAGGTGAACTTCAACGAGCGGCTGAACGAGAAGCCAGAGAATGTCTATTCCATTTATTATCCAACAGTGGCCACACGTGTTGTGGAGAGTGTAGTAAAGTTCGATATGCCAAAGTCTGAGGGTGAGCATCTCTTGAAAATCAGGCCGATAGAGCCTGGAACGGTATTCGAGAAGATTGTCATTGACTGTGGCGGATACGAGAAGTCGTTCCTGTTTGGCAACGAGAGTCCAGTGAGGCGTCCTACTGAGGCTGGTGTGATGCCTCGTCGTATGGGCTTCGGTGGCGGTCGCCGTTAATTCTGATTATTTGGTATGAGGAAATCAATCCATCATTTATCATTAACCACTGCAGTATTATTGCTTGCAGGTGGAATGACTTCATTAAATGCAAAGGAAGACCCAAAGTATCAGACTGGCAACCACAATCCTATATGCGATTTCTGGTATGCCGCCGATCCAACTTCTGTTGAGTATAACGGCCGTTTATATGTTTACGGCAGCAATGACCAGCAGGAGTTTGACGCCAACCCGTTGGGTACCGAGAACTCGTACGGTAAGATAAGATCACTGGCCGTGTTCTCTACTGACGATATGGTCAACTGGACTTTTCACGGAACCATAGATATGACAAAGGTTAAGGATGGCTCCTGGATAGGGACATCCTGGGCTCCTACTATTGTCTCACGTCAGGAGAAGGATGGAAAGACCCATTTCTATCTTTATTTCCTGAACAGCGGTTATGCCGTGGCTGTGCTGACTGCCACATCTCCGCTTGGCCCGTGGACCAGTCCGAGAAAGTCCAACATAACGAATGGCTTTGATCCGGGTGTGGTAATAGACGAGAATGGAGTAGGCTGGTTGTCATACGGAGGGTTCGGGTCAACTCCCAGCATAGTCAAGCTCTCGTCGGATATGATAAGCCTTAGCGGTTCGCCGATTCCTTTGAATCCTCCGTTCCACAACGAGGCGAACGAGTTGAATTACATAAACGGAACGTATGTCTATACCTATAATACAGACTGGAGTGACCACACTCCCTGGACATATTCGGGACAGAAACCTACGGCCTGCAGTATGTGCTATATGACCAGCAAGACTCCAACCAAAGCCTCAAGCTGGACATATAAGAATATGTATTTTAGGAATCAAGGTGACTATCTGGGATTTGGATGGAACAACAATCACACTCACATTCAGAAATTCGCCGGTGAGTATTATCTGATTTATCACTCACAGATGCTTCAGGAACAGAACGGTCATTCAGGAAATTATCGCAGTTTATCAATAGACAAGATAAAAGTTGATGAGCAGAATGTCGTGATAAGCGAGGGCACCGCTACCAGGAAGGGAGTGGAGCAGATTCATCTGTTGAATCCGTACGCTCTTCAGCAGGCTGAGACCACTAGTGCCACCAAGGACGTCAAGTTCAAGGCCGATGCCTTAACCCCAGGCAATATGTATTACGCCGGCTCAACAGGAAAGACCGGTTATATAAAGGTAAGCGGTGTTGACTATATGGTCAGTGCCGATTCAATAAGGTTCCGGGTATGGGGCAAGGGCTCAATTGATATGCGTCTGGATAGTGAGAGTGGCAGGTTATTGGCTTCCTGCAATGTAGATTCATCACAGCCGGTTACTGTCTCTGTTCCTGTAAAGAGCACATCTCTTTTGAAATTGAATCTGGTGTTTGTGTGTAAGGATGCTGTCAATTTTGATACCTGGCAGTTCGTGTCAAATACACTGAGTGTGGAGACACCAAAGACTATGTCATCCGGTCTGTCGTATGACCTGAATGGCAAAGTCATTAATCCTTCCGGACATCAGGGAATATACATAATGGACGGCAAGAAATATCTGGCGGAGTGATTCCCCGCTTTGGGAAATTCTGATGAGAGGCTTACTTGCCAGACGCAAGCAGGTCTCTCATCAGCATTATATCGGTATCGTTGAGATTTTGTGATAACAGGATTGGGGCATCCTCGTTGAACATCACGTCAAATTTCTCTTTGCCAATTATCGATATTGAGCGGTTGTATAGAGTTACGGCCAAGGGTGTATTGCCTGCGCACCATTCAAGATGAGCTGCGTTCAGCAGGTCCTGTGCCGAAGGCTGATCTGCCGTCTCAGTCAGAACGATGGTCCAGTATTTGCGCGATTGCTCATATTTGCCGCATAAGAAAGCGCACCAGGCAATATCCCGTTTTGCCTGCAGAAGTTGTGGCTTGCTGTATTCAACCTTGAAAAGCCGTGCCATTGCCTCATTGTATCGTCCAGCCGAGATTAGTGTCTCACCTACGATCAACAGCAACTGCATATCATCCGGTGAGAGCCTCTCCGCCTGAAGAAGGTACTCTACGGCTTTATCTATATGTCCGCACTCGCGATGGCATACGGCTATGTGTCTTATTGTCCACAGATTGTCTGGTTCCAGAATATCCGCTTTCATATATACCTCAATGGCTTCGCCGAAGAAATAATCTTTTTGCAGGGCAAAACCTGTCTTCTGCCAAATCTGCCAGTCTGTGCTTTCAGGACCATTGCGTGAGAGCAATCTCTTAAAGAGCGATGCAGACTCCTCATAATGTCCTTTCCTGAGCAGGAACTCAGCTACTGTCCGCTCAAACTGGGGAATATCCATAAGAGGATGCAGGCTGTCAATGTTGAAAAGGTTTGTGGCTGAGTTGAATGGATCCCAGAACTCGTGACGTCGTGGATACAGTTTCACAAACCTGTAGAAATCCTGAACATACAGTCTGGCGTTCTGGTCATACTTCTTTGAGGGATTGTCTTGTGCGGGATTCCCGAAGTTCTCCTCACCTTCGGACTGAGGCATTATCTGGCCCAGTATCTGATTTCGTTGTATTTCGGGAATCTGACTGAAGGTCAGGCAGAATGAATATTTGTCAGAGTTACAAAATAGTCCGGATGAGAGCAGTCCACGTCCGATAGCGGTATTGCTCAGACCGCTTTCTGCGAATGTTCGTCTTACGTCCGGCTGGTTGTTGTCAAATGGACGGAACCATCCGGACAGTTCCTTGAAAAACGGGTAGTTCTTCAGATTGGAGAAAGTGCTCATATAAATGTCGGCTCCCTCCATCTGAAGCTCAGTCATCTCCATAAGTCGTTTCTGTATGCCTGAGTCCTCCATCCATTTCTCCCAGTCCGGATTGATATCTTCTATATTTGCGTCGTTGACGGGCGGTTTCATTCCAGGATTGTTCTTCAACATTGCCGGAATGATCTCATCGCGCATCTTGCGGTCTATGGCGTCTGTCTCGCGTGACATCAGCAATGCGAGTTGAATACTCTGGATATTGGAAAGAATCTCCACTGAGTCAGACATCAGCTTAATCAATGACGTAACCTCTGTGAAGTAGGGCAGTATCTTGTTGTATTTAGATACTCCGAGGACAAAGCCCGTAATGGCACGTACTGATATACTTGCATCGGCATTGGAGCTCAACTCTCCTAAAAGAAGTAATTTCTGCGGGTCGAAGCGCTCTAGTACCGCCATTGTGACCGCACTTACTATCAGGCATTTGTCATTCGTAAGAATTCTGCCACACTTGAAAATGTCGTTTATTGCGGAAACATTTTCCCTGCTCCACAATCCGCTTATCCAGATTGCGGTAAACATATTTGACAATAATGTCTCGTGGTCTTCCAGAAGACGTTCCTGCCCGGGAGCGCTCCTGTCTGAAGATGCAATCTGCATATTGATGGCAAAGCGTTCCAATGCAGTCTTTGCCGAACTGTAGTCAATACTATGGTTTAGATGCTGACGTCGTGCCTGATCTGCAAGCAGCATTGAGGTTGATTGCCTGGCAAGTATCGAGACATCGTCATTGAGGAGAATGGCACGACTTATCAGCTGACGATGCAATGCCTCCCGACCTGCGTCCGGCACACCTTGGCCAAAATACTGGAGCATATAGTTGTATGCGGTATTCAGGTTCTCCAGCTCGGATGTTACCTGCCAGTCGGTCAGTTCGGCGGCCTGAGCACCAATTAACTGCAGGGCTTCACCAAGATGCAATCCCAAAAGCAGTTTCAGTGCCATTTCGTGCCTGTTCGCGCTATTCTCTTTCTTACTCATAATGGTAATTGAAAAAAAATGGGGCCACTGATGACGGCAGCCCCATATTTGTAATAAATGCTTATCAGCCCTGGATTGCAGCGATACCCGGGAGTACCTTGCCCTCGATGGCCTCCAGAAGAGCACCACCACCAGTTGATACGTACGATACCTTGTCAGCGAAACCAAACTGCTTGACAGCGCTTACAGAGTCACCGCCACCTACCAGAGAGAAGGCGCCGTTCTTTGCTGTGGCATTGGCAACAGCAGTAGCGATGGCCTTTGTACCAGCCTGGAAGTTGCTGAACTCAAATACGCCTGCAGGGCCATTCCAGAGAATAGTCTTTGATGACTCAATTACACCAGCCATCTCTGCTGCTGACTTTGGACCTATGTCCATACCCTCCCAACCATCAGGAACGTTGTTGTTGTCAACAACCTGAGTATTTGCCTCGTTGTCGAACTTATCGGCTGCAAGGCAGTCAACAGGAAGAACGATGTTCACACCAAGCTCCTTGGCCTTAGCCAGAACTGAGAGAGCTACGTCAACCTGATCCGGCTCGCAAAGAGAATTACCAACCTTGCCGCCCTTTGCCAGAACGAATGTGTAGGCCATACCGCCGATAATTACAAGGTTGTCAACCTTCTGGAGCAGGTTCTCAATGATGGTGATCTTTGATGATACCTTTGAGCCGCCGATGATGGCTGTTACAGGCTTGACTGAGCTCTTAAGAACCTTCTCAACCGCAACTACCTCTTTCTCCATCAGATAACCGAACATCTTATGATCTGCATCGAAGAAATCAGCCATGACAGCTGTTGTGGCGTGCTTGCGGTGTGCTGTACCAAAAGCATCGTTTACATATACATCAGCGTATGACGCCAGGGTCTTTGCGAATTCCTTCTGAGCAGCCTTGAGCTCCTTCTTTGCTGCATCGTATGCGGGATCCTCCTTCTCAATGCCACGTGGCTTACCCTCTTCCTCTGCATAGAAGCGTACGTTCTCCAGCAACAGGGCCTCACCGTCCTTAAGGGCAGCTACGGCATCCTGTGCCTTGGCGCAGTCCTCTGCAAACTTGACATCTACTCCGAGGCACTCACTTACGTGTGCCAGAATATATTTGAGAGAGAACTTAGGATCCGGATTCTTCTTTGGACGACCCATGTGTGAGGCGATGATAAGGCGGCCGCCATCAGCTATGATTTTCTTCAGGGTAGGCATAGCTGCCACAATGCGGGTGTCGTCGGTGATGTTGAAGTTCTCATCAACAGGAACGTTGAAGTCAACGCGTACGAAAGTTTTCTTTCCAGCGAAGTTGAAATTGTCAATTGTTGCCATTTTAAAATATTAAAAAAGTTATCGTTTCTTTGCTTCTTTCAATCAAATCCCACAAAATTAGGAATAAAATACGGAATTGGTTATAATATTGTTAATAATAAACTCTATTTAATAATTCCACCACCTTTATTGAAATGTTTGCAAACATCAGTAAGTCCGCACGAGTCGCATTTTGGATTTCGTGCCGTACACGTGTAGCGCCCGTGAAGAATCAGCCAGTGATGTGCTGTTGAGAGCATATCATTCGGGAAAAACCTCACAAGTGTTTTCTCTACACTCAATGGGGTGGTGCAACTGTCAGGAACAAGACCAATACGGTGACTCACACGGAACACGTGTGTGTCAACCGGCATTGCCTGTCCCCCGAATGCCACAGCCTCCATCACATTGGCGGTCTTGCGCCCCACACCAGGCAGTGACGTCAATTCCTCCATGGAGTGTGGGATATTACCGTTGAACCTGTCTACAACCTGACGTGCCATCTCGGAGAGATGGACAGATTTTGTGTTTGGGTACGATACGCTGCTGATATACTGAAGGATATCCTGAGGCGTTGCTTTTGCCATATCTGAAACGGTAGGATAGTGGCGGAAAAGTTCCGGCGTTACCCGATTAACCCGTTTGTCGGTGCATTGCGCTGACAGCATTACCGCCACGAGCAACTCGTATTCTGATGAATATACAAGCTCGGTCTTTGCCAGTGGAATAGCCTGGCTGAAGTATTCAATGCATTTGCTGTACAACTCAGCCTTGCGCATCAGTACCTTTTGGAAAATCAGTTGGCTGCCTCGAACTCACGCAAGAAGCGTGCGTCGTTCTCGGAGAACATCCTAAGATCCTTGACCTGATATTTCAGGTTGGTAATACGCTCGATACCCATACCGAGTGCAAAACCGGTATATTCCTTGCTGTTAATTCCGTTAAGCTCAAGCACGTTCGGGTGGACCATACCGCAGCCAAGAATCTCCACCCATCCTGTTCCTTTGCAGAAAGGACAGCCCTTGCCTCCGCAGATGTTACAGCTTATGTCCATCTCTGCACTTGGCTCCGTGAACGGGAAATAACTTGGACGGAGACGTATCTTTGTGTCTGGTCCAAACATTTCCTGAGCAAAATAGAGAAGCACCTGCTTCAGGTCAGCGAAACTTACATTCTTATCAACATACAGAGCCTCAACCTGATGGAAGAAGCAATGGGCGCGATAGCTGATGGCCTCGTTACGATAGACACGACCCGGGCAGATTATGCGGATAGGGGGCTGAGTATGCTCCATGACCCTGCTTTGTACGGAGGAAGTGTGTGTCCTGAGAATAATGTCAGGATGTGACTCAACGAAGAATGTGTCCTGCATATCGCGTGCCGGATGATCCTCAGCGAAGTTCATTGCCGAGAAGACATGCCAGTCATCCTCAACCTCAGGACCGTCTGCCAGAACAAATCCAAGACGCGAGAATATTTCAATAATCTCATTGCGTACTATGTTAAGCGGATGACGTGTGCCGAGCTCGATTGGATACTCAGTACGGGTAAGGTCAGGCTTGTTCTCAGCCTCAGCCTGCTCCTCAAAGCGTGCCTTCAGCTCGTTTATCTTGTCCTGAGCCTTCGTCTTCAGTTCATTGACCTTCATTCCCACCTCTTTCTTCATCTCGGCAGGAACTGAGCGGAAATCGGCCATAAGGTCATTCACAATACCTTTTTTACTGAGATATTTGAGCCTGAGCTGCTCTAACTCCTCGGAATTGCGTGCCTTAAGTCCGTCAATCTCTTTAAGGAGCTCATCAATCTTGTCAATCATCATACCTTGATATATTTTATGGAACGCAAAATTAGGAAAAAAGAATGGAATAAGGCCCAAGCCATCTGAAAAACTGGGAAAAATCAAAAAGATACTGTAATTTCGCAAGGATTATGAAGGTAATTGACAAATGCCCGATGACAGGGCGCAATACATTCGGCATTGAGGTGTGCGCAGACACCCTTATTGAGTTCGGGAGCGAGGAGGAGTTGCGAAAGGCTCTAAAGATTGCAAAGGCTCCGATTCTGACAATTGGCGGAGGCAGTAACCTTCTGTTTATGAGCGATTTTCACGGAACTGTGCTTCACTCAGCCATTAAAGGAATAGAGATAGTAGGGGACGAAGAAGAGTCTGTGCTGATTCAGGCAGGCTCGGGAGTGGTCTGGGATGACTTTGTGGCTTTTTGTACTGAAAGAGAATTGTGGGGTGCTGAGAACCTTACGGCAATTCCCGGTGAGGTAGGGGCGAGCGCTGTTCAGAACATAGGCGCATACGGCGCGGAGGCTAAGGACATAATCACAGAAGTCAGGACAGTCTCCGTGGCAGACGGCTCAACAAGGGTGTTCGCAAATGATGAGTGTGGGTATGGTTATCGTGAAAGCGTGTTCAAGAATGGGCTGAAAGGTAAATATATAGTTACGTACGTTACCTACAGGCTTAGCAGGAAACCGTTGCCGAATATTGGATATGGCAGCCTGAAAGAGTCTGTGGAGCAACTTGGCAGCGTTACATTGCCGAATATCCGCACCGCAGTGATGCGAACACGTCAGTCAAAGCTTCCGGATCCCAAGGTGTTGGGCAACGCTGGTAGTTTCTTTATGAATCCTGTCATTTCAGAGGAGCTCTTCCAGACTATTGCAAGGAAATATCCTGATGTACCCTCATATCCTGCCGGAGATGGTATGCGCAAGGTTCCGGCCGGCTGGCTGATTGAGCGTTGCGGATGGAAGGGCAGAGCACTTGGAAAAGCTGCCGTTCACGATCGCCAGGCTTTGGTTCTGGTTAATCTTGGAGGCGCGACCGGAGCTGATGTAAAGGCACTTGCCGATGCTGTCACAGGCAGTGTTTACGATGAATTCAATATTAGGTTAAGGACTGAGGTCAATTACATAAAGTGATGAGAATTACGTTCTTAGGTACTGGAACCTCAATCGGTGTTCCAGAGATGCTTTGCAAATGTCCTACGTGTTTGTCCAAAGATCCGAGGGACAAGCGTCTGCGTTCGTCTGCATTAGTACAGACAGAAAACACCAATATCCTTATTGACTGCGGTCCGGACTTTCGTGAGCAGATGATAAGGTGTGGACTGGAGAGGATAGATGGTGTAATAGTCACACACGAGCATTACGACCACGTAGGCGGAATAGATGACCTGCGTCCGTTCTGTGCTGCCCACGATGTACCTGTGTATGCAGAGCCTTTGGTCATACAACATCTAATGGAGAGAATTCCGTATTGTTTTGGAAAAAACAAGTACCCAGGTACTCCAACTCTGATTTTGAGGGAAATTTATCCAGGCGTCACTTTTACTGTGGGGGATATCAGCGTGACTCCAATCCGCGTGATGCACGGTAAATTGCCTATTGTAGGATTCCGTATAGGATCTATGGCTTATATTACCGATATGAAGAGCATTCCGGAGGAGGAAATGCCTGCACTCTCAGGTGTAAGGACTTTGATTGTAAACGCGCTCCATACAAAAGAGCATCCAACTCATCAGAATGTGATTCAGGCTGTCCATTTTGCAGAAAAGGTTGGAGCTGACCATACCTGGTTTATTCATATGAGCCACAGAATAGGCTTGCACGCAATTGCAGACTCAAAGTTGCCGGATTCAATGCATTTCGCGCACGATGGCCTGGAGATAAAAGTCTGATAATCCAGCTACCTGACGTTGCTTTTCAGCGTCTCTGATATAGCCGACTTCATCTCAAGTATTCTCTCGTCGGTAGCATTCATCTGCTTTTGGCTGAATGTCTTATCGTACAGACATTTGCCAAGTTTGATGTGTCTCATCGGCTTTGCCGCAATGTCAGACAAGGCTCCGGAGATGTTTACCCCAAGACGTACGGGCAGGGGAGTCTGGGTAATTGAGATATGGTAATTGCAATCCAGTGCCTTGTTTATATTGTGCCGCCCTCCGATAACAGCGCTGTAACGGTCCATATGAACCAGGAACGGGTATAAATCAACCTTATTCCGCAATACCTGAAGCTCAACCGACAGACTGTCTATCTTGTTTTCAGCCTTACCGCTCATCAGCAGCTTTTTCTTGATGCTGTTGAACACCTCGTTGTCCATTACTTGCAGGTCTTTGCCTTCAATTGCCGCCGCGCCAATCAGGGTAGGCATTTTGGGCATATACCATCCGTTCAGGTGAGTCTCGGCGGCAAGATGGAACTGTGCGCGTCCGTCAAACGATTTCAACATAGGCACGATTGAGTCAACCGACGGTATAAGGTCAATCAATTCGTCAATCTTTATGTTAAGCAGGTGAAAATCAAGTCCGGTATAGAGGTCATTGGTTTCTGGTGTCTTGTATATTGCCGTCAGCTGCATCTCAGCAGCATCGGATGAGAATCCCAACTCTTGCAAAACGAGTGTACCATCCTTGATTGTTATGTCTCCGCCAAGGTCGTGGAATCTGTGACGGTTGAAATCCATCTCTTTAATATGGGTGTTCAACGCGATGTTAATCCTCTCTGGGACGATGAAAGGATCAGGCTCTCCATTAATTGCGTTGACAGTCAGAGTATCAGATATTTGAGTAGTATTGTCAAGTACTGCGAACGTCTTGCTTTTGGTGTTTGCCGATGCGTCTTCGCGGCCAAATCCGCTGATAAACGCCATCAATTCATCCATATCTGTATAGTCAGACTCAAATTCAAGAGTTCCCTCCATATCTCCTACTTGATCAAGGAATGCTCCAATATCGCGTATATCTCCTGAAATGGAGAAACTGGATCGACCGAAGTTAATCCTGCTCTCCGATATATCGAACTTACCAAGTGAGAAATCAAAGTCAAGTTCCGGGACAGAAAGCGGCACCGACATCTGGCTCACAGCCACTTCGCTCAACCTAACCTGAAGATCAGGCTTCCATCGAAGCAGAAAATCCTGTCTGGTGGTGTCAAGACGCGCCTTAGCGCTTACATTCACCATACCGGCCTGTGCGCTTAGCGCATCCCCGAGTCTGGTTTCCAAACCACTCAGTGATACTACGGCATCAAGACCTTCCTGTTCTTTTGTGGCAGCCTTGATGGCGTAACTTCCATTGATTCCTGCCTCACTGAAACTTGCCTGAATTGTATCCATCCCGGCGCTCACACCTCTCATCTTTATGTCTGCGCTAACGCTCCGGAATGCTTCCTTGTCAAGAATATGGCCAAGGTCCGCCTTCACGTCCAACCCGTTGAGTGACGCGTTGACAGGAGTATTTGAGACAATGCCGGCTTTCAGGTTATCCGCTTTTATATCAGCAAGGTATGTGCCGTGGTCTAAAGTAGATTTGCCGGATTTTCTGATGGATATGCTGAGTTTGTCCGCAATTGCCGAGATGGAGTCATTTAACTCTCCGGAGAATTTGTCAGCATTGACATCGGCTCTGGTGTTGTCCAGAATGAGAATTCCGTCTTTCAAAGAGGCCTTTCCTTTGGCATTGAGACTGAGTAGTCCATTCGCAACTATTCCCTCTATAACAGGTTCCAAATTGCTTGGAAGCATTGACAACAAGGTTGCGATATCAAGTCTTTCAAAGCTGACAGATGCATCGGCGTCAATATCTCCATTCCCGGCAAGATCGCATTCTACCTGCAGGGAGATTTCCTGGTTATTGAGTGATATGTCACCTTTTCCTATATTGAAATGTCTGAATGTAGTGTCTGTGGCAAATGGAAGATATAGTCTGACCGGCCATTCAGGAATATATGTCTCATTTCCATATAAAAGATTGGTCTCGCTAGAGTATATATTTGGACTACAATTAATTATATCACCGTCTTTAAAGCCGTCCGCATTCAATTCAAGCATCTTCGATGCAAACTGTATTGGATTGCCGCCTTCCATATTCAACGCGACTCCGCCTGCCGTCAGCGATATGTCTGCGATGCCATCCTGCTTGCCGGCATCTGCTTTTGTTGATAGACTCAGTCCAATATTGTCAAAGCTGGAAGATATGGGAGACTCACCGTTCAGCCTTATTCTGACATTGCCGGTCTTGGCCTTGACGACAGCGTTGATAATGTCATTCAAAGAGTATTTGCCGTCAGCATCAACCGTAAGGTCAAGTGATTCTGCCGTAGCGTTGAAGGACGATGCATCAGCTTTTGCCAAGCTTGACCGCAATGAGATGTCTCCATCCACGCTTTTCTCATCAAGGTCACATTTTCCGTCAAGACCTATGTCTAGTCCTGACATAACAGTGCTGATGCCTCCGGCAATGGCACCTGCCGATGTGATATGCAGCTCTACATTTCCGTCTGCGATATGTTTCTGCAGGGAAACGTTTGCCTTTATTCCTACACCTTCGCAATCAGCTGCGGTAATCAGAGTGTCACCATTTGAGAACTCAATGCCGTCTGATTGAATATCAATATCAGCGTTTCCGACTAGCGATGGCTTGAGATGCCCTGTGGCATCAACCGACAGATTCTTGACAGATGCCTTAGAACAATTACCATCGTCTGTATATCTGGCATTTACCTTGTTTAGAGAAAGTTTGCTCAAATCAAATGTAAGCCTGGTATCCAGAGAGTCGGGCAGTGTGGATGTCCGTTCAGCCTTCTCACGCACATTGTCTTTAAAAACGTCAATATTCCTGTTGCCTTCCGCATCTGTGAAGATATCAATTAAGGCATCATCCAGGAAGATTTTCCGCACTTTGACTGTATTCTCATATCTGTATGCGTCTGCATCCACCTGGAGTGTTAGTTTTCCAAGGTAAGCCATCGTGTCCGAAGGTGCCGTGCCGGGTACGTTATGGATTACCACATCGTCTATGCTGAGACCGATTTCAGGAAATGTCTTACGTATTGACAGGCTGATATCTCCTACGTCAATTTTGCAGGGAGAGAAATTCTCAATCGCATATGCCGCAGTTTTCTTGAGCCCAGACTTGCTGAAAAGAATCCAACTGGCTACTCCTGTTGCTATGATAACAAGAGCCAGAAGTGCCAATACAGCAATAACCAGACCTTTTAGCGCTTTTTTCATTGGATTCTGAACGTTAGTGTCTCACCTGGATCCTGCTCATCATAGCACACCATAGTACTTGTATTCAAAGATGTGATGATATAAGTCTCATAGGCGATTACGTGTACGTTTTCACCCAGAGCCTTGATTTGAAGCGCATTTTTGTCAAGTGTCCATTCAAATGACTTTCCGTCATCGTTGGAGTCGTAATACTTGCCAGTGTGGCTACCGTTGAACTCATAAAAGAGACCTATCTGGGAACAGTACCATTTACCATAAAGGAAACTCTCATCGAATTCCTTGTCTTTTCCACCTTCCGGCGTACAGCCTGCCATTATAAGCAAAGCTGTTGTAACGAGCAGCAGCAACCTGCCATATATTTGCCTCATACACGTATCACATTACACATTTTATATAATGCAAAGGTAGCAAAATAACATAATACCTTAATTCATTCAGGCCGTTGTTTTTTTAATTCATTCCGGAATTCCCGGGTGCTGACCTGCCGGAACTCGCTGAACTTGTTCTGAAACGCGAATGTTGATTTGAATCCGTATTCCCGGGCGAGATGCTCATCAGTTAAATCCGGATTGGATTCCATTTCTTTTGTTGCCAATTCAATGCGCTTGAGATCAATATATTTGGAAGGAGTCATGCCGATAATCCTTTTGAATTTCCGGAATACTCCAGACGGTTCCCTGTTGGTATCTGAGCAAAATTGCGTAACTGAGTAATTTGGATTGCTTATGTTTTTTTCCAGAATTTTCCGGACGGTGCTCATGAATTCCATATCGTTGATCTTTCGTCTGTCAACAAGTATATCATAATCAACATCCGGCTCATTTATTCCATAGTCAGTGAGTTTGCCTTGCCTCTCCTTTAGAATTTTTCCGTAATCAGCTTTTTTAGAACTATTTATATGCGAGTCAGCAGAATCAGGAAACACATTGTTACCCGATAGCCTGTAATCCATGACAGGCTTTTTGATTCTTTGAGATTTTCGTTTGCTGGCATGAATGTTCATAACGGACCACAGCAGATTTACAGCTGTGATCAACAACCCAATTAGTGTCAGATTTGTCATATCAATAAGTGTTAGATGTTCCGGCATCAGTCGCATTGGCAAAATTAACGCAAGAAATAGCGAAATCAAAATATATGCTCCGGTTTTTCACACAAATAAAGTGGAAAAGCACTAATTTTGCAAAAAATAGTTTCCAATCTGACAATATGTATAGAAACAGGACTTGCGGAGAGTTGAGAATCTCCGATTGCGGCAAGGAGGTTACCTTGGCCGGATGGGTTCAGAGAACCCGAAAGATGGGCGGTATGACGTTCGTTGACATACGCGACAGGTATGGTATCACTCAGCTTGTCTTCGATGAGCAGACAAATGCGGAACTTTGCGAGCAGGCGAACCGTCTGGGGCGTGAGTTTGTGATTCAGGTGAGAGGCATCGTCTCAGAGCGTTCGAGCAAGAACCCCAAGATGCCGACTGGCGATATAGAGATAGCAGTCAGTGCGTTGAATGTCATCAATGCGGCTCTCACACCACCATTTACAATAGAGGACGAGAGCGATGGAGGTGACGACATCCGCATGAAATACCGCTACCTTGACCTGCGCCGCGGTTGTGTGCGCAAGAATCTTGAGCTTCGCCACAAGATGGTGATGGAGATACGTAAGTTTCTTGATGACAGAGACTTTATGGAGGTTGAGACTCCGATTCTCATCAACTCGACACCTGAGGGAGCACGTGATTTCGTTGTTCCGTCCAGAATGAATCCAGGACAGTTCTATGCGCTTCCACAGAGTCCGCAGATTCTGAAGCAGCTGCTTATGGTATCAGGTTTTGACAGATATTTCCAGATTGCAAAATGTTTCCGTGATGAGGACCTTCGCGCTGACCGTCAGCCGGAGTTCACCCAGATTGACTGTGAGATGTCGTTTGTGGAGCAGGAAGATATTCTGGAAGTTTTTGAGGCAATGGCTAAGCATTTGTTCAAAAACATCTTAGGCATTGAGATGACAGCTCCTTTCCAACGCATGACCTGGCAGGATGCCATGAAGTACTATGGCTCTGACAAACCTGATCTACGCTTTGATATGAGATTTGTTGAGCTGATGGACATTATGAAAGGGCAGGGCTTTGCCGTATTTGACAACGCAGCCTACATTGGAGGTATATGCGCCAAAGGCGCTGCCACATACACACGCAAGCAACTGGATCAGCTTACGGACTATGTGAAGCGTCCGCAAATAGGTGCCAAAGGTATGGTCTATGCCCGTGTTGAGGCCGATGGTACTGTCAAGTCAAGTGTTGACAAGTTTTACAGTCAGGAGATACTGCAGCAGGTCAAGGCCGCATTTAACGCAGAGGCAGGTGACCTTATTCTGATTCTCAGCGGTGATGACGCGATGAAGACCCGCAAACAGCTGTCTGAGCTTCGCCTTGAGGTGGCACGCCAGCTTGGCTTGCGTGACAAGAGTAAATTCGCTTGTCTTTGGGTCATTGATTTCCCGATGTATGAGTGGAGCGATGAGGAGAATCGCCTGATGGCTATGCATCATCCGTTCACAAGCCCAAAGCCGGAGGATGTGCCATTGCTCGATACCGACCCTGCGAGTGTTCGTGCTAACGCATACGATATGGTAATCAACGGTATAGAGGTAGGCGGAGGCTCAATCAGAATTCACGACAGTAAGTTGCAGGCTACCATATTTAAAGTGCTTGGCTTCACGCCGGAGCAGGCTCAGGAGAAATTCGGCTTTCTGATGAACGCATTCAAGTATGGTGCGCCACCTCACGGAGGTCTGGCTTTCGGTCTTGACAGGTTCGTAAGCATCTTCGCTGGTCTTGACAGCATCCGCGACTGCATTGCATTCCCGAAGAATAACTCCGGACGCGATGTCATGCTTGATGCGCCCGGGCCGCTTGACCAGGTGCAGTTTGATGAGCTACACTTGAAGGTTGACCTGCCGCAGTAATAACATAATCAATTGATAGAAAGTGTATAGACGTTTGCTGCTTATAGCAGTGTTTTTGCTGGCGTCCGTCGTTGCTCCTGCTCAGAATACTTCTGCGGGAGTGACTGGTCGTGTGAGATGTGGAGATAAGTTTCTGGAGAGTGTGAGCATTCAGTTCTCCAGCAACGATCAAGGTAGCAGTTATGGAACAACCACTAACAGATATGGTGTGTATTCAATCTCCGGCCTCAGACCGGGAATTTATGATGCCGTCTTTAGTTATGTCGGATATGAGACCTGCATCCGCTCTGGAATACGTTTGTCGTTAGGAGAGGAATATGTGCTTGATGTTGAGATGATTGTCGATGACAATATGCTTCAGGACATTGATATCTCTGCGGAGTACAGCCATTTCAATGAGACAAAGACCGGGCAGACATACAGCATAAAGAACGAGCGCCTGGAACTGCTTCCGTCAATAGAGAGAAGCCTTCTGGACTATACACGACTATCAATATACAGTGGAACAGATAACTCCATGGCAGGACGGGACGGGCGAATGACTACTCTTAACATAGACGGAGCTAGTCTCAGCAACAGTTTTGGCCTCTCGTCCGATCTGCCAGGTGGCGGCAGCCCGGTCTCTGTGGATGCCGTAGATGAGGTACAGGTAGTTATCGCACCGTATGACGTGCGCCAGAGCAATTTCACCGGTGGCGGCATCAATGCTGTTACAAAGTCGGGCAGCAATACATTCAAGGCATCAGCATATACATTTCAGAGCAGTGAGAGGCTTCGCGGAAACAAGGTTTATGGAATAGAATTGGGAGAGCGTCTGACAGAAGCAAAGTCCATATATGGGGTTTCTTTGGGCGGACCTTTGCTGCGAGACAGGCTTTTCTTCTTTGTAAACGGAGAGTTTGAACGCAAGCCGGAGCCAATATCGCAGTGGAGGCTCTCTGAAGATGGTGTAGGCGATGGCGCCGCTATGATAAGCCGCGTGACACGGAATGATATGGATCGTTTCTCTGCGGCACTTTCCAAATATGGGTATCAGGCAGGTGGAACAGATCTGTCAGATGGTGGACTGACCAATTGCAAGCTTCTTGCGCGTCTGGATTGGAACATCTCTGGTAATCACAACCTTATGGTCCGATACAATTACACGGAGAACAGTCAGTGGACTACCCCGAACAATAACAGCACTGTGGGAGTAAAGTCTCCGTCAAACAGAATATCGAAGAACTCGTATGCTTTCCGGAATAACTGTTACACCGTACGCGATGTCGCCTGGTCTGTTGTGGCAGAGTTGAACAGCCGTCTCGGCCGTCTGAACAACCGTCTCCTTCTTACAACATCCATGGTTGGTAACAGCCGTGGCTCAGATTCCGACCTTTTTCCACACGTTGATATCTGGAAAGACAACGATATGTTTATGAGCGCGGGATATGAGTTGTTCTCACTTAATACCGGCAATAATGCCTATACCTACAGTGCCAGTGATCATCTGCGCTGGGTAGCCGGTCACAGCACTCTCACTGCCGGAATCAGCTACGAGTTCCAGAGAGTGGCAACCAATTATATGATGTATGGGACAGGCTATTACAAATACGCCTCAATTGAGGATTTCGAGAGTGGCAAGGCACCAATAGCATTCGGATACACATACGGCTACGACGGTATTGATGACTCAGCCTCAAAGAGCTCGCTTGGACAAGGTACGGCATTCATGCAAAGTGAGACTGAGATTGGAGAGAGACTGCGGCTTACATATGGTCTGCGTGCCGATGTCACTGGATATTACGAGCCTCTGCAGACAAACCTGTCCTATCGTGCTCTTGACTGGACCAGGCATTACTACTCAGAGAAAGAGAGTGTTCCCAAAGACTGGGATTCTCCGGTCATTGACAGCGGACGCTGGCCAGACATTTCCGTCCATCTATCTCCAAGAGTAGGTTTCAACTGGGACATCACCGGTAAGGGTGACATCGTATTGCGCGGAGGTGCGGGACTGTTCGCAGGACGTGTACCGATGGTATTTCTCACAAATATGCCAAACTACAGTAATATGCTTCAGAATACTGTAGTTGTAAGCAATGACAACAATGGTGTGCTTTCCGGACTAGCCGGCAATTTCCCTCACACGCCAGAGGATATGAGAGCATATCTCAAGAGCCAGGGCTATCCAATGAAGGCAAATGCCAATGCACCCGTAAAGAGCGCTACACTATGCGGTGTGGCCGATGATTTCAAACTGCCACAGGTCCTGAAGGCATCATTTGCGGCAGACTGGGACATTCCGGCAGGATTCCCTGCATCCATATCACTGGAGGGTATCTTCAACAAGGATATCAATGCGGTTTATGCAAGAAATCTCAACCTTCACAACTATAAGGATTTCATACGTTTCTACGGAGCCGATCAGAGATTGAACTATCGCTGGGGTGATGCAGTGATAGGTGAGAACTCTCCATTGCTATACGACAATGTGACTGGTGGAGCCATGTTGCTATGCAACACAAAATACGGCTACAGCTGGTCCTTTGCCGCAACGGCGAGCCTTGAGCCTGTACGCAACCTGAAACTTGAGGTATCTTACATACGTCAGGACTCCAAGGCTGTCTCAGATATGGTTGGCTCATCACTTTACTCAACTTGGAAGAACACTGCCTCCATCAATGATCCGAATGAGGAAGTGTCTCGCTCGTCGGCATACGTAATGCCGCACAGAGTACTGGCCGCGCTGACCTATTCAATTAGTCACGGCAAACGGTTCGCCACTGCTGTAGGACTCTTCTATACCGGCTCCAACACAGGCAGGTACAGTTATATGTGCAACAATGATATGAATGGTGATGGGGTAGTGAATGACCTTATTTATATTCCAGCATCAAAAGACGAGGTGATTTTTGTTGACAATGGTCAGTACTCTGCAGAACAGCAGCAGGATGCATTCTGGGATTTTGTCTGCAATGACAAGTATCTGAGCCGCCATAAGGGTGGTTATGCCGGTGCAAACGATGCCTTGATGCCGTGGCTGAACCGTTTTGATATCCGTGTAGCAGAGACATTCCGCATTGGCAGCGGTAGTAATGAGCACAAAATTCAGCTGTCGGTTGATCTCATGAACGCAGGCAATCTGATAAACAGCAAATGGGGTGTGTGCCAGACGCCGACAGCCTGTAACGATGGGAGGATATTGAATTTTGCAGGAACAGATACCGAAGGCCGTCCGCTTTATACGCTGTACTCAAACAATAGCGGTTTGCTGAAGAATGCTTTTGAGCCTCTTCAGAGTACTGTAAACTGCTGGTATCTGCAGTTAGGATTGCGTTACATCCTCAATTGATTAAACGCTTACTAAGCAAGTCCAAGGATTACCTTGTAGCTACGTATCTCGTCCGGATCGCCGAGTTCCTTACCTGGAACATCCGACAACTTGACGCAACGATACTTTGGCTGGCGCGGGTTCACCTGGAATGTCTTGAGTTTCATAACGATGTTCAGAGGCTTTACTGTGCCTACATCGTTTGTCAGGTTTGTTCCAATGCCGAATGAGACCAGAATACGGCCCTCGAAGTATTTCTGTAGAGCCAGAGCCCGCTCAAAATCAAGTGAGTCACTGAATACGATAGACTTGGTAAGCGGATTAATATGGTATGACTCGTACTTTGCGATAATCTTCTCGCCAAACTCAAACGGATCACCGCTATCGTGACGCACGCCATCATAAAGCTTAGCCATATCCATACTGAAATTTCGCAGGAACACCTCAGTTGTGAAGCAGTCTGGGAGCATAGTACCCATAGCACCACCATAAATCTCGTTCCATTTCTGCATTACATAGTAGTTTGCCTCCTTAGGTCCCATAAAGGCTGCGGTTGCCATCATCAGCTCGTGAGCCATTGTGCCTATAGGCTTCAGGTCTTTTTTGATAGACTGATACTTCATTGCGAAATAGACCGTCGATGAGCCAATGAAGTACTTGGCATTACGTACAAGATACTCTGTAACATGGTCCTCAACCTCGTGTGAATAGCGTCTGCGCATTCCAAAGTTCGCAAACTTTATCTTGTTCTCATTTGATATCTCAGTTTTTTTAGCCAGCTGCGCGTCAATAAAGTCCCAATCAACCTTGCCGGTATCATACATTCTGTAATAAAGCTCTGATACAGTGGAAAGTATAGGAATTTCGTAAAGAGTAACCTTATATATGTTGTCTGTGGCCTCAATATGAAGGTGTCCATCCTCATCAAGCGATATGTCAATAATTGAAGAGTCAAAGCGGAATCCCTTGAGCCACTCGAAATAACATCTGGGAATGTAGCTTATGTTTGCAAGACACCAATTGAACTCCTGGTCTGTAAGCGCCAGAGACTCCAGGTTCTTGAACTCAGTCCGCAGGTTGTCAACAAACTCTTGTGTGAATGTCTGTCCGTTGCGGTCGGTAAAGTAGAATGTACCGATGCCCTCAGGAGTAGTACGCTGATAGTAATATGACATTGAGAACTTGTAAAGGTCATTCTCAATCATACTGCGGATAATGCTGTTTCCCATATCGTCAATTATTTGTATTCCGGAACGCTGTGCTCATTCATAAAGTCCAGGAGTGGCTGCTGGCTCTCGAAGCATCCGCAACCATCCATAAACACGCTTACATTGAAACCTATGGCATCGCGCAGGCGGATTATGTTCTGAAGTGTCTCAAGCACGCAATACTCAGATGCTATGCCGCATACCACGACGTTGTCACCGGCCTGAAACCAGCCCTCCTCATCGGGCTGAAGATTGGCAAATGCGCCGTACTCCTCAATCTCCGGATTCTCGGCCTTCTGTATGAAACGTATCTTATCGCTCTCCAGACCTTCCATTATGCAGTCTGGTATTGATGCGCCAAGAGAGTAATGCAGACAGTGAACTGGCCATATACCGCCATACTCTGTAAATGAGCAGTGGTTTGACGGATGCCAGTCAAGTGTGAACCAAACCTGATCAAAGTCTTTCTTAATGCTGTCAATACGTGGAACCACTGCGGTTCCGTTTGGAATTGAAAGGTTGCCATCGATGAAATCTTTCTGAAGGTCAACCACTACCAGAATGTCTCTAGAACTCATTTTCTCATTGTTTTCAGTAACCTTACCTGATTTACCTCCACAAGCCAACATTGTGCAGATGGCGATTACAAACACTGTTAATTTTCCAACCAGTCTCATTTCAAAACAGTTTCTTTCTACTAATGTGGCGCGAAATTACTCTTAATATTGCAAATAATAAACTTAATGTCGCTATTTTTGTATCAATTACTGAAGTTTCGCAAGTGCGAGACTTCAGTTCCAGCCGTTCCGGCTGGGTCCTCCCCTGAGGGGAGGATGTAGGAGGGGGTCATACTAGGATAGATTATTCGGGGTTCGCCCTGACGATCCTTGAATGACAGTAATTTGTAACTTGCGAAACTTGAATCAATTATGATAGCACTGATTGTCGCAACCATAGCAACAGCTCTTTTTACCATCCTTTTCAAGGTATTTCAGTTGAAAGGGATAAACGGCTTTTACGCCATATTGGTAAACTATGTGGTGGCATTCCTATGGGGATGCCTGCTCTCTTTCCAGGGTATAGGAATCAGCAATCCCATCAAGGAAGAGTGGCTGCCGCTTGCCATAGCCGTAGGTCTTATCTTCATTCTTGGAATGGTGGCATTGGACACCTGTACAGATAAAGTAGGAGTATCCATATCAACCGTAAGCAGCAGGGCATCAATGGTCATCTCCATCATTATCTGCTATTTCCTTATTCCTGGAAGTGACAGGCCAAATTGGATTGCCATTTTGATAGTGATACTCTCTCTGGCTATGATTCTGGATATAGGAAAGGGTAGAGTGTCCGGCCGGAAATCCGGCAGTACCATTCTGTGGACGGCTATTGTTTTCGTAATGTTTGGTCTGAGTAACGCAATGCTCAAGGTGATGCAATATAAAATAGGTGTTGCATACTCACCACTTGGCGGCAATCTTGTCAGCTATATGAACGCGCTTGCCACATCAGTTATCTTTATATCCGCACTGGTGTTCGGGCTTATAATGCTGATTATTAAGCCTGCCGGCAAGCGCGCCAGATTTACGGGCAAGGATATTCTTGGTGGAACCATATTGGGAACAGCCAACTTCTTTGCCACATTCCTTTTGATTGAGGCTATGAAGAGCATTGACTCAGCCATCCTTTTCCCGGCACATAATGCAGGTATTGTGGCCATAGGCGCCATTGTAGGATGGAAAGCCTTCAAGGAGCCCCGCAGCTGGATGCAGATTGCCGGAATGATTCTGGCTACAGGAGCCATCGTATGGTTGTGTATTTGAAAACTTTATATTAATTTTGCGGCATATTAGCATATAGGTGATGAGAATCAGGGATGTGGTTGATGCCCTTGAGAAGTTCGCGCCTCTGCCTCTGCAGGAAGAATACGATAATTCAGGCCTGCAGATAGGACTGACAGAGACGGAAGTTTCAGGGGCTTTATTGTGTCTGGACGTGACGGAGGCTGTCATTCAGGAAGCCGTGAGTCTGGGATGCAATCTCGTAGTATCTCATCATCCGTTGCTCTTCCGTCCGCTCAAATCCATCACAGACAAGACCGAGAGTGAGCGTTGCGTCATAGAGGCCATTAGAAACGGTATCGCACTATACGCGGCACACACCAACCTTGACAATGCGAGTGGGGGTGTAAACTTCAAGATCGCATCCCGGCTGGGACTCTCAGAAATCAGTTGGCTTGAATCCAAAAACGAGGATGCAGGCTCCGGTATTACCGGAATCCTGAGCCGCGATATGCGCGAAGATGAATTCATCGCCTTCGTCAAAGGCACGTTCGCAGCACCTTGCCTTCGCTGTAACGGTCAGTTGGGCAGACCAGTACACAAAGTGGCAGTATGCGGAGGGGCTGGAGCGTTCCTTATACCCTCAGCAGTAGCCTCAGGCGCTGATGCATTCATCACTGGAGAGATAGGATATCATCGTTTCTTCGGTCTGGATGGTACCATATTGCTTATGGAGACAGGACATTTTGAGAGTGAGCAATACACCGTTGAGCTGCTCGGCGAGATTCTGCATAAGGAGTTCCCGCATATGAGAGTTGAGCAGACATCACATAACACAAATCCGATCAGGTATTTCTAAACACTATAATTATGGCAAAAGACATCAAAAAAGACCCATCAGAGTACACTGTGGAGGAGAAGCTGAAGTCACTTTATCAGCTTCAGACAATTCTGTCCAAGATTGACGAGATAAGAATCCTGCGTGGTGAGCTCCCTCTTGAGGTACAAGACTTGGAGGATGAGGTTGTAGGACTCACTACACGTATCGAGAACTACAAGGCCGATATGGTTGCCTTCAACAAGGCCATCAAGGAGAATGAGCACAGCATTGAGAACAGCAAGGCATCAATCGCCAAGTACGAGGAGAACCAGAACAACGTACGCAACAACAGGGAGTTCGATGCTCTGAACAAGGAAATTGAGTACTGCAACCTGGAGATTGAGCTCAGCGAGAAGAAAATCCGTGAGGCCAAGGCCGGTCTGGCGAACAGAGAGGAAGAGGTTGAGAACAGCAAGAGCCTGCTGGCTGAGAAGCGCGATGATCTGGAGAGAAAAAAGATTGAGCTTGAGGAGATTGTAGAGGAGACCCGCAAGGATGAGGAGCGTCTGCGCGATGAGGCTAAGGTTCTGGAGGGAACCATCGACCCCAGACTTCTGCTCTCATTCAAGCGTATCCGCAAGAATACCCGCAATGGTCTGGGTATTGTCTATGTGGAGCGTGATGCCTGCGGCGGTTGCTTCAACAAGATTCCACCTCAGAGACAGCTTGACATCCGTACGCGCAAGAAAATCATCGTATGCGAGTATTGCGGCCGTATTCTGGTTGACCCGGAGCTGGCCGGCGTGCAAATTGAGGCACCGGCAGAGCCAACTACAAAGAAACGCTCAATACGCAAGAAAGCGGCCGAGGATTAACAGACACATAAAAATGTATATATCATAAAGGCAGGCAATCATACGGTTGCCTGTCTTTTTTGTAAATAAACAACATTTGTCTTTAACAAAACAATCAGATTTTCGTATTATTGTTGAGTTTTCCCTCATATCGTGGAACTACAGGAGTTTAAGGAGACATATCTGCCATTGGGCGGTCGGTTCTACAAGACCGCATACGCCATTCTTGGCTCGCCCGACGATGCCAAGGATGCCGTTCAGGACCTCTATGTCCGCTTATGGAGCCTGCGCAATGACATAGAGACCATCCGGAATCCAGAGTCTTTCGGTTTTGTATTATTGAGGGGAATATGCATAGACCGCATCAGGACCAGACACACAGGAGAACCGGTTGAGACAGAGATAATAGCAGGGTACGGCAGTCAGCCTGAGAACGGTATCATTACAAGGGAGAGTCTGGACAGAGTAATGACTCTGATTGACACACTTCCCGAACGACAGCGGATGGTTATGAGATACCGCATACTGGATGGCTTGGAGTACGATGAGATATCAAGGATAACAGGGCTTAACGAGGGAAACCTCAGGACATTGCTCAGTCTGGCAAGAGCCCGTTTGAGAAAACTGATGAAAAAGGAGGATATATTATGATAAGACTAGACGATTTGGAGAAAATGAGCGTCGATGAGCTCAGACAACTCTCTGAAAGGACAATGATACCGGAGCCTGCCGGTCTTACGGAAGATATCAGCCGTAAGCTGAATCTGATGGCGTTTGTCGAGGACGACGATAAAGACCTGACAGCGGCACGCCATTCCGTAAGATGGATAGGATATGTGGCAGCCTGTATATGTGTAACAGCCACACTCGCTATCGGACTGGGGAAAAAGGATTCATCGGAATTCAATGTTCCTGACACGTTCAGCGACCCTGCCGAGGCATACGCCTTCATAATGGAGTCGTTCAACGAACTGGACCGCAATCTTGACTCAATGAATTGAAATAATGAACATTAGACGACTATTCACAACACTTTGCATTCTGCTGATGCTTCCGTCTATGGCGGCTGCATCGCGCAAAGGCTATACGATGTCAGACATCTGCGTCCGGTATATGGGCGCAGACGGCATTGAGGTGAAGGCCGTGTCGAAGGATATGCTCCAGAAAATCGAGTCATTGGATTTCAATGACTCGCCCGGACAGGCACGTGTATCCATCAACATCGGAAAGAACATAATAGAGAGACTTGACGGATTCTGCAAGATAACCGTCAAGGACAAGAGCCGCAAGTCTGGCCTGAAGAGCGACATAGAGAGTGTCGTCGCTTCCAGACCGTTCGGTAAGTATATGAGCATCAATGATAAAAGCAATGGCAACCAGAGCATTCAGGTTTATACGGACCTGAGCAGGCACACAATAAGCCAGCTTGTCATTGTAATAGAGAACGCCGATGCATATACGGTGCTCTATATGAATGGGGAGATATCTCCTGAGACCTTGGAGAGCCTTGTAAGATTCCGTTAATATTCCTGGAAAATGAAAAAGAACAACATAGCTTCGACAATAGCAGTGATAATGCTCAATTTATGCCTTACACACACCTCAACAGCTGCGACTACAGCTGATTCCGGTGGCGCGCCGGTAGTACTGAGCGTTGATGCGGACAGTATAAGTCTGATTATGCTCTCAGACATTACCGAGAGTATCAGAATGTATCCTTTGCACTTCTCAAATGAATCACAGTCCGGTCAGGTACACAGCGCTGCCATAGCCGGCGGCAAGATAATGCTGAGTTTCGGTAAATTGCCTGGCTCAGTCTTCTTTGATACAAATGGTAACCTGCTGCTTGAGAACGATAATGAGCGGTGCAGCATAGATGTAATAAGCGGTGACATCTGCGCATACAATGAAAAGGAGGGCAAGGCATACACTATTAATGCGAAAGGTGATGTTACCGGAACCGACAACGTATCGCACGTGTCACAGCCACTTCACATATTCAAGCTTCAGGATGGATTCTTCTATCATCTAAGCCACGGCTCAGTGAACCAGAAGGGTGGTCTGCCCAAAAGAAGAAACTCAATGATACCGCATAGCAAAAAAACTCCGTTAATCGAATACGAGCTGACAAGCACTCCTGTATCCGGCCTGGAGTCTGATAATGTATCATACCTGAGAGAAGGATATACATTCCACATCATTGGAGACTCGGTCATATACTCAATACCGGTCAACGGCGATGGCATGAGGCCTGAATACATTATTCGTTTCAAGGAAAAAACTTATCCGGCAGGTGAGGTTCGTGATGTCTATGAGACTGACAGGCATCTTGTCTTCTCATACAGTTACGGGAATAACGGGTATAGTGCCATATTTGACAAGAAAGGAGAGCTTATGAACGGGTCTGTCATCAATGATTTGTTTGATGGCGGTGATGTTGAGCTTGTAGGCTCAGCCGGAGACAGTTTTCTCTATCTGATCAGAGATCCGGAGAACACCTCGTTGTCGGAAATCGGATTAAGCCTGCTTTCCGCAAATGACGTAAGAAGGCTTGGGGAGGTTGAGAAAAGCTCCGGCTGTATATTGTTCTCAGTAAGGTTCAAGAGTCTTTCCGACCTATATGGCACTGACGCTACGGTAATCCGGGAAAGGAAACGCAACATTCTGGCAGCATCTGATACACTGTCGGCGGAGAAGGCGCTGATGCGCTTTGCCGGGAATGTCCACCAGTTCGGACACATTTTCCCTCAGGAGAAAGTCTTCATACAGTTTGACAACACTTCGTACTATACCGGCGAGACCATCTGGTTCAAGGCATTCGTAGTGACAGCATCTGACCATCACCGCGCCCAGAGCGGAGTGCTGTACGTGGATCTTGTATCGCCGAACGGAGTAATCCTGAAGCAGGAGAAGCTCAAGATTGTGGCCGGCCAGGCCGACGGCTCGTTCCCATTGGTGGATGGAGCCACGGCAGCTGCCAGAGAACGCAGGAAAACCGTGCTGCCATACCCAAGCGGTTTCTATGAGGTCAGGGCATACACATCGCATATGCTTAACTTTGGCGACGATGTGGTCTTCTCGCGTGTTCTCCCAGTATTTGAGAAACCAGAGCAAGACGGAAACTATTATGGTGAGCGTCCTTTGATAAAGGAGAAGAAGAGTACAATTGAGCAATACCGTCCCAATCCGGATAATCTGAAAACGTTAAACGCGGAGTTCTTTCCCGAAGGTGGCTCAATGATAATAGGTCAGCCTTGCCGTGTGGCTTTCAAACTGATGGGAGACAGCGGATTCGGAGTCAGTGCCGATGGAACTCTCAACAATACCATACCTCTGCATACCATCCACGACGGAATGGGAAGTTTTGAGTTCATACCCTTCAGGGCGGACAATCGCGCTACTTTCACCTACAATGACAAAATATACTCATTCAACCTGCCCAAGGCTCAGTCAAGCGGATATGTAATGAGAGCCGATGTGGGTAAGGATACCATCGAGGTCATCCTGAGAAAAACCGCAGACATCGTGTCGGATACACTTGGAGTCACGTTGACCTGCCGTGGAGAGCTTATGTATTTCAGCACTGTATTGCTGACGGGAGCTTCCACAAAAATACACATAACAAAAGAGGGACTTCCGCAGGGCGTATGCCAGCTCACTCTGTTTGACCGAATGGGTAACGTGTATGCCACAAGGCATCTGTTCTCCTGTATTGAGCACAATCAGCCTGTACCTGAGCTGACATTTACCACCGACAAGGAACTGTACGGCCCGTTCGAGAAGATAAAATTGAGTATGAGCCTCACCAACGGAAAGAATCACGCCCCGTTCCGCGACCGTTTCTGCCTGTCCGTCCGCGACAGTAAATGTCTTGGAATGGCATTGGAAAACGATTTCCGCACAACACTGCTCCTGTCGTCAGACATTAAGGGAATGGTGTATAATCCGGAATACTACTTTGAGGCTGACGATGAGGAGCATCGCAAGGCGCTTGACCTGCTGATGCTGGTGCAGGGGTGGGAGCGATACGACTGGCAGACTATGGCTACCGTGAAGCCTTACAAGGAGGTGCATCGTATGGAGTACGGTCTTGGACTTAACGGCTGGATTGAGACGTCATTGACACGCAAGCCTATTGACAGTGTCTTGGTCCTGGCCGCGGTAATGCCTTGGGAACACAAATCCCAGACAGAGCAGTTCCGATATGTAACCGGGCCAGACGGTTACTTTGGTTTCAACATATCAGATTTCAATGTAACTTCCCGACTGACAATCTTCGCAAAAGATGACCGTATGCTTAAAATCGGTAATTATGCCAGAATCAGGCTGGAACGCTCAATGTATCCTCTGGTCAGGAGATACAGACCAGAGGAACTGGTCATTACCGGTAAGGAGAGCAAGAGAATAAGCCGGAAGACGGGAATTAAGGAAGAAATCACAGAAATTGAGAATACTGACACCACCAGTTATCCTAAAATCATATACGAGGATCTTGGATACATTCTTCCAGAGGTAGAGATAAAGGACAAACGCATATACATAGATTATTTCACCTTCAAGACGCACGATGTTAAGAAGGATACCGAGCATGAGCGTGACAAGGGTGATTTCACCACTGACCTTCACGGCTATTTCGAGGAAAAGGGTTATATGATGGAGCAATATCCAAATATTGAATATTTCTACTATGTACACGACTCACAAGGTCTTGTTGATGCGGCGCAGGGCAGATATGACTCGCCTCTCTCAATTGACGTGATGGACATTGTGAGCATCAATGTGTTTGACCGCCCGATGTACAAGCGCGATGCCATAGCATTGTGCCCTATGTATCAGGAGTATATGACCCACCATGGCAATTACTTGATAGGAGAGGAGTTGTGGCAGCGGGTACGTCTGATAGAGGTGGTTCTTAAGGATGAGCACGAGCGCAGCACACGCAAGGAGAGGATGAACATAAGCCGCCGCTCAACAACCTTGCTGGGCTTCTCCGCACCATACCAGTTCTACAGCCCGGAGTATCCCAAGGGACCGGCCAGAGGCGATGTTGACTACCGCCGCACGCTCTACTGGAATCCCAACGTGATAACCGATGCCGAAGGTCACGCAGAGGTTGAGTTCTATAACAACTCATATTCAACCCATTTCAACGTATGCGGTGCCGGCATCACAGCTGAAGGTACTCCATATGTGCTGGATGAAGGATTCTGATTATTCTGTTTTTCATACGTTTTCTTGTGTAATTGTATGAAAAGAGCTAATATTGCAAATGCCTGGGCTTAATGCCCGGGCGATACATATTGGAAGGCGTAACTTACGCCTTATCTGCGGTCGCTTGAACTTCGCAACTTCAAATACCTCACTGCACGGTAAGGCAATGGTGAAGCCCTGTGTTGGTATTAATCTACCTTCCTGCCTCTGGTCACTGAACCGGCCAGAGGCGGGAAAAGGATTATATATCACAGTGTGGGATTCGTCATTGCTTATTCTCAGTGAGACGGCAATGCGAAGGCCTAAGCGACGGGATAAGCAGGACAGGCGAGTCCCGCGCTTCCTTTTATGCTATTATCCAGACAAAACGACTGAGAATTCTATATATTATGGGAAAAATTGAGAATGACCTGATGCTGTATCTTACACGCAAGGGACTAAAACCGGAAATGGACAAGGAGGGTGATATTATTATCTTTTATCGTAATGCCACGTTTCTGATAATCTGCAGCGAGACTGACTTCTGCATCTCACTGCCTGGAATAGCAACGATTCAATCAAAGAGAGAATACAACAAGGCCTGTGTGGCAGCCAATGCTGTGAACAGCAGTTCCAAATATGTAAAATGCATAGTTGCCGGAGATAGCGTTATGTTGTGCTCCGTACATCTTGCTATCAGTTTGCCGGAATACAACGATGTGTTATTCAAGCTGTTGGATGCGCTGCTCAACGCTCAGGGCGTATTCTACAGTATGCGGTAGTTACACCGCGTTCATTTCATTATTTGAAATGAACGCAATGAAGCCTCATTTCATTCGTTTCATTATTTGAAATGAAACCACCGTAGCCATAGGGAATCTCATTCAGAGGTCTTTATATAATGGGATGTCGGTAAGAAACTCAAAACTATTACCAATGTAATCCATCTTGACGCAATAGTGTCTCAGGCCGTTGCTCACAATCAGGTAATCAACCTTCAGCACCATATTGTATCTGGATATCTGCTCAAACACCTGCCTGGTTATCTGGACCGTGGGCGCCTTGTACTCAACAATCACCTTGGGAGTAAGCTGACGGTCACTGGCAACGGTATCGCAACGGCGTGACAGACCGTTAAGGTTAAGCGTAACCTCGTTCATAAGGTGTGTGGCAGGATAGCCCTTGGCTGTAATGAGGTAGTTTACAAAGTGCTGACGCACATTTTCCTCGGGAGTGAATGCCACGTATTTCTTCCTGACAGAATCCCACACGGTAGTCTTTCCGCCTTCTTCGGCAAATTTTAACTGGCAGGTTGGCAGATTCAATTCCAACATTGATTATATTTGTAAAATGATGTGCGAATTTAACTGTTTTTCGCACAATGGCAAACTGAAATGGCAGGAGAAGTGACTTATAGGCAAGTGATGGCCGACCTCAAGAAAGGTCAGTACAGTCCGGTCTATTATCTGATGGGTGAGGAGCCATATTTCATTGACCGCATATCGGACTACATAGAGCAGAACGCCATGCCGGAGGACGAGCGCGATTTCAATCAGATTGTAGTGTATGCGCTTGACACGTCAATGCAGAGTGTGCTGGAGCGTGCCCGCTCGTTCCCGATGATGGGTGAGCGGCAGGTCATAATAGTGAAAGAGGCACAGCATCTGGCCAAGGATACGGATTTGCTGTCCGCGTACCTTACTATGCCTCAGCAGAGTACAGTACTCGTTTTTTGCCATAAGGGCGGTACGTTGGATAAGCGCAAGAAAGTTGCCGCTGATATCGCCAAGACCGGTGTCCTTTTCTCATCAAAGAAATACAAGGACGAGCAGATGGGTCAGTTCGTGAGCGAGTATGTGGCAGAGAAAGGGCTGACAATTGACCCGAAAGGAAGCTCTATGATGGTTGAGTTTGTCGGTCCTGACCTGAGCCGTATGGCTGGCGAGATAGACAAGCTGGCGGTGGCATTGCCCCAAGGAATCAAAAGTATCACCCCTGAGTTGATAGAGAGGCTTGTAGGTGTGAGCAAGGACTATAATGTTTTTGAGTTCCGCGATGCCATTGTCAACAAAAATATCTTGAAAGCCAATCAGATAGCTTTATATTACGAGAAGAATTCCAAGACTTATCCCATACAGATGGTAACTGCAGTGCTGTTTCAGTATTTTGCAAACCTGATACTGGCCTGGTACGCACCCAACAAGACAGATCAGGGTATTGCTGAGCAACTTGGCCTGAAGAGTACCTGGGGCGTAAGAGACTATACTATCGGTATGAGGAACTATTCAGCCTTTGATGTCTTGCGTATCATATCGGAAATAAGATATACCGATGCCCGCTCAAAAGGCGTGGAGGCTACAGGCAACACAACCGATGGTCTGCTGCGTGAGTTGGTATTCAAGATATTACATCAGAATCAATAAACAAAAAACTCAGAAATATTATGACAATTAAAGATTTGGAGCCAAAGGTCGTTTTTGAGAACTTCTATGGCATTACAAGACAGCCTCGTCCATCAAAGCACGAGGAGAAGATCCGCGCGTATCTGCTTGACTGGGCAGCAAAGCGCAGTATTGAGGCTTTTGCCGATGAGACCGGAAATGTGATAATGCGCGTTCCGGCCACTCCAGGGTATGAGGACCTTAAGGGCGTTATCATGCAGGGACATATGGATATGGTTCCACAGAAGAATGCCGATGTGGCTCACAATTTTGAGACCGATCCGATTGAGACTTGGGTTGATGGCGATTGGCTGAAGGCTAAGGGCACAACTCTTGGCGCTGACAACGGACTTGGTGTGGCTATGGCTCTCTCAATTCTAGAGTCCAAGACCATCAAGCACGGACCTCTGGAGCTGTTGGTCACTTACGACGAGGAGACTGGTATGACAGGTGCCGCGGCTTTGAAGCCTGGTATTCTGAAAGGCGATATCCTTATCAACCTTGACTCAGAGGCCGAGGGCGAGCTTTACATAGGTTGCGCCGGAGGTCTGGACGCCACTGCGCGCGCCACTTACAGACGCAAGGAGGAGCCTGCGGATCATAAGTGCTATTCTCTTGCAGTAAAAGGCTTTAAAGGTGGCCACTCAGGTATGGACATCATACTCTGCCGTGCAAACGCCAATAAGATTGCCGCAAGGGTTATATATGAGCTGATTACCAAGGCCGACGTCAAGCTCCTTGATATGGAGGGAGGCACACTGCGAAATGCCATCCCGAGAGAGTGCTTTGCCACACTCTATGTGCCGGACAAGAAGGTTGCCATGGCAAAGAAGATTGTAGCAGAGGTGTATGACGAGGTGAAGGCAGAGTATGCGGCTACCGACCCTGACTGCACGTTCGTATTTGAGCCGTACAAGTGTGCTCCTGGAGAGGTTTGTGACCACGAGGATTGCAAATATGTGAATGAGGCTGCCGCACTCAGGTTTATCCGCGCTATTCTGGCTTGTCCGGATGGAGTAGAGAGAATGAGCGATCAGATGCCAGGAATGGTTGAGACCTCCAACAATATGGCTATGGTAAGGATTTACCGTGGCGAGTTCTTTGTAAGTTGCCTGTTGCGCAGCTCGGTTGACACCGCAAAGCGTCAGCTTGCCATCAAGATGGAGTCGGTATTTGCTTTGGCAGGGGCAAAAACCACATTCACAGGCGGCTATTCCGGTTGGGCTCCCAATGCAGCGTCACCAATTCTGCATACAATGAAGAATGTTTACAAGGACATGTTCGGAAAAGAGCCGGCGGTCATGGCTATCCACGCTGGTCTTGAGTGCGGAATCCTGAGTGGGGCATATCCTCATTGGGATATGGTATCGTGCGGTCCTACACTTATGAGCCCTCATTCACCAGACGAGCGCGCGTTCATTCCTTCCGTGCAGAAGGTATGGGATTTTCTGCAGGCAGTACTTGTGGCAATTCCCAAAAAATAAATCTCTGATATTATAAATGAAGAGCGACATCATTTCCGATGCCGCTCTTTTTATTTCCGCACATAGTCTATGTGCGGTCAGTTTTTGAACCATTCTGTAGTTCCATCTGAATAGACTACTATTATTTGGACTATTTTCTTTGTGCAATTTACTGATTCATTGTTGTTTGATACACTATTTGCATACTGATCACCCCCATCATGGCTGCGATATTCGGAATGATTACCTGCAGCAGGTCGGAAAATCTGATTCTCGGGCGGGAACAAGTCTTGTTGAAGAGCTGTGAGGGTGGTTTGTGCGGGTACTCCTTCTTGCGATGCGGAGTTTCCGGTTAACAGCCATTCCAAATCAATGTCAGGGTAGGCAGTGTGAATTTTTATTACCACGTCAAGACTAGGATTGTTTCTTCCGCTAATGATGTGGTGAAATGTCGCACGCTGAATGCCTACCGAATCGGCAAACTGCGAGGCGCTCATCTGTTTTTGCTCAAGAATGGCGAGTAATCTCTCTTTCATACCTCATTTTCTTCTATCGGTACAAAAATAAAGCATCCAATGACATTATCCAAATGTAGATTACAATTCTTTTCAACAGAATACAGCGGTTAATTACATTTGTAATTGCAACAAGAAGTGACATTTGTAATACGCATAAGCGAAATGTTAAAATCGCGCTGGAATCAGGTTTGTATTTTTAGCGTAATGCAATGAGAATGTTGTGTATATTGTATGAATTATTGCTAAAACAGCCCCGCTTGGCCATCTATGCAATTATTAACAGAATTTATTTAAAACCACTACACATATATTAACGTAAGCACTCTGAATATAAGCAAATTATGATTGCACATGAATAATGAATTAACTATTGCATAAATGCATGAGAGTTGCCGGATGCTCTGTTACAAATGTTTTTTAACCCGTCACAAAAATACATTATGACAAATGTATCCATACGATACACTTGTTTCATAATCTACAAAAATAAGTACAAATGTACACTTCATCGGCACCACCAACATCATTCTTACAGAAGCGGGTTGTGAGATTTACATCGATAAAAACTTTTTCACAAAAATTTGGAATTATCAAAACTATTCTATAGATTTGCTACAGAAATAATCGTTACAAAAAGTATATGAGTTATGAAAAAGGTATTGTTTTTAGCAGTTATGCTTCTTTGCCTTGTTGGTTGTAAGACCAGCAAGAACGCTCAGGATATAGGGCGCGGTTCTCAGGATGTATGGCAGACAATGCTTGTAAAACAGCTTGATTGCCAGATTGACGACAATATCATTACCGTAAAGTATAACAATGGCTCCACGTTATGCTACTCTATTCTTGACAATTTCGGTCACGTGGCTGTAACCTGGGATCATAATAATGGACGTAAATCGTTTGACGATGGCGCCAGTGGATACAAGGGACAGATTGATATTCCGTCATTTGTAACATCAGGAGAGCACGATGAGTTCCTGTTTCAAGTGATTCAGATAGATGAGAATGCCTTTTACGGGTGCGACAAGGTGACGAGTATAAACCTTCCATTCAGCATCGGCATTATTCGGATGAATGCTTTCAAGGATTGCGCGTCTCTAAAGGAAATAACTGTAAATGAGAACAATATGTCATACACTGATATTGATGGCGTATTGTACAGCAAGGATACGAGAATGCTTGTTCTTTATCCCGCAAAGAAGACTGGTGAAGAGTATGAGCTTCCACAGAATGTGTCATTTATATGTCCTGAGGCATTCAAGGGAAACGAAAGCATCACCAAGATAACCCTGGGTAATGAGGTTACCGCCATAAGTGATTTCGCATTTATGAACTGTACCAAACTGCAGGAGATGCGTTTAGGCCATAGTGTCAGAATAATTGGCGTTGACGCATTTAAGAATTGTCCTAGTCTGGCTTATATTTACTCTCCGAATATCTTTCCACCTCACAATTGTCCTACTGTATTTGACGCAGCTACAAAAGAGACTTGCAAGGTGACGGTTCCAAGAGGGCAGAAAATGAACTATTCCAGACATCTGGAATGGAGCGAGTTCAAGAATATTGCCGAGGAGTGGTAATCTGACTCAACTTAGTAGAAATAAACAAGGAGCTTTCCTGTACGGAAGGCTCCTTAGGTGTGCTT